>JBHIBC010000027.1:0-36059 GCA_046758905.1 Acidobacteriota bacterium | reverse complement strand
CGGCGCCCGTGCCTCCGGGATGGACCCGTGAGGCCACCGGGCCGGGCGGCGCCACGGAGCCGGCCCAGCCGGCCGGAATGACCCTGACCGGGGCCCCGCTCGCCGCGGAAGGTCCGGCGGAGACGGCGCCCGACGGCGGGCCGTCCCGGAGAAGGCCCAATGTGCTGCTCGGGGTGCTGACGATCGTGGTGGTCACCGGCGCGGCGTTCGTGGCGCTGAGTCTCTTCATGCCGCGGGTCCCGGAGCCCGAGCGCGTGGAGGTGGCGCCGGCGGCCCCGGGGGATGCCCCGTCCACGGCCGCCCGCGACGCCGCCGGCGAGCAGGCGCTCGCCGGCCCGGCCGGCTCCGTGCCCTCGCCACCGGACGCGGGCGGAACGGCGGCGGCGCGGCCGACCTCCGGCGCGGCTCCCGCCGCGACGCCGCCCCCGACTCCCCCCCGCCTCCCGCGCGAGCGGCCGGGCGGCACGTCGGCGGGTGCCGGCTCCGGCGCCGCCGGGGATGCCCGGGCTCCGGCCGAGCCCGTCGCCGCGCCGCCCGAGCCGATCCCCGCCCCCGTCTCCGAAGCCGCCGGGCCCATGGAGGTGCACATCAAGGCGACCGGGAGGACCTGGGTGCAGCTGTTCTGTGACTCGGACGAGGCGATCAACTGGGTCATGCGACGTGGCGAGACCAGGCGGCTGCAATGCCTGCGCTCGATCCGGGTCAGCGCCACGGACGCCGCCGCCGTCCGCCTGAGGGTGAACGGCGAGCCCTGCCTGCCGCTGGGCGAGCCGGGAAGCCGCGTCTACGGCTACACCATCCGATTCGACGACTACCGGCAGATCTGCCCGCCTGAACGGGAGGCTCATGCCCGGCCCTGAACCCGCTCCACCCGGCGCGCCCGAGGCACGCCACCCTCTGGTCGAGCGGATCCTGAACGGGAACGCGCCCGACACCATCCGCCTGACTGCCGCCCGTGGATCGCTGCCGATCCCCGCGCACGATCTCCTGTACCTGCAGGTCTGCCTCCTGAAGGACCCGGTGCCGGAGGTGGTGCGCGAGGCGGAGAAGAGCCTTCAGAAGACCTCGATGGAGAGCCTCGCCCTGCTGTTCAGGGAGGCGCACTGCGACCCGCTCCTGATCGACTACTTCGTGCGCACCGGGAAGCTCACCGGGCCAGCGCTCGAGGCGGCGATCTTCCACCAGACCGTCGCCGAGTCGACGCTCGAGTGGCTGGCCGCGAGCGGGTCCTCCGAGGCGCTGAGCCTCATCGTCACGAACGAGGCGCGGATTATCGGGAACCCCCGCCTCCTGGAGCTGCTGCGGGGCAACCCGAGGCTGTCCGGAGAGGGCCGCCGCCGGCTGCTGGAGCTGGAGCGCGACTTCGTCGGGAAGGAGAAGCTGACGGTCCGGGAGGCCCCGGCCACGGCGCCACCGGAGACGGCCCCGCCGGGGGCGCCCGGTCACCCCGCCGGAGAGGCGCCGGCCGAGGAGGCCGCGGCCGAAGCGCCGCCCGAGCTGACCCCCGAGGCCGAGGCGAGCTACGAGGAGACACTGCGCCGGACGCCGGCGTTCCAGAGGATCATGAGAATGAACGTGCCGGAACGGCAGCAGCTGGCGATGAAAGGCAACGCAGAGGACCGGGCCATACTGATCCGGGACACGGCCAAGACCGTGTCGCTGCAGGTCCTGAAGTCGCCCAAGCTCAACGAGCAGGAGATCACGGCCTTCGCGAACATGCGCAACGTATGCGAGGATGTCCTCCGGATCATCGGATCGCACCGCGACTGGACGAAGAGCTACGGGGTGGCGCACGCGCTGGTGCGCAACCCGAAGACGCCGCCGGGGGTCTCGGTGCAGTTCCTCCCGCGGCTCGGGACCCGCGATCTGAAGCAGGTCGCGGGCGACAAGAACGTTCCCGAGCTGCTGCGCCGTCAGGCGCGCAACCTCTTTCTCGCCCGCACCCAGCCGCCCAAGAAGCTCAAGAAGAAGGGCCACTGATGCGGCTGCTCAAGGCGATCCGCAACCGGCTCGGCAACTATCAGGTGAAATCGGGCATCTACCACCACTACCGCGGGGAGTGGAAGCAGGCGATCGATTACCTGACCCGGGCCGTCCGGGCGGACGACACGACCGATCCGGACCGGCGCATGGCGATCTACTATCTCACGCAGACGCACATCTCGGCGGCGGAGGGGCTCGACGAGTCGGGAGACGTCGTGAGGGCCGTGGAGGAGTACCGAGAGGCGCTTGAGCTCACCCCCGACTATCCCGACATCCATCTGAGGATGGGGGCTCTCCGCGCCCGCTGCGGCCTGATCCCCGAGGCGCTGGACTCGTACCGGCGGGCGCTGCGGATCAACCCGGACTACCTCGAGGCGCGGACCCGGCTGGCGTTCCTGCTGCTCGCGGACGGCCGCCGGGAGGAGGCGAGGCGCGAGTTCGATCGGGCCCGCCGGCTGGCCGTCCGGGCCATCGAGGGACCCTTCCGCAAGGGTATGGAGGCGCTCCGCCGGGGCGAGACGGACGCCGCGGCCGAGTGGCTGCGCGAGGCGCTCCAGCGGCGCCCGGAGAACTTCGCCTTCCACTACCGCCGCGGGCTCAGGCTCCTCAGGGACGGCCAGCTCGAGCGGGGCGTCGAGGAACTGCGCGAGGCGGCCGAGTTCAACGCGGGGTTCGCCGACGTGCACAATTACATCGGCGTGGCCTGCGGCGAGATGGAGCGCTGGGACGAGGCGATCGCCGCGTTCCGCCTGGCGCTCGAGGCCAACGATCGCTACACCGTCGCCCGCCTCAACCTGGGCTTCGCGCTGGCGCAGGCCGGCCGGGGCCGCGAGGCCGCGGAGCAGCTGCGCGAGGCGCTGGCGCAGGAGCCCGGGAACCAGGCCGCCCGCGCCAAGCTCGAGGAGCTGACCGCCCCCGGAACGGAGAGGGTCGGCGCGGAGGGAGGTCCGCGTGGCTGAGTCCGCGCCCGCGCCGCTCACCTTCTCGAGCGCCGGCCTGACCGACGTGGGCCGCAAACGGTCCTCCAACGAGGACTCGTTCACCATCGCCGCCGCCCATAACCTGTTCGTGGTCGCTGACGGGATGGGCGGGCACGCTGCCGGCGAGGTGGCATCGCGTCTGGCGGTCGAATCGATCGCCCGCCACATCTCCGGCAGCGATCCGAGGAAGGAGCCGACGATCCCGGCGGCGTTCCGCTCGCCCAGCCGGGAGGAGGCGGCGCTCCCGGTGCCCGCCCGGCGCGTCCTGAACGCCATTCGGCTTGCCAACCAGGAGATCGCCCGCTCCGTCCGCAAGGACCGGGCGATGCGGGGCATGGGCACCACGGTTGTGGCGGCTTACATTCAGGGGAACCGCGCCTACATCGGGTCGGTGGGCGACAGCCGCGCCTACATGGTTCGCGGCCGCGCGATCCGCCAGCTCACGTCGGATCACACTTTCGTCAACGAACAGGTCCGGGCCGGAACCCTGAGCGCCGACGAGGCCCGCAAGCACCCCGCGCGCAACATCCTGACCCGCGCGGTCGGGAGCCAGGAGGAGGTAGAGGCGGACCTCGTCCAGATCGATCTGAAGCAGGGCGATCTGATCCTGCTGTGCTCGGACGGGCTGACCTCGATGGCCGAGGACCGCGAGATCCTCCGCGCCCTGCAGCAGCACCGGGGCGACCTGGACGCGGGCTGCCGGTCTCTCGTCGCGCTCGCCAACTCCCGGGGGGGCGAGGACAACATCACCGTGGTGCTGGTGCGCGCCGACCGAAAGGCCGCGGCCTGAATCGCGCCGCGCCGGGCCCGCCGGGCTCCACTCCCCCCGCCTGTTGCGCGCCGGCGGCGGCTCCCCTAAACTGTGGGGCCGCGGCGGCGCGCACGCCGGGCGCCGTCCGATTGGCCGCCCGAGGCGCGAGCGTGAGGATCCTGCAGACCAACTTCCACTACGGGTGGGGTGGCCAGCCGGCCGCCGTCCTGATGATGTCCCGGGGTCTGGCCGACCGGGGTCACCGGGTGGTGATCGCTGCCCCGCGCGGCTCGCTCCTCGCGCAGCGCTCGCGGCAGGCCGGCCTCCTCACCTTCGAGGCGTGCGCCTTCCTCAAGACCAAGCATCTGGCCTCGGCGCTGCGCGACGCCGCGCGCCTCTCCCGCCACCTGCGCGCCGAACGGTACGACGTGATCCACGCGCACGGCTCGCAGGATCTGTGGACCTGCGTGAGCGCGCGCGCCCTCGCGCGGGTGCCGGTGCCCCTGGTGTTCACTCGACACAACACCAAGAGGGTGCGCGGCCATCTCGCGAACCGCTGGCTCTACCGGCGGCAGGTGGACCACCTCGTCGTCGCCAACGCCTCGGTCCTCGAGCGTTACGCGCGCATCCTCGAGTGCGGCGCGCTGCGCCGGGAGCGGGTCACGGTGGTCGACATGGCCTACCGGCCGGAGCGGTTTCACCTCGGGGTCGACGGCAGCAGGGTGCGGGCCGAGCTGGGCCTCGGGCCCGACGTCCCCCTCGTCGGCGTTATCGGCCGGCTCGTCCACGACAAGGCCCAGGACGACTTCCTGCGCGCCGCGAAGCGGGTCCTGGATCGCCGGCCGGAGGCCCGCTTCATCCTCACCGGGACCGGCCCACAGGAGAGGGAGTTCCGCTCCCTGGCCGCCTCGCTCGGCCTGAGCGACGCGGTGCGTTTCCTCGGCTTCAGGAACGACGTGCCGGAGATCATCGCCGCGCTGACCGTCTCCGTCCTGCCCTCGATCGACTGCGACGCCTCGTCGACCGTCCTCAAGGAATCCCTGGCCTGCGGCGTGCCGGCGGTGGCCACCGCGATCGGCGGGGCGGTCGAGATCCTGCGCCCCGGGGAGACGGGACTGGTGGTCCCGCCCCGCGATCCCGGGCGCCTGGCGGAGGCGATCCTGTCTCTGCTCGACGACCCCGGGCGGGCGCGCGAGATGGGCCGCCGGGGCAGCCGGGACGTCGCGCGGCGCTTCACGCCCGAGAGGCTCACGTCGAACATCCTGAAGGTGTACGAATCGGTGGTCGGGCGCCGTGCCGGGCGCGCGGCCCGGACCGCCACCGTCGCCGCCGGGGCCGATCGGATCGCCCCGCGGCCGTGAAGGAGGATCCCGATGATCGCCATCGGCGCGAAGGCACCCGAGTTCCGCGTCCGGGACCACCGGGGACGCGAGGTCGCCCTGTCCGATTTCGCCGGCAGGACGGTCGTCCTGTGGTTCTACCCCAAGGCCGACACGCCCGGCTGAACCACCGAGGGCCGCGGGTACCGCGACCTGTCGGAGGAGTTCGAGAAGAGGAACGCGGTGATCCTCGGTGTGTCGTTCGACACCGTTGAGGAGAACGCCGCCTTCGCCCTGAAGTTCGACTTCCCCTACCGCCTGCTGTGCGATACCGACCGGGCGATCGGGGTGGCGTACGGGGCTTGCGACGGACCCTCCGACGACCACGCGCGGAGGATCTCGTACGTGATCGGCCCGGACGGCCTCGTCCGACACGCCTTCCCGGAGGTCGACCCCAAGGCGCATCCGTCCGAGGTGCTCCGGCTCATCTGAAGGACGCGCCGGCCCGGCGCGCCGCGGCCGGGCCGTCGGCGGCCCCTCCGCGCGGTCCCGCCGGGACACCGGGGAGAGGGGGCGATCAGGCCTTGATCGTCGCCTGCCCCGGCTTCCAGTTGGCGGGACACAGCTCGCCCGTCTGGAACGCCTGCAGGACGCGGAGGGTCTCGTCGACGCTGCGCCCCACTCCCAGGTTGTGGATCACCTGGTACTGCAGGATCCCCTTCGGGTCGATCAGGAACAGGCCCCGCAGGGCGATCCCCTGATCCTCCAGCAGGACGCCGTAGCGGCGGCTCACGTCCTTGGTGATGTCCGCAGCGAGCGGGAAGCGCAGATCGCCGAGGCCTCCTCTCTCGCGCGGGGTCTTGATCCAGGCGCGGTGACTGTAGACCGAGTCGACGCTCACGCCGAGGACGTCGGCGTTCGCCTCGCGGAACCCGTCGTAGGCGTCCGAGAAGGCGGTGATCTCCGTCGGGCAGACGAAAGTGAAATCGAGGGGGTAGAAGAACAGGACCAGCCAGCGGTTCCTGTAGTGGGCGAGGGTGACGTCCTCGCCGAGCGTCGCGAGATCCCTGGTCGAAGGCATCCGGAAATCGGGTGCCGGCGCGCCGACCCGCGCGACGCCGGCCGCGGGGAGGGTGATCCTCAGCTTGTCGATAGTCGTGGACGCATCGCTCACAGCGGTTCTCCTTCTCACAGAGTGGGGACGTGGGTTGTGCGTCCGGCCTCCGCCGGCCGGGCGCCGCCGGGGCACCGATCGCAGACCCCGAGCAATTCGAAGTGGCAGCCGGTGATCGCGAAGCCGGGGACGCGGATGTCCGCGAGCCGCCGCGACCGCCGCGGCAGGTTCACGTCCTCGACCCGCCCACACCGCAGGCAGCGCCGGTGGTCGTGGGGCTCGGTGCGCGCGTCGTAGCGGGCGACGCCGTTGACGTCCACGAACCGCCCGGCGAGGCGGGCCTCCACGAGCAGGTCGAGCGTCTTGTAGACGGTCGCCAGGGACAGATCGGGGATCCTGCGCCGCGCCATCCTGTGCAGCATCTCCGCCGTCGGATGGTCGGCGCACGCGGCCAGCGCCGCGAACACGGTGCGGCGCTGCCGGGTCGGCCGCGCCCCTCCGGCGCGCAGGCGCGATTCGAGCTCCCGTGCGCTCACGCCGATGCTCCGCCGCCGCGTCACCCCACCTCCCGAGCCGGGGATCGTAGTCCGGGAGGCGAGCGGTTGTCAATAATAATTATTATTATTCGAACGGCCCCAGCGGCCGCCCCTCTCCCGGGTCCGGCCCGGCCCCGCGGCGCTCCCCGGCGGGTGGCCCGATCCCGCAGGCCCGCGCCACACCGTCCCGGTACAGGTGCCACAGCTCGAGCGAGCGCTCCATCACCCGGCGGACCCGGGCGGCGGCCCGGGGGTTGCGGGCGTGCTCGAGGACCATCCTCCACGCCATCCTGCGGTGACCGCTCTCGACCATGTGATGCGCGCGCTTGAGGTCCAGGAAGCGCGTCGCGACGCCGTAGTGGCGCACCAGGGCGCTTGCGCGCAGGGCCGCCTCGACGTCCGCAGGCGTCCCGGGGCCCCCGCCGTGGATCCGGCGACGGTCCTCGACGCTCCCCTCGATGAAGATGGTGACCAGCGCCGCCCCCTCGATCCAGGGGCGGCCGGTCGTGATCGAGTCGATCCAGGCCCGATAGGCCGCGGCCTCGGGGATCAGGCGGATCCCGGTGAAGCGCTCTTTGGGGAAGCCGAGCCCCTCCATCATCAGCAGGAAGAGCTCCGGATGGGGCGCGCCCTTGCTCAGCCCCCCCGTCTCCTCCTCATAGAGGTTCTCGGCGAGGTCCCGGCGCACCGCGGGGTGCGGGCAGCGGGCGTGGACGCGGCTGAGGAGGATCGGGAAGTCCCTCACGTAGACCTCATACTCTTGCCGGTAGTGGAGCAGGAGCTGCGGCCGGGTGGCGCGCCCCCCCTCGAAGTGGGGCCACGCCCAGTGATCCTTGCGGTCCATGACCGACAGCAGCGCTTCGCGGAGCGCTTCTCGATCGAGTGACACGGCGACACCCTCCCGCCGCGGGATCCGGCGAATCCAAGATGTCGTCCGGCGGGGCGAGGATCAAGCGGACCTAAGAAGGCCGGCTCAGCCGTGGATCAGCTCCGCGGCCCTGCGGGTCGCCCGGACCACGGCCTTGATCAGCGCGACCCGGAGCCCCCCCTCCTCCAGCTCCAGGAGGCCGTCGATGGTGCAACCGGCGGGGGTGGTGACCACATCCTTCAGGAGAGCCGGGTGCTCCCCCGACTCCAGGACCATGGCCGCCGAGCCCAGGACCATCTGGGACGCCAGGACCGTGGCGACGTCGCGAGGCAGGCCCACCTTCACGCCTCCCTCCGCGAGCGACTCGATGACCACGTAGAGGTAGGCCGGCCCGGAGGCGGACAGTCCGGTGACCGCGTCCATGTGCTTCTCGTCGAGGACCAGGCAGCGCCCGAGGGGAGCGAAGATCCGCCGGGCGTTCTCGAGGTCGGGCCCGCTCGCGTAGCGGCCGGGCGACAGGGCGGTCACTCCCCTGCGGATGATGCAGGGGGTGTTCGGCATCGCCCGCACCACGGGGATGCCCGGCCCCAGGCGCTTCTCGATGAACGAGGTCCGGACCGAGGCGGCGACCGACACGACGAGCTGGCGCCGGCTCACCCGCCGGCGGATGTCGGAGAGCACCTCGCTCATCGCCTGCGGCTTGACGGCGAGGATGATCACGGCCGCGTGGCGGACGGCCTGCGCATTGCGCAGCGTCGTCGTGATGCGGAATTTCTTCTCCAGCTGATCGAGACGCTCCCGGTGACGCGCCGTGGCCACCAGGCGCGCCGGGTCGGCCAGACGCGCATCGAGGAGCCCCCCGATCAGCCCCTCGCCCATCTTGCCCGCCCCGAGCACCGCGATCCGGCCAAAGCCTTTCGGTTTCGTCACTCCCCTCCCCCATGATGTCGGGCGTCAGTCTAGCATTCATCGAAGACCCTGGGCGCCGGAGGTCGGCGCCCCGGAGACGCCGGCCGGCGCTCAGCGGCGCGGGCGCGTTTGCCCGCCGGACGGGCCTGGTGTATATTGCCCGCATGGGCAAGCTTCGCCTCACCGGTACGCTGCTGCTCGCCGGCATCGTCTTCGCGCCGACGGGGGCCCTGCCTCCCTGTCCGGCCGTCGGAGCGATGACGATGCATTGCTGCGACGACAATGCCGACTGTCATCAGGTGAGGCTCAGCTCGGACTGTTCCTGCGTCCAGACCCGGGCGATCGCCAACCGCCCCCGGACTGCGTCGGGTGGAAGCCGGGACCTGAACGGCCCCGGCCCCTGGCCGGCCTCGGCGGGCGCCGCCGCGGCTGACGCGGGGATTACCTCCCACGACCCCCGTCCCGGCAGCGCAAGCGCGGCCGCGCTCCTCGCCGGGCGGGCGCCGGTCCCGATCTACGTTTTGAACAGCTCCTTCCTGCGCTGATCCTTCCCTCCGCGTCTTCTGACCACTCGTCTCGTTAAGCAACTCCGACTCGGGGAGCTCATGCCGCCGGGCGCAGCTCCCCGGACAGGCGCTCCTATCCTGAGGTATCATGCTCAGAACGTTGGTCGGGCACCTCATACAAGGTCAGCAGCGAGTCCATCCTTGCGGCCCGTCGCCGCGCCACAGGTCCCGCATCGTCTCAGGCGTCTCAATCACAGGCACGGAGACACAGTTCATGAGATCACCTCGAAGCGTCGTCCTCTTCTGCCATGTCGCCACGCTGCTCCTCGCTGGACGGGCCGTCGCGCAGGTCCCGCAAGAGGAGATCGGCGTGGCCGCTCCGTCAACGCAAGTCGTGCGCGCCGGGACCTTCGGGAGACTTCCCGCCCTCGAGCCGGATCGCGATTTCCACGCGAGCGACCCGGAACTGGCCAGGCTGCTGGGCATCGTCCTGCGGGAGAACCCCGACATCCTCGCGGCGCGCAGGAGCTGGCTGTCGAGCCTCGAACGGCCGGCCCAGGTCCGCTCCCTGCCCGACCCCAGGGTCGGCGTGCGCTACTTCGCGGAGAGCCTCGAGACCCGCGTCGGTCCGCAGAGGCAGTCGCTCGAGCTGGCCCAGCCGGTGCCCTGGCTCTCCAAGCTCTCCACGGCAGGACGCCGGGCGGAACGCCTGGCGGCCAGCCTCATGGAGACGGTGCGGCAGATAGAACGCGACCGGGTTCGCGAGTTCAAGCGCTCCTATTACGATCTCGCCTATTTCGTCGAGGCCCTGAGGATCAACGAGCAGGAACGACGCTTGCTCCACAAGTTCGAGCAGACCTCGCTGATGCGCTACTCGACCGGAGAGGGCATTCAGCAGAACGTGATCAAGGTGCAGACGGAGATCACTCGGCTGATCGATCAGGCGACCTCCCTCGCGGAGCGTCGGGACATACTGAAGCGCCGCCTCGCCCGTATCATGGGCCGTCCGGAGGCGTCTGTCGAGATCGGGCACATCTCGCTCTCGGAGCCCGTGCTCCGCTATGACCCGAGGGCTCTAGAACACGCCGCGGTCCGGGTGCGCCCGGCGCTCGGGGCCCTCCGGGAACGCGTCCGAGCGGACGAGCTGCTCGTGAGACGCCGCCGTCTCGAGTTCCGTCCGGACTTCACCTTCGGCCTCTCCATCACGGACATCGGCCGGAGAACCGATCCGGCCGGAAGGTTGGCCCCGCCGCCGGACAACGGGCGCGACGCCCTCGCGTTCCTGGCCAGCGTGAGGATCCCCCTTTACGCCCGCCGCATCTCATCCGGGATCCGCGAGGCGCGCGAGATCCTCAGCGCCGACCTGCAGCGCCTCGACCGGGAACAGGACCAGGTCCGGTTCGACGTGCAGGAGGCGACCCTGCGCCTGGACTCCCTCCTCGAGAGGACGGCGCTGTACCGCGACAATCTCGTGCCGCAGGCCGAGCAGGCCCTGTCGTCGAGCGAGGCGGCGTATCAGACGAACCAGATCGACTTCCTGGATCTGATCGACGCCGAGAGGATCTGGTTCGAGGTGCGTCTCACCTATCGGAGGCTTCTGAGCGATCTGTGGATCGCCATGTCGGACCTCGAGAGAGCGATCGGAAAGAGATTCCCCGACCAGACGGTCGGGCTTGAGGAGCCTTCCCAATGACGGGCACGAACGACGAGCGAACCGGCGCGCGCGACGCTCCCTCTTCCCCCGAGGAGAAGAGGAGCGATCCCCTCGCGCTTCCCCCTCCGACCACGGGAATGCGACGCTTCTCCGCGGCGGTCTTCATCCTCCTCGGCGCTGGACTGATCGCCTTCGTCCTGATCAACCCCCTCTCGATCCCGTTTCTGCCCGGATTCGGGCGGAGTGACGGCCGAGCCGAGGTCACCGGAGCCGATCGGACCGACGGGCAGGAGACCTGGCTCTACCAGTGCCCGATGCACCCGGAGGTCATCGAGCCGGAGCCGGGCGACTGTCCCATCTGCGGCATGAAGCTCGAGCCCATCCAGGCCGATGGCAGGACATCCGCCGCTTCGGAGAGGGCGGGCGACGGCTCGGGCGGCGAACGTGAGGTCCTCTACTGGTACGCACCGATGGACCCGACCTACGTCTCCGACAGGCCGGGCCTGTCCCCGATGGGCATGAAACTCGTGCCGAAATACAAGGACGAGGCCGGGGACGAGGAGGGGATCATTCGGATCGACCCCGCGCAGGTTCAGAACATCGGCGTCATCTCCGAGCCCGCCCGGAGGTCCGATCTGACCCGGGTGATCAGGACGGTCGGGATCCTGGACTTCGACGCCGACAACGTTTACTGGATCAACACGAAGTACTCGGGCTGGATCGAGAAAGTGCACGTGAATTATGTGGGCCAGGAGATCCGGAAGGGACAGCCGCTGTTCGAGATCTACAGTCCCGAGCTGGTCACGACACAAGAGGAGTACCTGCGCGCCCTGGAGTACAGGGATCTGCTGGCGGGAACCTCCCGGGCGGAAGTCCTGAGGCAGGCCGAGAACCTGCTCCGCTCCACCCGGCAGCGTCTCGAGTACTGGGACATCTCCGAGAACCAGATCTCCGCCCTCGAGCGCAGCAGGCGGGTCCAGAGGGCCCTGCAGGTCACCTCGCCCGTCGATGGCGTGGTCGTCGAGGTCATGGACGAGGCGCTCGAGGGGATGTTCGTGGAGCCCGGGATGAACCTCTATCGGCTCGCGGATCTATCCAGCATCTGGGTCCACGTCGACGCCTACGAGTCGGACATCGCCTGGATCGGGCAGGGGCATCCCGCCGAGGTGCAGCTCTCCTACTTCCCGGACAAGGTCTTCCGGGGAAAGGTCCTGTTCATGTATCCCGAGCTCGACCAGAGGACCCGTACGGTCAAGGTCTGCGTGGAGATACCGAATCCCCGGCTCCGCCTGAAGCCCGGGATGTACGCGAACGTCCGCATCAAAGGAGAGGTCATGAAAGACGTCGTCGCCGTGCCGGACAGCGCCATCCTGCGATCGGGTGAGCGCAACGTCGTGTTCATCGAACTCGGCGACGGGCGCTTCCTTCCGCGCGAGGTCGAGATCGGATTGCAGGGAGAGGACAACCTGGTGGAGATCCGCAAGGGCCTGACGGGCACCGAGCGTGTGGTCGTCCAGGCGCAGTTCATGCTCGACAGCGAGAGCCGCGTCCAGGAGGCGATCCGCAAGTTCGCCGGCGGAGGACGCAAGCCGGCGGCGGAGCCTGGAGCCCCGCCCGCTCAGCCCCCGAGACCGGAACACGTCCACTGAGGGCCATCATGGTCGAGCGCATCATCGATTACTCCATCCGGAACAAGGTTTTCGTCGTCATCGTCACCCTGATCATCATCACGATCGGGATCTACGCGATGCTGAACATACCGCTGGATGCCCTTCCGGACCTCTCCGACGTCCAGGTGATCATCTTCACGGAGTACCCGGGTCAGGCCCCGCAGGTCGTCGAGGATCAGGTGACCTATCCCATGACGACCCGCATGCTCTCGGTCCCCTACGCGAAGATCGTCCGGGGCTATTCGTTCTTCGGGTTCTCCTTCGTGTACATCATCTTCGAGGACGGGACCGACCTCTACTGGGCGCGCAGCCGCGTGCTGGAGTACCTCTCGAGCCTGCAGGGACGCCTGCCTCCGCAGGCGCGGGTCGAGCTCGGTCCCGACGCCACCGGGGTCGGCTGGATCTACGAGTACATCCTCAGGTCCGAGAAACATACCCTGCAGGAGCTGCGGAGCATCCAGGATTGGTATCTGCGTTATGAGCTGGTGAGCGTCGAGGGCGTCTCCGAGGTGGCGAGCATCGGAGGCTACGTCAAGCAGTATCAGGTGACCATTGATCCCGTGAAGCTTCAGGCCTTCGATCTCCCGATGTCCCGCGTGCGCGAGGCCATCCGCCGCAGCAATAACGACGTGGGCGGCCGGTTGGTGGAGATGGCCGAGACCGAGTACATGGTGCGCGGCCTGGGCTACATCAAGGATGTGCGCGACCTCGAGAACGTCCCGGTCGGAGTGGATCCGCGAGGCACGCCGATCCTGATCAAGGACGTCGCCACGGTGTCCCTCGGGCCGGAGCTGAGGCGGGGCCTCGTCGAGCTCAACGGAGAGGGCGAGGTGGTCGGCGGCATCATCATCATGCGACTGGGTGAGAACGCTCTCGCGACGATCCGGCGCGTGAAGGAGAAGCTTGGGGAACTGAAGGCCGGGCTGCCGGAGGGGGTGGAGATCGTTCCCGTCTACGACCGATCGAGCCTCATCGAGCGGGCCATCGACACCCTGAAGCGGAAGCTCACGGAGGAGATGATCGTCGTCGCCCTGGTGTGCGTTGTCTTCCTGCTCCACGCCCGGAGCGCGTTCGTGGCGATCTTCACCCTGCCGGTCGGGATCCTCATGTCGTTCATCGTCATGTACGCCATGGGGATCAACGCCAACATCATGTCGCTCGGAGGCATCGCGATCGCCATCGGAGTGATGGTCGACGCCAGCGTCGTTCTGGTCGAGAACGCCCACAAGCATCTCGAGAGGGTTCCGGCGGGACAGACCGTGGACAGGGACCGCATCATGAGCGACGCGGCGAAGGAAGTCGGCCCCGCCCTCTTCTTCAGTCTCCTGATCATCACCCTCTCGTTCCTGCCTGTCTTCACGCTCCAGGCGCAGGAAGGGAGGCTCTTCAGCCCTCTGGCGTACACGAAGACGTTCGCGATGGCGGCCGCGAGCATCCTCGCGATTACGGCGATACCGGTCCTGATGTGCTTCTTCGTCAGGGGCAGGATCCGCCATGAGGACGCGAATCCCATCAGCAGGCTTTTCATCCGGATCTACCAGCCGTTCATCTATTTCGTCCTGCGCTACCCGAAGACCGTCATCCTGGTGGCGGTGCTGGTGACGCTGGTGAGCTGGTTCCCGTATTCCGGACTGGGCGGCGAGTTCATCCCGCCGTTGTACGAGGGCGATTTCCTCTGGATGCCGACGGCGGATCCGGGCATCTCGATCGCCAAGGCCAAGCAGCTCCTGCAGCAGACGGACAAGATCCTCGCCAGCTTTCCGGAGGCCCATCATGTCTTCGGGAAGGTCGGGCGCGCGGAGACCTCGACCGATCCGGCTCCGCTCTCGATGGTGGAGACGACCATTATGCTCAAGCCCCCCGAGGACTGGCCCCAGCGTCAGGTGGCGCGCTGGTACAGCTGGCTCCCGCTTCCCGAACCCGTGCGCCGCTGGCTTCATCACCTCTGGCCCGAGAGCGTCCCCGCGCGCACGCCCGCCGAACTCGATCGGGCGATGAACGATGCGATCCGGTTCCCCGGGTTCACGAACGCGAGCATGGAGGGGCCCATCAAGATCCGGCTCGACATGCTGACCACCGGAATCCGCTCGCCCGTGGGCATCAAGATCGCCGGTCCCGATCTGGAGGTCCTGCAGCGGCTCGCCCAGGAGATCGCCCAGGTCGTCCGTGGGCTCCCCGGCACGCTCTCGGCCTATGCCGACAAGCCCTTCGGCGGCTATTATCTCGATTTCGAGATCGACCGGCAGGAGGCGGCCCGTTACGGCTTGACCGTGGGCGACGTCCAGGACGTGATCATGACCTCCATCGGCGGGATGAACATCACGCAGACCGTGGAGGGGCTCGAGCGTTACCCGGTCAACCTGCGCTACAAGACGGAGCTGCGCGACAACATCGAGGCGCTCGAGCGCGTTCTGGTGCCGACGCCGCGAGGGGAGCACATTCCGCTCCGCCAGGTCGCCCGCCTCCGCGTGAGACAGGGGCCTCCCTCGATCAAGAGCGAGAACGCCCGGCTCAACGCCTGGATCCAGGTGAGCATCCGGGAGGACGAGGTGGACATGGACACCTACGTTCGCCGGGCGCGCAAGGCCGTCGCCGAGCGGATCACCCTGCCGCCGGGCTACTCCATCAAGTGGAGCGGGAGATATGAGTACATGGAGAGGGCGTACCAGAGGCTGTCCCTGGTCCTGCCGCTGACGCTGGCGGTGATCTTCTTCCTGCTCTACGTGCACTTCAAGAACCTCACCGAGGTCCTCATCGTGCTTCTCTCCCTCCCGTTCGCTCTGGTCGGCGGGGTGTGGCTCATGTTCGTCCTCGGCTACAACCTGTCCATCGCCGCCGCGGTCGGGTTCATCGCGCTCGCCGGCCTCGCCGCGGAGACGGGCATCGTCATGCTCGTCTACCTCGACGAGGTCTACGAGCGGCGCCGACGCGAGGGAAGGCTCGGCACGTTGGCGGATCTCTACGATGCGATCCACGAGGGGGCAGTGATGAGGGTCCGGCCCAAGATCATGACCGTGGCGACGACGATCATCGGCCTGTTGCCCGTGATGGCCGGCAACGTCTTCGAGAGCGGCAGCGAGGTGATGCAGAGGATCGCCGCGCCCATGGTCGGAGGGCTGGTGAGCTCCACGCTCCTCACCCTGCTGATCATTCCGGCCATCTACATGCTGTGGAAAGGGCTCTCGCTGAGGCGGGAGATCCGTCGTGCCCCGTCCGCCTCACGCGCCCTCGCCGCACCGGCGCCCGGCGTCGGAACACCGGACGCCGGAGTCCCTTCCGAGACCACGCCATAGGAGTAGGAGACGTGCTCGAGCCTCTGCCCAACATCCACCCGATCCTGGTCCATTTCCCCATCGCGCTCCTCACGCTGAGCGTGCTCTTCGACGGCGTCGCCGTCTCCCGGCGCGCGCCGCGATGGACCCGCACCGTCGCCACAGCGCTGCTCACCACCGGGGCCGTCCTCCTGATCCCGACCTACCTGGCCGGCCGACAGGCCGCGGATCAGGTCGCGAGCCCGCTTGCCCGCACCCAGTCCGTTCTCAGCGATCACGCCGACTGGGCTTGGTACACCTTGTGGTTCTTCCTCGCCCTCGCGACCGGCCGGTTGCTCCTGATGCTTCGAGGTGCTCTCCGTCGGTCGACCCATGCGGCCGCGCTCCTTCTCGGAATGGGTGGGCTCTACCTCCTGTTGCAGACCGGCGAGCATGGGGGCCGGCTGGTCTACGGGCTCGGGGTCGGAGTGCGTCCCGTCATCGAGGCGATGAAGCAAGAGGATCCACCCGAGCCGCCCGGGCGGGCCTCAATCGATGCGGCGCCCGGCCCCACGGTCGCGGAGGACGGGACGTTCGCCTGGGCCTTCGAAGAAGGCTCCGAGATCGCCTTCGATCGGCACTTCTCCTGGCTCTCGGGGACTCCCATCGTGCCCTCCCTGGAATCCCGGCGCACGGCGCTCCTCTTCTCGTCGGACGACCCCCTGCGCCGGATCGTCGTGCTGCACGGCCGGTTCGGGGACCTCCAGCTCGAGGTCCATCTCAACGCGGATCGATTCGACGGGACCGTCGGGCTGGTCCACCATGTCCAGAGCGCCGGACACTACGACTCCATGACGTTCGATCGAGCCGTGATCCGTCTCGGGCGAACCGAAGATGGATCCGATCGGGTCGCGCGCAGCAAGGCGCTCGCCGAGACCGGAGGCTGGCATCGCTACCGCCTGGTGAGCAGCGGGCGCCACATCCGGGCCTACCGGGACGGCGTCCTGGTTCTCCACGTTCACCACACTCCCCTGCCGCCCGGCAAGGTCGGGCTCCTCGTCCAGGGAACGGGGACCCTCAGGCTGGCTTCGCTGCGGGTGGCGCCTCTAGGTCGCCGTTAGAGGAATCGATGCATGGCTGCCAGCCGGTTTTCGTCGGTCCACCGCCGTTCCGCAACTCAACAACGCAGCGCAGGAGGCCGAGACATGAGGAGAGCATTCCGCTTGATTCTGGGACTGGTGCTGACGGTCGCGACCATCGCGACGCTGCGCGAGATCTACCTTAGGGAGGACGATCGGCCGGATCCTCGAACCGCGTGGACGGCATCCGACGTGCGCGAGCAGGCCTCGCGGTGGATCGCCTACTACGACACCATCGCGCTGACCGCGGAGCAGGAGAGGACCAAGACCGAGGCCCTCTCGAGCCTGCCCGCGCCGTGTTGCGGGGACTACTCGAGCGCGACGTGCTGCTGCTCCTGCAACCTGGCGAAGAGCGTTTGGGGACTGTCCCACTATCTCATCGCGGAGCTGGGCTACGACGCCCCCCGGGTCAGAGAGGCCGCGAGGGAGTGGATCCGCATCACTAATGAAGAGGGATACTCCGGCAACGCGTGCCACGCGGGGCGATGCGATCGGCCGTTCGAGCAGGACGGCTGCGGCGGCATGGACCCCCGCCGGATCTCCTCCACAGCGGCGCTGGAAGCACTCGGGCCCCCGCGCGGGACCCGGTCGAGCGGGAAGCGACGGGCGTCCCCGAGCGCCGGGCTCGCCGGCTGAGCCTGGCGGCCACCAGGGGTCCCCGCCGGCGCGGCCCTGCGGCCGAGAGCGAAACGCCGGCGGTCCGCAGGACGGAGGGCTCGTCCGGCGGCCGACCCCGACCATCTCCAACCCACGGATAGACGAGAGGAATGTCATGATCGAACCGGAACCGCTCGCTCCACAGTCAGGCGTCCCCCTCGAGAACGAGACATCACCGCCGGGAATGATCAAGCGAAGAGGCCGACGATTCCCTCCGGCCGCGGCGCTCGCCCTGTTCGCCCTGACCGGCTACGCGGCCGCCGGGACGCACGAGCACGCGATCCCGGGCGGCGTCGCGGGGCTCGACCCCCAGCGCGACGAGACCGATCGACTGCGTGCGGAACTCAAGGAACTCTCCGGCCTGGTGGAGGCCCTCTCGGCAGGCGGGGAGGCCACCGCGCTGATCGAGGCCAAGCTGCGAGGGCTCGAGGAGCAGATCCGGCAGCTGCGGGAGGAGGTCGCCGATCTGAGGTCCGCGAGGCTGTCTGAACAGGGGGCCCCGAGGACAGAGGAGAAGCCGCACCACGGCGGTGCGCCCGACGTGACCACCCCGCCCGACGCGGGGGATCTCGCGCCGCCCGGAGAGCTCCCGGCGTACCCCTACACCACTTCCAGAAAGCTGAACCCTGCCGTAGGCATCATCGGAAATTTCAACGGCGCGATCGGATCCAGTCGGGGCGGGAGTGAAGCGATCGCCCCGCTCCCCAGCCTCGCTCTTCCGGAGAGCGAGGCCAGCTTTCAGGCGGCCGTCGACCCCTTCGCGCGGGCGGACTTCTTCCTGGCGGTCGGTGAAGAGGGCATCGAGGTCGAGGAGGGGTACGTCAGCTTCCCCACGATCCCGGGAGGTTTCATCGCGAAGGTCGGGAGGATGAGGGCCAACTTCGGGAAGCTGAACACATTCCACAACCACACGCTGCCCTGGGTCGACCGGCCCATCGTGATGTTCAACCTGCTCGGGGGCAGCACGGAGGACCCCGACACGGGGATTCGCGACGCCGGCGTCTCCTTCAGTTGGCTGGCTCCCACAGAGAGATTGTTCCTCGAGGCCAGCGGCGAGATCTTTCGCGGAGAATCGGGGAGCCTGTTCCAGGCCGCGGAACGAAACGATGTCAGCCTCGTGGGCCATCTCCGCAGCTTCGCGGACCTGTCCGATGCCTCGAACATCGAGGCCGGCATCTCCTACGCTCGGGGGACGAACGAGCAGGGCAGCGGCTTCCTGACACAACTGTACGGGGTGGATCTGACCTTCCGATGGAAGCCGGTCCAGCGCGCGACGTACCGCTCCTTCGCGGCCCGAGCGGAACTGATCTGGAGCCGACGCGAGGAACTCGTCGAGACCCAGGAGGCCTTCGGCTACTTCGTCTCAGCGGACGTCAGGTTGAACCGCCGCTGGTTCGCGGGCGCCCGATACGACTGGTCCGAACGCGCGCGGCTGGCCGCGATCCACGACAGCGGTGCCTCGGCCGTGCTGACGTTCTGGCCGAGCGAGTTCAGCCAGCTTCGCGCTCAATACCGGCGCACGGCCTACGGCGAGGATGACGTCGCCAACGAGCTGCTCCTGCAGGTGCTCTTCACGATAGGAGCCCATGGCGCCCATCCCTTCTGAGTCAGCAGGTTGAACCAGGCGCCCCACCCTCGTCACCACCGGGGGGCCGGCGGGATGTCGTAGATGTAGTACGCGTGGCCCACGACCGCGTCAGGGCGACGGTGCAGCAGCCAGTTGCCGGGCCCCTCGCCGTGCTGCAGCCTGAGCGCGCCGATCCCCCGGGCCACGAAATGGGCGCTCAGCGCGTGCAATCCGGGGACCGGGGGCCGCGTCAGATCGTCCACCGAGATCCTCTCGTGGACTAGGCCGTAGTATCGGGGGCGCGAGCTGCCGAAGTAGCCGAGCCTCAGGTACCGCCCGGCGGCGTTGTCATCCAGCCACCCCTTCAACTGGTTGAGCCCCTGTCCCCAATCGACGTTGCTGTCGTCCAGCCACAGGGGGCCGCAGGCGCTCCCACCGTCGAGGCCGACGCGCGAGGGCTCGGTCAGCAGGCAGGCGCCCTCGTTGAAGTACGACAGGTGGTCCGGGTAGATCCCCGCCGCCGCCAGGACCAGCCAGGCGCACAGCACGAGAGCGGTCGCCCTGCGTCCCGCCCGCGCCCCGGAGAACAGCGTCGCCAGGCCGAGCCCTCCGGCCAGATGCAGGAACGGCATCGCCGGGAGGATGTAACGCAGCCCCAGGTTGTGGGAGAACAGGCTGTACACGAGCACGAGGACCGCCGGGGGCAGCAGGAGGAAGGCCCGGTTCATCTCGGCGGCCCCGGAGCGGCGGAGCAGCACCGTCAGTCCGAACAGCACCAGGAGGAGCGTGGCGATCGGCTCCTTGAGCAGATAGGCCACCAGGTAGTAGGTCCAGAAGCGGGCGCCGAATCTGCCGGCCAGGTACGCCTCGTACCCGGCGCGGTGGTCCGCGTTCACCAGCTCCAGGCCGCGCAGGTAAAGGAAGGGATTGCCGGAGAACAGGTAGGACGCCTCGACCACGAGCGCCGCCACCGCCGCCAGCGCCGCGAGGGCGTACAGGATCCACACCAGCCGCTGGTCCCACTTGCCGGGCAGGTACGGGTCGACCACGGTCGGCCCCCGGCTCGGGACCGCCGCGGGGATCCACCTCATGGCCCAGACCATCAGCACCGCTGCGATCGGCAGCAGGATCAGGGCGGTGAACTTCGCGGAGAGCGCCGCCCCCAACGCCAGCCCGCACAGGAGCAGCCGCCCCGCGGTCCGGTGGCTCAGATAGCGCCAGAGGGCGAAAAGGAACAGCAGCGCGAACAGGCCGAACCCGAGGTCGGTGGTCACCAGGGCGGCGTGCGCCACCAGGTTCGGATCGAGGGCGTACAGGAACAGGGCCGCCACCGCGGCCCCACCCCCGAGGAGGCTCCGCCCCCACCGGTAGAGGGCCCAGCCCAGGAGGGTTCCCATCATGACGAACGGCAGCCGGGACCAGAACAGGACCCGGCCCGGGTCGTTGCGGAAGATCACCTCCTGTCCCAGGTACCACTGGAAATAGGGCCGCGGGGGGGTGGTGACGTCGGCCCACTGGCTGTCGTCGATCGGCCACTCGACGCCGAGGGCCAGCAGTGGCAGCGCCGCGATCTCCT
Organism: Acidobacteriota bacterium; assembly: GCA_046758905.1. Classification (GTDB taxonomy): domain Bacteria; phylum Acidobacteriota; class Polarisedimenticolia; order Gp22-AA2; family Gp22-AA2; genus JBHIBC01. Next base: position 15,579 of record JBHIBC010000027.1, on the reverse strand, counting down.
TGAGAAGCGGCGGGTGCTGCAGGTTGACCTTGAACTCCCCCGTCTTCAGGTAGGAGAGCCCGGCTCCGATGTGCGCGGGCTCGTCGAAGGTCGGGGACTTGTCGCGGACCGCGAGCAGAGCCTGTGCGAAGAACGCGACCAGGAGCGTCGCCACGACCAGCGGGTGATCCGGGAATGCGCGCCGCGCGCGGGCCATGGGACGAATCGTAGCACATCGATCCGGGCCGTCCCTGCACCGCGCCGCGGGCCGCATCAAGGGCCGCCGATGCCCCGGCCGGCGGGCCGTTGACGCGCCTCCGGGCGTGCAGTAGATTCGCCCTCCCGATGTCGAGCGCCCGGACCCTCGCGAGCCGCCACGCCGCACCCGCGGCCGGCGCGGCCCGCGATCTCCGACGGTCGACCCGCATCGCCCTCCTCCTGCTGGCCCTCCTCCTGGCGCAGGGGGCCTGCTTCATCGGCGAATCGTCCCAGACCAGCGACGAGGCGGCCCACATCGTCGCCGGCTATTCCTACATCACCAAGGGGGATTTCCGCCTCAACCCCGAGCACCCGCCTCTCATCAAGGAGATCGCGGCCGTGCCGCTGCTGCTCCTCGACCTGTCCTTCCCCCTCGGGCCGCTGTGGGAGGCCGGCGAGGAGTGGAATCTCGGCCGGATCTTCGTGCACGAGAACCGGCACTCCAACGACACGATCCTGCTCCTAGCGCGGATGCCGATCCTGCTCCTGTCGCTGCTGCTGGGCTGGGGCATCTTCCTCCGGGCGCGGCGACTGTTCGGCCCCCGGGCGGCGCTGCTGTCGCTCGCCCTGTACGCGCTCGACCCCAACGTGGTGGCCCACTCGTCGCTCGTGACCACCGACCTGGGGGTGACACTGTTCATGTTCCTCTCGATCCACGCGCTGTGGCACTGGTCCGAGAGGCCGGCGCCGCGGCGATTGCTCCTCGTCGGCCTGACGGTCGGCGGGGCGTTCGCATCCAAGTACACCGCCCTGTGGCTCGTGCCGATCTTCGCGGCGCTGGGGCTGACGCTGCTGCTGACCCGCGCCCCGCTGCCGAGACGGCCGCTGTCCCGCCGCTGCGGCGAGGCCCCCGGCGGCGCTCTCGCGCTCCCCCGCATCGCGGCGCTCGCCGGGGCCGCCGCCGTGGTGGTGGCCGTGGCCGCCGTGGTCGTGACGATCACCTACGCCGGGAGCGGCCTGCCGGCATACCTCGTCGGCCTGGAGCGCGGGCTGAAGCACTCGGCCGCCGGACACCGGGCCTACCTGATGGGGGAGATCACCGACGGGGGCTGGTGGTACTACTTCCTCTTCGCGCTCGCGGTCAAGACGCCGATCGGGACCTTGGCGCTCATCGCCCTCTCCTTTCCGGCGGCGCTCGCAGGAGCGCGCCGCGGGCTCAGGGATGAGCTGTTCTTGTGGCTCCCCATCCTCATCACCCTCCTGATCACCTGCCTGTGGAAGGTCAACATCGGCCTGCGACACCTGCTGCCGATCTACCCGTTCCTGTTCATCTCGGCCGGAAGGCTCGCGACCGCGTGGCTCCCCGGCCGCTCGAGGGGCGAGGGAGCGGTCGCGCGGGCGCGGGGGGCCCTGGTGCCGATCGCCGCGGCCCTCTGCCTGTCGTGGAACCTGGTCGAGGCGGCCCGCATCGCGCCCCACCAGCTGGCCTACTTCAACCAGTTCGCCGGCGGGCCCGCCAACGGCCACCTGGTCCTTCTCGACTCGAACCTGGATTGGGGCCAGTCGGCCAAGGCGCTGCGCCGATTCGTGGACGCGACCGGCCTGCCGGCGATCTACTGCGCCTTCTCCGGCAACTCGGATCCCTGGTACTACGGCGTGCGCTACCAGTACGTGCCGGGTTCGGGGAACCTGGAGGCCGCCAGGCGGCGCTACACACGCGTGCCCGGCGGGGTCGAGCGCGAGCTGTTCGCCATCAGCGCCATGGTGCGCCACTCGACCCACTTCTCCGATCATCACCTGTACGACTGGCTGGACGGGCGCGAGCCGGTCGCCATGCCGGGGTACTCGTATCTGCTCTACGACGTCACCGGCGACGCCGACAGCCACGCCCGGATCGCCCTGCTGTGTCTGAACTTCCGCCTACTCGATCTGGCCGGGTTCGAGGCCCGCCGGGCCCTCCGGTACGATCCCGGCAACGAGCTGGCGCAGGAAGTGTTGAGGGCGATCCGGGAATACGAGGAGGCCGCGGGCGAGTCGGCCGCCCCGGGCGCGCCGCGAGCGCTCAGGGGCCCGACGCGCTCCGCAGGCGCTCCAGGGCCCGGCTCGCCTCCTCGTCCATGACGCCGCCGCCCGCGTCGAGGGCGTCGGCGCGCTCGAGAGCGTCGCGGGCGCCGTCCTCGTCCCCCATCCGGAGCAGCAGCAGCCCGAGGTCCCTGAGCGGCACGGGGGAGGACGGCGCCAGACGCTGGGAGGCGCGATACTCGGCGACCGCTCGGTCCAGCCGTCCGGCCGCCTGGAGGGCTCGGGCCAGCTGATAGCGCGCGATCGGCTCTCGGGGCCGGGAGAGGACCGCCGACTCGAGCGCGTCGAGCGCTGCCTGCCGGTCCTCGGTTTGCAGCAGGGCCACCCCAAGCGCCAGCAGGAGGTCCGGGTCGCCGGGCCGCAGCGCCAGCCCCCGGCGGAACGCCTCGATCGCCGGGGCCGGCTCGCCGGCCCTCCCGTGCGCCAGGCCGAGGTTCCTCTGGTAATCGGCGTCCTCGGGCCGCAGGCGCGCGGCCTCGGTGTAGGCGAGGACGGCGGAGCGCGGGTCGCCCAGGGCCAGGTGCGCGGCGCCCAGGTTGGTATACGCCTCGGCGCTGTCGGGCCGGATCTCCAGGGCCCGCCCGAGGACCTCGATCGCCTCCCGGTGCTCCCCACCGCCGTTCAGGCCGCGCGCCAGGTTAACCAGGTAGCGCACGTTCCCCGGCTCCTCGCGCAGCGCCAGCCGGTAGTGCCGGATCGCTCCCTCCCAGTTGCCGGCGCGCGCGTAGACCCCGCCGAGGTTGTAATGCGCCTCGGCGAAGGCGGGCCACAGCGCGGTCGCCTCGAGGTAGACCCGCGCCGCCTCCCCGTCCTCCCCGCGCCTCTCGCAGGCCGCCCCGTAATTGAACAGCGAGCGGACGCTGCGCGGCCCCACCTCCAACGCCGCCCGGAAGACCGTGTAGTCGTCGCGCCACTCGCGCAGCCGGACGAAGGAGCGCACGGCCAGGAGCAGCAGAGCGGCCGCCACCGCCGCGCCGAGCCATCTCCTTCCCCGCGCCGACGACATGCGTCTCCCGAACCGCCCCACCGTGATCCCCGCCACCAGGCAGACGCCCACCGAGGGGAGGTAGAGCAGGCGCTCCGCCATGATGGTGCCGATCGGCAGGAACAGGTTGGCGACCGGGGCGATCGCCAGAGCGGTCCAGAGCAGCGCGTAGGCGGCGGCCGGAACGCGCCGCGCCGCCGCCATCGACGCGGCCCAGCCGGCGACAACGCCGATCCCGAGCAACACGCCCGGCTCCAGCAGGGAGCGGGCGAGCGGGATCACGTCGTACGAGTAGTCGATCGACAGCCGCGCCGGCAGGACCAGCAGGAGCGCGTACCTGGCGATCACCGCGAGCGCCGTCAGCCGGCCGGGAAGGAACGGCGCGTGGGCGATCGGGTTGTCGACGTAATGGATGGTCCCCTCCGGCTGCAGCCCGCCCAGCACGGCCACGCGCGCCGCCAGCACGAGGGCGAGGGACGCCGCCGCGGCCGCGTGGAAGCCCCAGGCGATGCGCCGACGAACGAGCAGCCGGTCGGCCGCCAGCACCAGCAGAGGAGCCACAAAGGCGTTCTCCTTGGACAGGAAGGCGGCGAGGAACAGGGCGAGGGAGGCCGCGTACCATCCGGCCGCGGCGCCCGCGCCGCGCTCCGACCCGCGCCGCCGCGCCTCCAGGAAGGTCAGGACGGACCCGACGACCCCGAGCGCCGCGAGGAGTTCGGCCCGCCCCACGACCTCCCCCAACACCTCGGTGTGGACCGGGTGCACCGCGAACAGCGCGGCGGCGACGAAGGCGCCACCCCCGGCCGGCGCGCCCGGCCGGGCCCCGAGGACGCGGGAGGCCAGGGCCAGGACGAGGAGGCTGACCAGCGCGTGCAGGAGGAGGTTCGTCACGCGGTATCCTAGCGGGCGGAGGCCCCCGAGCGCGTGGTTGACCCCGAACGAGAGGATCGTGACCGGCCGGTAGAGGTTGGGGACCCGCTCCTCGCCGACGCTCCAGTACCCCCTGGTGAGCATCTCCGGCAGGCGGGTCAGGTCGCGGATCAGCTCGTTCTGCTCGATGATGCGGTGGTCGTCGTGGATGAAACCGGGGGACAGGGACGGAAGGTTGGCGGCGACGGCGATGGCGGCGAGGACGACGTAGCGCCGCCAGTCCCCGGCGCGTCCGGTCATCGAGCCCGGGCGCCGCCGACGTACCCGAGCGAGCGCAGACGTCGCTCGAGCTCCTCGGGAAGGGGCGGCTCCTCGCGATCATCGCGCCCCGGATCGGACGCCAGCAGCGCCTCGAGCTCTTCGCGCAGCCGCGCCGCCTCGCCGGGGTGGTCCGCCAGGACGTTGACCGTCTCCCCCGGGTCGGTGGCGAGGTCGTACAGCTCCCAGATCGGCTCCGGATCCCTCGGGATCCGGATCAGCTTGAAGCGGTCGCTGCGCACCATCCTCCACTTGCCGGCGATCCCCCCGACGTACTGGCGCGGGTTCTCGGGGTAGAAGTTGCGGCCCGATTCCGCGTAGGCGACGGGGCCGGGCCTCGCCTCCTCGCCGCGGGCGCGGGGCACCAGGCTCACGCCCTGCAGGCCGGCGGGGATCTCAATGCCCAGCAGGTCCAGGACGGTCGGGAAGATGTCGATGGTGCGCGCCTGCTCCTCGACGGCCCGGCCGGGCGGCAGCAACCCCGGCGCCGACAGGATCAGCGGCACCCGGACGGTCGGCTCGTAAAGGTAGGCGCCGTGCTCGAAGAAGTAGTCGTGCTCGCCGAGGCTCTCGCCGTGGTCCGAGGTCAGGACGACGAGCGTGCGCTGCTTCATCCCCATGGTCTTCAGCGCCGCGATCAGCTCTCCGATCGCGGCGTCGGCGTAGGCGATCTCGCCGTCGTAGTGGGCGACGGCGTGCTCCACCTCCCGGTCGGGAAGGCGGGTGAGGCCGAAGATGATGTCGCCCCTCTCGACGCCCGGGCGCTCCGCCGCATTGAAGGTGTGCGCGCCGCGATAGGTCGGGTCGAACGATTCCGCGTACGGCTCGGGCGGGGCGTAGGGCCAATGCGGGGCGTTGTAGCGCAGCCAGAGGAAGAAGGGGCCGGGCCGCCCGCGACGCCGCCGGAGCCAGGCGATCGCCTTCCGGCTCGCCTGCCGGTCGTCGCGCGTGGGGACCAGGACACGGTTCCCGCGCTCGTCGAGGTACACGTCGGGGTCGTAGAGGTCGAAATCGCGGTGCAGGCCGACGTTCAGGCCCTGCGTCACGGCGAACGCGTCGTAACCGTTGTCCCTCAGGACGCGCGTGAGCGTGAGGCGCGAGGCGAGGACCTCGTGGCTCTGCCCCTCGTAGCGCAGTCCGTGAACCATCGGGTAGACGCCGGTGAGGATCGAGGGGAAGGACTGGACCGTCCGTCCTGCGGCGGTGATCGCGCGCCTGAACAGAACCCCCTCCCGCGCCAGCGCGTCGATGTGGGGGCTGGTGGGGCGCCGGTATCCGTAGCATCCCAGGTGATCGGGGCGCAGCGTGTCGACGGTGATCAGCAGCAGGTTCGGAAATGACGCGCCGCCCGCTCCGCCCGTCCCATCACCCTCGACGCCGCAGGCCGCCAGGAGCGCCAGGCCGACCGCCGGCAGAAGGAGCCGGGCGGCGGCGCGGGACGGGGTGCGCCGCTCACGCATCCCGCGCCGGAGCCCCGCTGGCCCGCTGCCAGGATCCCGGTCGCGCTCTCGGGCCGCCGTAGCGCCCATCGAACAGTCGCCCCCAGCCGGTGCGGCGGTAGCGCGCGATCCGCGCGCGCCCGACGGTGGGATACCACAGGACGTCGTGGTAGATGTTGGAGGCCGCCGGGGCCCAGACCACCAGGGGCGAGTGGAGCGCGATCCTCTCGAGGAATCGCAGCGGCCCCTGGCGGAGCATCTGGTCGCCCCAGATGACGAACGACCGGCTGACCTCGAAGCGCAGGTTCATCCCGGAGACGTCGTCGCCGAGCAGCTCGATGCCGCGCGGGTCGGCCACCCCCAGGCCGCGCTCGTGGCACATCCTCAGGTAGGGGATGCGCATCGGGTCGAACCCCATGATGCGCGCGGCCACCGAGTCGATCGCCACCGAGTCGGCCCCGGCCAGGATCACGTTCCCCTCCACCGGCACCATCGTCCGCGGGCCGGCGCCGTTGCCGCACACCGTCCCGTCCATGACCGTGAAGATCCCCGGGTGCAGCTCCCGCTGCATGGACATCAGATCCACCAGGACCTCGTGCATGTACTTGTGGGCGTAGTGGCGCACCTCCTTGAGCAGCCCCCCGAAGGAGTTCTTGATCGAGCCGGTGGTGATCGCGTGTCCGTGGGTCTTCACCGTCGGGAGGTGGAGGACGTTCTTCCCCGGATAGATCGCCGGGATCTCGATCCCCTCCGGAAAGATCTGATTCAGCCGGAGGAGGGGAGACCGGAAACTATACGTGGTCCAGGGCACCTCCGTCAGGGCGGTGAACGACAGCCCCAGCCGGCGGAGGACGTCCAGCCACCCGTTGTTGGCCGCGCCCTTCCAGGGATCGGTGACCACTGTCCTGTTCTCCACCGGGATCAGGCGGCCGGCGTCGTAGCCCTGCGCGAGCAGCGCCCGCAGCACGCCCTCCACCTGCCAGGGCTGACTCGAGCAGGCCGGGAAGTACTTGGTCCACGACAGGTTCAGCTTCACGAGCGTGGGAGTCGCCGTGTCGAGGGTCGAGCGGACCCCCGCCAGCCGCACCAGACGGCCGTAATCCTCCAGCACGGTGTCTGGCCGGGTCCTGAGGACCGCGATCCGGGGTCGTTGCACGGTCTTGGGCCTCTCGAGGGGGGCCGGTCGGCCGGCCAGGCTCATTATAAGGCCTGGCACGGGTGCCACGCCGAGCCGCCCTGCGCTACGGTCTCCAGGCGGCCGGAGGGGCGCCGGCGTACAGGAGGAGGATGACGGCGAGGCCCCACAGGCCGACGCACGCCAGCAACGCCCGGTCGGTCAGGAACGCCTGCGTGGGGCTGTCCCCCGCGTTGCGGCGATGGACTAGGTAGAGGTACCGGAAGATGCCGTACAGCACGAAAGGCACCGTGAGGTAGAGATGGCGCGTCCCCAGCTTCAGCTCGACCTCCGGCGACAGGGTATAGAGGGCGTAGGCGACCACGGTCGAGGCGGTCACGACGTTGATCATCTGGTCGATGAACTCCACCGAGTACTCCCGTAGGATCGAGCGGTGCTCCGGGGCCGCCTCGAGCACCACGAGCTCCTGCCGCCGCTTGCAGAACGCCAGGAACAGCGACAGCAGGATCGTGCACAGGATAAGCCAGGCGGAGATCTTCACGTCGATGATGAGGCCGCCGGCGACGGCCCGCATCACGAAGCCGGCGGCGATCGTCATGACGTCGAGGATCACGACCTCCTTGAGCCACAGTGAATACGCCCCGTTGAGCGCCACGTAGGCCAGAAGGACGGCGCCGAAGGGAGGCGACACCGTGAAACCCGCCATCAGCGATGCGACCAGGACGAGCAGCGAGACCGTCAGGGCGGGCACCGTCCCGAGCGCCCCGCTCGCGATCGGCCGGCCCGCCTTCGCGGGGTGCCTGCGGTCGCGATCGGCGTCGAACAGGTCGTTGATGATGTAGACGCCGCCGCTGACGGCGGTGAACAGCAGCGCGCCCACGGTCGCCCTGAGCAGCGGGATCGGGTCGGTCAACCTCTGAGCGAAAACGAGGGCCGCGAAGACCACCAGGTTCTTGATCCACTGCCGCGGCCTCATCGACACTAGGATGGCGAGCAGTGGATTCAGCTGAGAGACCTGCCCCTCGACGACATCCTTCATCGGCGATCCCCTCCGCTGCTTCGACCGGTCCCGGCTCGACCCCCGGCTCCGGCCGGACGGCCCCGCATCTTACAGGAAAACACCGGGCGGCCGTTGTCCCGGGGGCCGTCCGCCGGCCGCGCCCGGCTCCGGCCCCGTCGTGACTATAATCCGCGCCGTGCGCTGCGCCGTCGTCATCCCCGCTCTCGATGAGGAGGCCTCCATCCCCCTGGTCCTCGACGCGATCCCCGCCGGGCTGGCGGAAGAGGTCGTGGTGGTCGACAACGGCAGCACCGACGCCACGGCCCGGGTGGCCCGGGAGCGCGGCGCGACGCTGCTCACCGAGAGCCGCCGCGGATACGGGAGGGCCTGCATGAGGGGCATCGACTACCTCAAGCACCGGAGGCCGGATGCGGTCGTCTTCCTCGACGCCGACTTCAGCGACCACCCGGAGGAGATGGAGCGCCTGCTCGAGCCGCTGAGGCGCGGCGAGGCCGACCTGGTGATCGGCTCTCGGGCGCTCGGCTCGCGCGAGCCCGGCGCGATGCTCCCGCAGGCCCTGCTCGGCAACTGGCTGGCGGCGACGCTGATCCGGCTCCTGTACGGGGGCCGTTTCACCGACCTCGGGCCGTTTCGCGCCATCCGCTTCGACAGCCTCCTGGCGCTGGAGATGCGGGACCCTGACTTCGGCTGGACGGCGGAGATGCAGGTCAAGGCGCTCAGACGGGGGCTGCGCATCCTGGAGGTCCCGGTCCCCTACCGGCGGCGCGTCGGCGTCTCCAAGGTCACGGGCACCGTAGCCGGGACCATCCGCGCCGGGCACAAGATCCTGTGGACCATCTTCCGTAACCTGCTGTGATCCGGGATCGCCCAGCCCGGCAGCGCGGCGCGGAGGGGAGGCGGGTCAGCGGGAGCGCCGGGCCGGGCGGCCCCGCGAGATCGGCGTGACCGTGGCGGCGGGGAGGTCGGCGTCCCGGTCGCCGATCGGGGCGGCATCCGGGCCGCCCCGGAGTCCGGCCCCCCTACCGCCGAGGGGCCCGGCGTTGCGCAGGGCGATGATCTCGGCGGCGATGCTGACGGCGATCTCCTCCGGCGTCTGCGCCGCGATCGGCAGGCCGATCGGCCCGCGCACCTGCGCCAGCAGGTCCCGGGGGGCGCCCAGCTCCGCGGCCCGCGCGAGCACCGTCGCCACCTTCCTTCGGCTCCCGATCAGGCCCACGTAGCTCGCCCACCGTCCGACGGCGTGCCGCACGGCCATCAGGTCGGTGCGGTGGCAGCGGGTCACGATCGCCACATAGGCGCCCGGCGGCACCGGCGGGAGCCCCCCGGAGAACTCGCGCTCCGCGCGCACCAGGCGGACGTCCGCCGGGAAACGCTCGCGGGCGAGGTAACGCGGCCGATCGTCCACGACGGTGACCTCGAACCCGAGACGGGTCCCGAGCGCCGCCAGCTCCCGCCCCACGTGGCCGGCGCCGAAGATCAACAGGGGCGCGGGCGGCCGGATCACCTCGAACAGGACCCGCGCCGTCCCGCCGCAGACCATGCCGATGGCGTCCTGGCCCGTCTCGGTGAAGCGGTACTCCTTCTCGAAGCCGGCGCCCCTGCGGATCGCCTCGCGGGCATCGTCGATCACCATCGCTTCGAAGACGCCCCCCCCGATGCTGAAGGTCGTCTCACCCGCCTCCGTGACGATCATCCTGGCCCCGGCCCCGCGCGGGGCCGATCCCCGGCGCCCGATAAGCGTGGCGACCGCCACCGTGTGTCCCGACCTGAGCAGCCGCACCATCTCCTCGTGGAACGCGAGGTTCATCGCCCCTCCCGCGCGCCGCTTCGCTCCCGGTGCTCCGCCCACCAGCGCCTCCACGCTTGCGGACGCGGCCCGAGGCGCTCGCCGGTGAGCTGACCCAGCGCGCCGAGCGCGGCCAGCCGCACCATCTCGTCCTCGCTCGCCAGCCGCTCGATCAGGAAGGGGACGAGCGTCGTGTCCCCCGACCGACCGAGCCGATGGATGGCGGAGGCGCGGATCTCCGCGGCCGGATCGGACCCGGCGACCATCTCGAGCACGTCGATCACCTCGCCCGGCTCCCAGATGTCGAGCGCCGACAGGGCGTCTCCCCGGACCTCCTCGGAGAGGTGCGACGCCGCCGCCCGCACCGCCTCCAGGGCCTCCGGCTCCCGGAACCGCCCGAGGGCCTGGACCGCCGCCCGCGCCACCTTGACCTCCGGGCTGCGGGCGGCGGAGGCCAGGAACGGGATCCCGCGGGCGTCCCCCAGCGCTCCGATGGCGAAGCAAGTTCCCTCCACGACGTCGGGGGCGAGGCTTGCGTCGAGGCCGTTCAGCAACACCGGCAGCGCCTCGGGATCGCCGCCGCCGGAGGCGATCAGGTGCGCGACCAGGATGCGGCTGTCGTTCTCCTGTCGCGACGCCTTCAGGCGGATCGGATTGATGGGGAGCATCATCCGCCGGTCGACGCGGAGGAGGTCCCGCAGCGCCGCGCGCGCCCCCGGCTGCCGCATGCGGGCGAGATAAAGAATGGACTGTACCCTGTAGGTCGGCTCCTCGCCGTCGATGCCGCGTACGAACACGCCGTAGTCGCCGTCGCTGAGGATCCGCGCCAGCGTCTCCCGGGCGTCCAGGCGCACCTCGGGGTCCTCGTCCTGCAGGTCCCGGAACAGCGTCGCGGCATCGTGGGCCGGGGCGCAGGCCGCGCAGGCGACCAGGGCCGCCGTCAGCGCACCGCATCGGAGCGAGCCACGTCCGCGGCCCCGACGGGTCACCTCTCGTCCCTCTCGTGCAGGGTCACCAGCTCGACGATCTCGTAGACCCGCGTTCCGCTGGGTATCCTGACGGTCACCTCGTCCCCGACACCGCGCCCGGACAGCGCCCGGCCGATGGGCGAGGTGACCGAGATCATCCCCTTCCCGAAATCGGCCTGGTCCGGGAAGACCAGCTCGTAGGTCAGCATGCTGCCGGCTTCCTGGTCGCGCACCGAGACGCGCGATCCGAGGGCCACGCGGTCCCGGGGCAGCGAGTCCAGGTCGATCATCGAGATGTTCCTGAGCTGCTGCTGGAGCTGGCCGATGCGTGCCCGGACGTACTGCTGCCGCTCCAGGGCGGACTGATACTCCGCGTTCTCCCGGAGATCCCCCATCTGCTTAGCCTTCTGGATCTCCTTGGGGAGCTCCTGCCTGTACTCTCTCTCCAGCGCCTTCAGCTCCTGCTCGAGCTTGCGGCGCGCGCGTTCCAGCATGGGCGTGACTCCTGGGTCCGAGGCGCGGGCTAACGGCCCTGAAAATCTATCATCCGCCCTCGAGGGATGTCAAAACGACGTCCGGGGAAAAGGCGGGTGGGGGGCCTTTCGGCCCCCGCGTCTCGGGTTGGTCGGGTAAGGAGGGATTCGGGTTTCGCACGTCCTGCTTATATACTCGCTGTCAACCTTTCCTCATGTCGTCCGATTGAAAGGCGCATATACAAGCAGCTTGTCGTCCAATATAATCCCCGGCCGATCGGAGTCAAGCCCCCGGCCGCGCGTGGATCTCCCTGGCCGCGGATCGCGGAATCGTAATCGCCGCCGCACGAGCGCAACGGGCGCAGCCGGCCTGAGCGTGCGCGCGGCCGAGTTGACGCGACCTCTCCGGTCGGGTATCATCGCCTCCCACATCTCGTCATTCGCCGGGAGCCGAACCCTACGATGGCCCGACGCATCTCCCCGAAGTTCCTCATCGCCGTCCCGCTCCTAGTGGCCGGCCTGCTCGTCCTGTTCGGCGTCGGCCACAAGGGGTCGCTCGTCTACTACCTGACGGTCGGCGAGTTTCTCGACCGGCGCGCGCGCAGTGACCTGGGGGAGAACTTCCGGATCAACGGCAACGTCGTGGAGGGATCGATCGAGAGGACTCCGGGAGCCCCGGGCGCCCGCTTTCTGATGACCGACGGGACGCGCGAGCTGCCGGTCGCCTACTCGAAGGAGACGCCCGACACCTTCGTCGACGGCTCCGAGGTGGTCGTCGAGGGGTCGCTCGGGCCCGACGGCGTCTTCGTGGCCCACACCCTGCTCGCGAAGTGCCCCTCGAAGTACGAGGCCGAGAACCGCGACGGCGACTACAAGCGGGCCGAGGGGGCGGGTGCGTCCCCCGCTCCCGGAGGCCCCGAAGCTCGGGATCGGTGATCCCACCGTAGCGCGATGGCCGATTTCGGCTCCGTCTGCCTGCTCATCGCGCTCGCGGCGTCGGGCTGGGCCGTCCTCGCCTCGTTCAACGGCTGGCGCTCGGGATCGGGCTCCCTGATCCTCAGCGGCGAACGGGCCGTCTACGCGACCTGGGCCCTCGTGGGGCTGGCCGTTATCGCCCTCGAGTACTGCATCTTCACCGACCAGTTCGACCTGGAGTACGTGGCCTCCTACTCGAACCGCGCCCTGCCGCCCACCTACAAGTTCGCGGCGCTGTGGGCCGGACAGTCGGGCTCGATCCTCTTCTGGCTGTTCATCCTGGTCGGCTATGCCGGCGTCCTCGTCTGGCTCAACCGACGGCGGAACCGCGTCCTGATGCCGCTGGTGGTCACCACCATGGCCCTGGTCTCGACCTTCTTCCTCCTGCTGGTGAACTTCATGACGCGACCGTTCGTCCGCCTCACCTTCATGCCCGTGGACGGCAACGGCATGAACCCGCAGCTGCAGAACCCGTTCATGGCGATCCACCCGCCCTGCCTGTACCTCGGCTACGTGGGCCTGACGGTGCCGTTCGCCTTCGCGGTCTCCGCTCTGGCCACCGGACAGCTCAACGACACCTGGTTCCGAACCACCCGCCGCTTCACGATCCTCTCCTGGTTCATCCTGGGCACCGGGATCCTCCTGGGAGGGTGGTGGGCGTACGTCGAGCTGGGGTGGGGCGGGTATTGGGCCTGGGATCCGGTCGAGAACGCCAGCCTCATCCCGTGGCTGACCTGCACCGCGTTCCTGCACTCGGTGATGATCGAGGAGCGCAAGAAGATGCTCCGGGTGTGGAACCTGTCCCTGGTCATCATGAGCTTCCTGCTGGCGGTCCTGGGCACCTTCATCACGCGCAGCGGCGTCATCTCGTCGGTGCACTCGTTCACCAAGTCGGACATCGGCCCGATGTTCGCGGGCTTCCTGCTCCTGTGCACGCTATCGTCGCTGGGACTGCTGCTGTACCGCCTCCCGGCGCTGAAGAGCGAGGCCCGCCTCGACTCGTTCGTGTCGCGCGAGAGCACCTTCCTGTTCAACAACCTGCTCCTGGTGGGCGCGGCCTTCGCCGTCCTCTGGGGCACGCTGTTCCCGATCCTCTCGGAGGCGGTGCGGGGCGTCAAGATCACGGTCGGCCCGCCGTTCTTCAACGAGGTGACGGTGCCGATCGCCTTCGCCCTGCTGACGCTGAGCGGCATCTGCCCGCTGATCGCGTGGCGGCGCGCCTCGCCCCGAAGGCTGATGGGCAAGCTGCGCATCCCTGTCCTGGCGCTGCTGCTGAGCGGCATCGCCCTGGCGATCGCCGGGGTGCGGGACCCGTACCCCATCGTCTCGTTCAGCCTCTGTGCCTTCGTGATCGTGGCCACGGCGCTGGAGTTCTACTGGGGCACCCGCGCCCGGCAGAAGGCGACCGGTCAGCGCCCCGTCGCCGCCTTTCTCAGCCTGGTCGACCGCAACAAGAGACGCTACGGCGGCTTCGTGGTCCACATCGGCGTGATGCTGGTCATCGTCGGGATCACCGGCTCCTCCGCCTTTCAGCGGGAGGCGGTCGCGACGCTGGAGCGGGGCGGAGCGTTCGAGGTGGGCCCCTACCGGATGGTGTTCGAGGACATCGAGCGGCGCGACACGCCCAACCACGAGTTCCACGGCGCGCGGCTGGCCGTCTACCGGGGCGACCGCCGCGCGGGGACGCTCGTGCCGGGGCAGAACTTCTACCGCGCCGGCCAGGATCCATCCACCGAGATCGACATCCTGCACACGCTGCGCGAGGACCTGTACCTGATCTTCCTCGGCTTCGACCCGCAGCAGGGGCGCGTGACCCTCAAGGCCTACCTCAACCCGCTGATCAACTGGATCTGGATCGGCGGCGCGGTCCTGATCCTGGGGTCGTGGTTCGCGCTGCTGCCGGACCTGCAGGACCGCAAGCGGCGGGCGGAGGCTCGCCTGCGTCAGATGGAGCGGTATGCGGCGGCCTGAGGCCCGGCGGCTCCTCCTCTGCGCGGCGCTCGCCCTCGGGTGCGGCGTGGGACCGTCGTCCGGCTCGGACGCCGCGACGCGAGAGGCGATCGAGTCGCGGCTGATGTGTTACTGCGGCTGCGCCAACCTCGACGTCCGGACCTGCACCTGCGGCACCGCCGAGGCCATGCGCCGGGAGATCGCCTCCCGGCTGGAGCGCGGGGAGAGCGTTGAGCAGGTCCTGGCCGCGTTCGTCTCCCGCCACGGGGAGCAGATCCTCTCCTCTCCCGCCAAGGAGGGGTTCAACCTGCTGGCGTGGATCGCCCCCTTCGGGGCGGTGCTCGCCGGCGGGGCGGCCCTGCTCGTCGCGGTGCGGCGCTGGGGCGCGCGCGGCGGCGCCGGCGGACCCCCCCCGCCCGGGACGCCGGGAGGAGGCGCGGGCGAGGCGCTCGACGACGAGGGACGAAAGCTCCTGTCGCGCGTCGAGCGTGAGATCCGGGAGGGCCTGTGATGCTGGTGCTCGCGCTCATCTTCCTGACCTTGATGACGGCGAGCTTCGTCCTCTCGCCCATCGTCCGTCGGGTCGGCGCGCCGGTGACCGACGGGCCCGACCTGATCGCCGAGCTCAGGGAGCTTTACGCCCTGCGCGACGTCGAGTACGAGACCATCCGCGACCTCGAGTTCGACTACCACGCCGGGAAGATCGGCGAGTCGGATTACCGCGACCTGAGCCACCGGCACAAGATGGAGGCCCTCCGCTTGGTGCGGCGCATCGACGAGCTGGAGGCGTCCCTCCCGGCCCGCGCCGGCAGGCCGCGGGCCCGGAAGTGACCCCCGACCCCCCGGCGGGGGAGGAGACCCGCGCCGCCGTCGTGGCCCGGGGCCTCGCCCGACATTACGGCGCGCTGGCCGCCCTGGACGGCGTCGACCTCACCATCCGCCCCGGCGAGCGCATCCTGCTCCTGGGGCCGAACGGCGCCGGGAAGTCGACCCTTCTGCGCATTCTGGCCACCGTGCTGCGCCCCACCTCCGGGACGCTGACCCTGTACGGGCTGGCGCCGGACGGCGACGACCGGGTTGCGATCCGCCGCCGGATCGGGTTCCTCTCCCACCAGACCTTCCTGTACGGGCACCTGACCGCCGCGGAGAACCTCGAGTTCTACGCGCGGCTGTACGGGCTGTCCGACGCCCCGGGACGGGCCCGGGCGGCGCTGGCCTCCGTCGGCCTGTCCGACCGCGAGGCCGACCCGACGCGCAGCCTGTCGCGCGGCATGCAGCAGCGGCTGGCGATCGCGCGCGCGCTGTTGCACGATCCCGACCTCCTTCTGCTGGACGAGCCGTTCACGGGACTGGACCGCGACTCGGCCGGCCGCCTCCGGGAACGGCTCGACGGGGCCCGC
>JBHIBC010000026.1:0-36151 GCA_046758905.1 Acidobacteriota bacterium | reverse complement strand
CCGAGGCGCGGATCGTGCAGGGTGGGATCGCGGTGCGAGCCGACGACCTCCGGGCGGACCTGGCCTGGCAGGAGGAGCTGTACGGCCAGGGGATCGCGACCTACGTGGACGTGCTGGCCGTCCATCCGCCGCCCGGCGCCGCCATGGCCGAGATCGTGTCCTCCGCCTACGATCTCCTGCTCTCCTCCGATCCCTCGGCGCAGCTCTGGGTCAACGAGGTCGACCTCACAGGCCGGGGCGGCGCGGCGCGGGCCGCGGATCTCCTGGCCCGGTTCGTGGTCGGGCACGGCGAGGGGGCGGCCCTGGTGACCTTCAACCTACGGGCCGACATCGAGGGGCGTCCGGAGTTCTTCGGCGTCCTACTGGACATCCACAAGCTGTTCGCCCCGTCCTACGGCGTGGTGTTCGGCGGCTCCGTGGACTTCGAGCCTCCCGGGACGACTGGACCGAGCCCCCCGGAGGTGACGTCCTACACGTTCTTCGACGCGAAATCCTTTCAGGGGCTGGTGGCATTCCAGGCACCGGTCGCCCCACCCGGGCTGCCGGCCCGCATGGTGATCGACACGGCGGCGGTCCGCGGGGCCGTGACCTACGACATCATCGGCGGCAGGGCGGACCGGGTGGGGGAGATCGAGCCGGATTTCAGGTCGAACACGACGCGCATCCCCGTGACCCTGCGCGGGCGGCCCCAGATCGTTCGGTACGCGCGCGTGCCGATCAAGGGCTTCGAGGCGGAGAAGGAGGAGGTCGAGATCCGCGGCACGGGCCTGATCACCGCCGAGGAAGTGATCGCCGGACACCAGGCCTTCATGGCCGATCAGGATCATCGCCTCAGGCACTACCGCGCCGACGCCATGCTCACGTACCGCGCCAAGATAGGCGGCAGCGATACGATCGAGATCGGCATCGACAACTCGTTCTTCCTGGACCGGGCGACGGGGGCTGAGTGGGAGCAGCGAGCCTTCTACTACAACGGCGTCCTGTGGAAGGGTAAGAAGGTCCCCAAGCTGCCGTTCCCTGACGCCGAGAAGGTCTTCGAGCTGCCGCTGGAGATCAACCTCAACAAGGACTACGACTACGATTACCGCGGCAGACAGAAGGTCGGAAAGTTCGACTGCTACGTGATCGACTTCGAGCCCTTGACCCGGGACAAGGCGCTGTTCAAGGGCCGGGCCTGGATCGAGACCCGGACGTTCGCCCCGGTCAAGACGGCCACGGTGAGGACCCGGCTGACGCCCCCGATGATCTCCGACGAGGAGATCGACTTCTACGCGCCGATCGCGGGCCCGGACGGCTCCACCTACTGGCTGCGCGAGCGTGTCGAGGGACAGCAGATCCTCACCCTCGCGGGGGAGAACGTGGTGCTCCTGCGCGAGATCGAGTTCGGGGGGTTCCGGATCAACGATCCCGATTTCGCGCAGGCGCGGGAGCGCGCCTACGGTTCCGAGCACCAGATGCTGCGCGACACCGACAGGGGCCTTCGATACCTCGAGCGGACGGACTCCGGGGAGCGGGTGGTCCAGGAGGAGACCCTGAAGACGGTGCTCCTCGGCCTCGCCGGCCTGTTCCGGCAGCCGGGGATCGAGTTCCCGGTCGTGCCCCTCGCGGGGATCAGCTACGTCGACTTCCGGTTCCGCGACACCGACGCCCAGCTGACGGCGCTTCTGGGGGGGGTGATCAACCTGGTGTCCCTGAGCGACCCCAAGTTCATCGGGGAGCGCGTCGACGGAAGCGTGCAGCTGGTCACCCTGGCCGTGGACGTGACCGATCGCCTCTTCGTCGAGGGGGAGGAGCGGGAGGAGAGCGACATCGACGCGCGGACCCAAGGCCTGTCGGCCGGCGTCGGGTTCGCGCTGGGCGATTTCTTCCGGCTCAAGGGGCTGTACGGTCTTCAGTTCGTCAACTACAGCCGGGACGAGGACACCGACACGTTCGTCACGCCGTCGGACACCTTCATCCACTCGCCGGGCGTCGAGGTCGAGTTCAACCGCTCGGCGTGGACGGTCACGGCTTCGGCGCGGCGGAGCTTCCGGACCTCATGGGAGCCGTGGGGCGACACCAGCGCGCCCTCGCCCGAGATCCAGGCGGAGTTCCCGACGAGCGCGTGCGACGCGCCCGGCTCGTGCCTCGACGAGTTCGACCCCGACGACGACACCTACGATCGGTTCGAGTTCAGCGTGTCGAAGCAGCTCTTCCTGCCGCTGTTCCAGAAGCTCCGCTTCGAGGCCATCTGGCAGACCGGGTCGCGTCTCGATCGGTTCAGCGAGTTCCAGTTCTCGTTCTTCGGGAACCGCGTGAGGGGATTCTCGGGATCGGGCGTGCGGTACGACCGCGGGGCGATCGCCCGCGCGCAATACGCGTTCAACATCGCGGACATCGTGCGGTTCGAGGCGTCCCTAGACCACGCCTACGTCAAGGACAGCCTCACCTCCGACGGGTTCATGAACTTCACCGGCTTCGGGGTCTCGGGAAACCTGATGGGCCCCTGGGAGACGATCCTCCAGTTCGACATCGGCGTCGCCCTCCGGTCCGACTTCGACGAGCTGCGCGGCGACACTGAGTTCCAGATCGGGCTGCTCAAGTACTTCTAAGGCGGCGGATCGGCGTCTCCGGCGCTCGGCGGGGTGCGCTGCGGGGCGCTCTCGCCCCGCGCGGCCTCCCCGAGGCCGGCGGCGATCGCCCGTCGGACGGCCGCGATCAGCTCATCCCGGCGCTGCGTTCCGTAGCGCCGGGTGTCGATCGGCGCGCCGAAGGCGATGTCGATCCGTCCGGGCCTTATGCGCAGGCTCCCCCTCGGCAGGACGCGCAGGCCGCCGCGGATGGACACCGGGACGACCGGCACGCCGGCCTGGATGGCGAGCATGAAGCCTCCCTTCTTGAAGGGCAGCAGCCGACCGTCGCGGCTCCGGGTCCCCTCGGCGAAGACCACGACCGAGGTGCCGCGGCGCAACCTCCCGGCGGCCCGGTCCAAGGCCCGGATGGCCCGCTCGCGGTCGCCCCGGTCGATGAGGACGAACCCCGCGAGCCACAGCGCCCACCCGAACACGGGAACGCGCAGGAGCTCCCGCTTGGCGACCATCCGGAAATCGGCCGGCATGGCCAGCGCCAGCGCCGGAATATCGAACTGGCTCTGGTGGTTGGCCACGTAAACGCAGGGCCTCGAGGGGTCCAGGTCGGGGTGGTAGATCGCCGCGTACCGGACCCGGCAGGTCCTGATCACCAGCCAGGACCAGAGACGGGCGAGCGGGATCAGGGCCCGGCCGCCCGGGACGATGAGACAGAGGGCGATGCCCAGGCTGCCCAGGATCAGGGTGTACAGGACGATCAGGCCGATCTGGACAAGGAGCATCGGGTGCGTTCCGGCGGCAGCGGGAGGTGGCTCGGCCCGGCAGTATAGCCTGCCCCTTTCCTTGACTGTCAACCCGCTAGTCGCTAGACTGACCGAGACTTAGGGCGTTTCGGCGGTGCCGGTTCCACACTTCAGGAGCGCGCGGGCGTCGACCGATGAACGGAGCCTTGGGAGTCGCCGTCAGCCGTCTGGGGGACATCTCCCTGCTGTTCACCGAGACCGTCAAGGAGACGGTCCGGAAGAAGCCGGAGTGGGGGGTCCTCCTGGACCAGCTCCATCACTTGGGGGTACGCTCGCTCCCGATCGCCACGGTCACGGCACTGTTCACGGGGATGGTGCTGGCCCTGCAGACATCTTACTCGCTGGCGGCTTACGGGGCGAAGCTGTTCGTCGGTGACGTGGTGGCCCTGTCCCTCGTCCGGGAGCTGGGGCCGGTCCTGACCTCCCTCATGGTCGGCGGTCGCGTGGGCGCCGGCATCACCGCCGAGATCGGCACGATGAAGGTGACCGAGCAGATCGATGCGATCCGCGCGATGGCGGCCAGCCCCGTCCGCAAGCTCGTGGTCCCCAAGGTGTTGGCGATCCTGATCATGCTGCCGATCCTGGTGATCCTGGCCGATTGCGTCGGGATCGTGGGCGGGCTCCTCATGGCGGTCACCACCCTCAACCAGCCGGCGCCCTTCTATATTCAGCACGTGACCCAGGCGCTGGACCTCCACGATGTGGTCAGCGGTCTGGGCAAGACGGTGTTCTTCGCGCTGTTCATCTCGCTCATCGCCTGCCACAACGGGCTCAGGGCGGAAGGGGGCGCCGACGGCGTCGGCCGCTCCACGACCCAGACCGTGGTGGTGGCCTCCCTGTGCGTCCTGATCAGCGATTTCTTCCTGACCAAGCTGTTTCTCGCCTTCTGACGGGCGCGCGATGGGAGACGCCTTCGTCAGGTTCGAGGACGTCCACAAGGGTTTCGGCGACAAGGAGGTCCTGAGGGGCATCACGCTCGACATCCGGCGGGGCGAGACGTTTGTCGTCCTCGGAGGCAGCGGCAGCGGCAAGTCGGTGCTGATCCGCCACGTCATCGGGCTGCACCGCCCGGATCGCGGGCGGGTCATCGTCGACGGGGAGGACATCGTGAACCACGACGAGGACGATCTCGTGCCGGTGCGCAAGAAGGTGGCCATGCTGTTCCAGGGAGGGGCCCTGTTCGACTCGATGAGCGTGCTCGACAACGTCGGCTACGGGCTCAGGGAGCACACCGACCTGCCGGAGAGCAGGGTGCGCGAGATCGTGCAGCGGAAGCTCAGCCTCGTCGAGCTCGAGGGCGTCGAGGATCTGATGCCGTCGGAGCTCTCGGGAGGCATGAAGAAGCGCGTGGCGCTCGCGCGATCGATCTCGATGGACCCACAGTGCATCCTCTACGACGAGCCGACGACCGGGCTGGATCCCGTGACCGCCAACACCATCAACGACCTGATCCGCAGCCTGCAGAGGCAGCTGGCGGTCACCTCCGTCGTGGTGACGCACGACATCCAGAGCGCCTTCTACGTGGGCGACCGGCTGGGGTACCTGTTCGAGGGCCGGATGCATTTCGTGGGGACCGTGGAGGAGGCCCGAAGGAGCGACGAGCCGCGCCTGCGGCGGTTCCTGAGCGGCGGGAGGTCCGAGACCGATGCGGTTGTCTAGGGCGACCAAGGAATTGAGCGTCGGAGCCGTAGTCTCTCTGGGGCTGATCGTGTTCGCCGTGGCCGTGATGGCGATCAGCAAGGAGTCCCGCCTGTGGGTCCCGAAGGTGAGGTACTGGACCCGCTTCGAGAACACGGGAGGGCTGGGCACCGGATCGCCGGTACGCCTCGTGGGCGTCCAGATCGGCACGGTGGAGGAGATCGAGTTCCCGGAGGACATCCGGGAGAGCAAGATCAAGGTCGTGATCAGCGTGGACAGGACCTACGCGAGCCGGATCCGCTCCGGCACCCAGGCGTTTCTCAAGTCCCTGACGTACCTGTCGCTGGACAAGTACATCGAGCTGACGCCCGGGGACCCGGGCCAGCCCGCCCTGCCGCCGAACGGGTTCATCGAGCCGGGCGTCTCGGTCCTCGAGGAGACCCTCCAGACCGGGCAGAGCATCGCCGACGACGTCAAGGAGATCACCGCCTCGCTGCGTGACCTGCTGGTGGCCGTCAACCGCGGCGGGGGCATCGTCCAGGAGATGATCCACAATCCCGAGTTCGGACGGCAGGGCGTGGCCAACATGGAGGGGAGCCTGGCCTCGCTGCGCCGGATGCTGGAGGGGATTGAGCAGGGGAAGGGGCTGGTCGGCGCCCTGATGACCGACGAGGCGTACGCCAAGGAGCAGCTGGAGCACATCGACGGCACCCTCGACCACCTGCGGTCGGTCATGGAGAAGCTCGACAGCGACGAGGGGATGATCCATCAGCTCACCGCCGCCGACGGGTGGGGGTCCGAGGCGGTCGAGGAGCTGAGGAAGACGGCGGCCTCCCTGCGGCGGACGGCCGAGGGGCTGGAGAACGGCAAGGGCCTGATCGCGCGCCTGATGAACGATGAGGAGTACGCGGACCGGCTGCTCGGCTCGCTCGACCGGACGGCCGGCCACGCGGAGTCCATCCTGCGCAAGATCGACGCGGGGGAGGGCACCGTGGGCGCCATCATCAACGACCCGGAGGTCTACGAGGGGCTGCGGGACGTGATCAGCGGGTTGAAGAAGAGCCGGTTCGGCAAGGCGATGATCCGGCACTACGGCAAGAGGGGGGCCAAGGAGCGTGCCCGCCAGGATGAAGGCGAGGAAGACGACGGGGAAGCGGGCGGCGAGGACTGAGCCCCGCACCGGGGACCTCCACCGGGAGGCCGGGGCCGCCGGTCGGCTCGCCGGGGCGAGCGCCGCGCCGGCGAGGCTCGGGCCGGATCTGGCCGCTCATCTCATCGCCCGGTTCCGGGCCCGCGAGGCGGGGGTGGCCGTCGTCGGTCTCGGCTACGTCGGCCTGCCGCTCGCCTGCGAGCTCTGCCGCGCCGGCTTCGCCGTCAGCGGGATCGACGTCGACGCGTCCCGCGTCGGGGCTCTCAACGCCGGCCGATCGTACGTCCAGGACGTCCCGGCGGGTGATCTGCGGACCGCGGTGGATTCGGGACGGCTCCGGGCGACGACCGACTTCTCGTCCCTGCGGTCCTCGGACGCAGTGATCATCTGCGTGCCGACGCCGCTGCGGAAGACGCGCGACCCGGACATCTCTTACGTCGTCGCGGCGGTGGAGGAGGTCGCGCGCAACCTCCATCCGGGGTTCGTGCTGATCCTCGAGAGCACGACCTACCCGGGGACCACGGAGGAGGTCATCCTGCCCAAGATCGAGTCGTGCGGGCTCAGGGTCGGCCGGGAGTTCTTCCTGGCGTTCTCCCCCGAGCGGGTGGATCCCGGAAACCCGCGCTTCAACACCCGGAACACGCCGAAGATCGTCGGCGGCGTGACCCGCGACTGCGCGCGCGTCGCCCGGGCCCTCTACGAGCAGGCGATCGACCGCGTCATCGCCGTCTCCAGCACGCGCTCGGCGGAGATGGTGAAGCTCCTCGAGAACACCTTCCGCAGCGTGAACATCGGCCTGGTGAACGAGGTCGCCCTGATGTGCGACCGGCTTGGCCTCGACGTCTGGGAGGTGATTGAGGCCGCCGCGACCAAGCCGTTCGGATTCATGCCGTTCTATCCCGGGCCCGGTCTCGGAGGGCACTGCATCCCCGTCGACCCGCATTACCTGTCCTGGAAGCTCAAGACGCTCAATTACTACGCCAAGTTCATCGAGCTGGCGGCCGAGATCAACGGCAACATGCCCCACTACGTGGTCACCAAGGTGGTGGACGCGCTCAACGACCGGAGCAAGAGCGTGCGGGACGCGAAGGTCCTGGTCCTCGGCGTGGCCTACAAGAAGGACGTCGGCGACGTGCGCGAATCCCCCGCCCTCGACGTCATCAAGCTGCTGGCCGACCGCGGGGCCCTGATCCGCTACCACGACCCCTTCGTCGGCGAGATCACGCTGGACGGTGGACAGGTCTATCGCTCGGTCGCGCTCGACGAAAGCGCCCTGCGCGAGGCCGACCTCGTGCTGATCGTGACCGATCACTCCTCCTACGACTACGAGACGATCGTGGCGCACGCCGCGTGCGTGCTGGATACGCGCAACGCCACGCGGAACGTCCGCTCCAACCGCGAGAAGATCCGGAGGCTCTGACGCGCCATGCCGTCCATCCTCGTCACGGGAGGGGCCGGGTTCATCGGATCGCACCTGGTGGAGAGGCTCCTGGCCGACGGACGGGACGTCGTGGCCCTGGACAGCTTCGATGACTTCTACGATCCGAACCTGAAGCGGCGCAACGTCGAGTACCTCCGCGGGCGCCCCGCCTACCACCTCATCGAGGGGGACATCCGCGACGACAGGCTGGTGGAGAGCGTGTTCGACTCCCATCCCATCGACGTCGTGGTCCACCTCGCGGCTCGGGCCGGGGTTCGTCCGTCGATCCGGCAGCCGCTCCTGTACAGCGACGTCAACGTCAACGGCACGGTGGTCCTGCTCGAGGCGTGCCGGAGACACCGGATCGGCAAGTTCCTCTTCGGTTCCTCGTCGTCCGTCTACGGGAACCAGTCCTCGGTCCCCTTCACGGAGAAGGATGCGGCGGACCACCCGATCTCCCCCTACGCGGCCACCAAGCGGGCGGGCGAGCTCCTGTGCGCCGCCTATCACGCCCTGTATCGCCTGAACATATTCTGCCTGCGGTTCTTCACGGTCTACGGCCCGCGACAGCGGCCCGAGATGGCGATCCACAAGTTCACGAGGCTCATCGACCGGGGACTGCCGCTGCCGCGCTTCGGGGACGGATCCACCCAGCGCGACTACACCTACATCAGCGACATCATCGGCGGCATCGCGAGCGCCATCGATCGCGTGCAGGGGTACGAGATCATCAACCTCGGCGGGTCCAAAACGACGCGTCTTGCCGACCTGATCGCCATGATCGAGCGCGGCCTGGGGAAGACGGCGATCATCGAGCCGGAGAGCGAGCAGCCGGGGGACGTGAGGGCGACGTGGGCGGACGTCAGCAAGGCCGGGCGGCTCCTCGGATACGCGCCGAGGGTTCCGATCGAGGAGGGGCTGTCGCGGTTCATCAGCTGGTACCGGAATCCCGAGCCGGCCGCGGGCGCGTCCCGCCGGGGCGGAACGAGGACCGAGCGATGAACATCGCCGTCGTGGGGACGGGGTACGTGGGGCTGGTCACGGCCGCGTGCTTCGCCGAGTTCGGGGTCAGCGTCACGGGAGTCGACAAGGATCCCTCCAAGATCGCGGTCCTGCAGGGCGGACGGATCCCGTTCTACGAGCCCGGGCTGGAGGAGATGACGGCCCGCAACGTGCGCGAGGGGCGGCTCGCCTTCACGGCCGACATGAAGTCCGCGGTGGAGAAATCGCTGGTGATCTTCATCGCGGTCGGGACCCCGCCCGGCGGCGACGGCGGGGCGGATCTCAGCTTCGTGCGCGAGGTGGCGCTGAGCATCGCGCGGCACATGGACGGATACAAGGTGGTGGTGACCAAGAGCACCGTGCCCATGGGCACCGGCGCGATGATCCGCCGCCTCATAGAGGAGAAGCAGGAGCGGAGGATCCCCTTCAGCGTCGTGAGCAACCCGGAATTCCTCCGGGAGGGGGCGGCGATCGAGGACTTCATGCGCCCCAACCGCGTGGTCATCGGGGCCGAGGATCCCCAGGCGATCGCCATTCTCAAAGACCTCTACAACCCGCTGTACCTGATCGAGACCCCCTTCGTGATCACCACGGTCGTGGCCGCGGAGATGATCAAGTACGCGTCCAACGCCTTTCTCGCCACCAAGATCTCGTTTATCAACGAGATCGCGAACCTGTGCGAGGCCGTCGGCGCGGACGTCCACGACGTGGCGCGCGGCATGGGGCTCGATCAGCGGATCGGCAGGAAGTTCCTGCATCCCGGCCCCGGGTTCGGAGGATCCTGCTTCCCCAAGGACACGCGCGCCATCGTGCAGATGGCGCGGGAGGCCGAGGTGCCGGCGCGGATCGTCGAGGCGGTTCTCGCCGTCAACGAGGCCCAAGTCGCGCGGATGGTGGACAAGATCCGCCGTGCCGTCGGAGGCCTGAAGGGAAGGAGGCTGGCGTTCCTCGGGCTGTCCTTCAAGCCGAACACCAGCGACACGCGCGAGTCCCCGGCCGTGCGCATCATCGACATCGTGCTGCGCGCGGGCGCCGCCGTGCGCGCCTACGACCCGGCGGCCATGGAGGAGAGCAAGGCGCACGCGCGGGAGATTCATTACGCGCGCGACGCCTACGACGCCGCTGCGGGGTGCGACGCGCTGATCATCGCCACGGAGTGGAACCAGTTCAGGAATCTCGACTGGTCCAGGATGAAGAAGGCCCTCCGCTCTCCGACCGTCGTGGATCTACGAAACGTCTGCAACCCCGCCCAGATGGAGGAGATGGGCATCCGCTACGCGGGCGTGGGTCGGTAGATGGGGGGCCGGCTGTACCTCGTGACGGGGGGTGCGGGGTTCATCGGCTCCCACATCGTCGAGGCACTGTTGAAGCGCGGCGAGCGCGTCGTCGTTCTCGACAACCTCTCGACCGGCAGACGGGAGAACCTCGAGTCCGCTCTGCGGGGCGCAACGGGCACACCAGCCCCGCCCCTCGTCCTCGAGGGAGACATCCTCGACCCGGCAATGCTCCGCCGCGCACTGCGGGGCGTGACTCACGTCATCCATCAGGCCGCTCTTCCTTCGGTCCAGCGCTCGATCGAGGACCCGGCGGCGAGCCATGAGGTGAACGCGACCGGGACGCTCCGGCTTCTCGGGGCCGCGCGCGCGAGCGGCGTCCGTCGATTCGTCTACGCCTCGTCCTCCTCGGTCTACGGAGACACCCCCCGCCTCCCGAAGCTCGAATCCATGCAGCCGGCGCCGCTGTCGCCGTACGCCGTGAGCAAGCTGGCGGGCGAGCACTATTGCCGTATCTACCACGACCTCTACGGCCTGGAGACCGTGTCGCTGCGGTACTTCAACGTCTTCGGCCCCCGCCAGGATCCGAACTCGCAATACGCGGCGGTGATTCCCAACTTCGTCAAGGCCGCGGTCTCCGGTGATCGGCCGACGATATTCGGGGACGGTCGGCAATCTCGCGATTTTACGTTCGTGGACGACGCGGTGGAGGCCAACCTGAGGGCCTGCGACGCCCCCGCGGCCGCGGCCGGCGGCGTGTTCAACATCGCGCGCGGCGTGGAGATCTGCCTGCTCGAGCTGATCTCCTGCCTGGAGAGCATTCTCGACGTTCGCATCCGTCCCCGCCACACGCCGCCGAGGCCGGGAGACGTCCGCCGCTCGCTGGCATCGATCGACGGGGCGCGCCGGCTCCTCGGGTACCGGCCCCGCGTGGGCGTTGAAGAGGGCCTCCGCAGGACGGTGGCCTGGTTCAGAGGATGAGGGTCTCGGTCGTCATTCCGGTATACAACGAGGCGGCGACGATTCGCGAGATCCTGAGGCGCGTGCGCGAGACTCCGTTCGAGAAGGAGATCATCGTCGTCGACGACGGGTCCACGGACGGGACCCGTGAGATCCTGCAAGGGATGAAGGATCCGGACCTCCTGCTGGCCCTGCACGATCGGAACAGCGGCAAGGGCGCCGCGTTGCGGACGGGGTTCGCGAAGGTCCGGGGCGACATCGTGCTCATCCAGGACGCGGATCTGGAATACGACCCGGAGGATTACGCGCGGCTGCTGGGCCCGATCCTGGACGGGAAAGCGGACGTCGTCTTCGGGTCGAGGTTCGGCGGGGGGACGCATCGGGTGCTGTTCTTCTGGCACTACGTGGGAAACCGTCTCCTCACCATGCTCTCGAACATGTTCACGAACCTGAACCTGTCGGACATGGAGACCGGGTACAAGGCGTTCCGCTCCGAGCTCCTGCGGCGGCTGCGGTTCCGATCGAGCCGGTTCGGATTCGAGCCGGAGTTCACGGCCAAGGTCGCTCGCCTCGGCAGTCGCATCTACGAGGTGTCCGTCTCCTATCACGGGCGTGGCTATGACGCGGGCAAGAAGATCACCTGGAAGGACGGGATCGCGGCGATCGGATCCATCGTCTGGTACAGGTTCTTCGACTAGACGGAGTCCGCTCAGGATCTTCGGCGTCATCCTCGCGGGCGGCAGCGGCACCAGACTGTGGCCGCTCGCCCGCGCGGCCCGCCCGAAGCAGTTCCTGCCGCTCTTCTCGGGGAGGAGCCTGTATCAGGTGAGCCACGCGAGGCTCGTCCCCATCGTGGGGCCCGGCCGCATCTTCGTGGTGGCCGGCACGCGGCACGCCGCCTGGATTCGGGGACAGACGCCCCGGCTGCCGCCGGACCGTTTGATCCTGGAGGAGGTCGCCCGCAACACCACGGCCTCGATCGCCATGGCGTCCCTGAGGATCTGTGAGCGCGAGGGTGACGGGATCATGATCGTCACGCCAGCGGACCACTGGATCGGCTCCGGACCCAAGTTCAGGTCCACGCTGAGAAGGGCCGCCGAGGCGGCCTTCCGCACGGATGGCCTGATCACCATAGGGGTGGAGCCCCGGACGGCCGACACCGGGTTCGGCTACATCCGGCCGGGAGCACGGAGCATCGTGCCCGGGGTCCGGAAGGCGATCGCGTTCGTCGAGAAGCCGGAGGCCGCGGTGGCGCGGAGGATGCTGCGATCGGGTCAATACCTGTGGAATTGCGGTATCTTCGTCTGGAAGGCGAGCGTGATCCTCCGCGAGCTGCTCCGCATCGCGCCCGCGGGGTTGAGGGCCGCGCGGGCGTGGGCCAAGGGAGCGACCGGCGGGGTCTGGAGAGTGCCCCGGGGGGTGCTTGAGCGGTTCGCGGCACGGCCGATCGACAGGACGGTCCTGGAGCGCTCGGAGGGGGTCTTCGTCGTTCGAGCCCCTTTCGGCTGGTCGGACGTCGGGACCTGGGGGGCCTTCGGCGATCTGTTGAAGAGAGTGGGCGCGGGAAACGCGGCGCTCGGCCGGCATCTCTTCCTGGACGCGTCGGGATGCGTGGCCGTCAATCAGGACGGGATCAGCGTCGTTCTCGGTCTCCGGGACGTCGTGGTGGTGCGCGCGGGTGAAGACCTGCTGGTGTGCCATCGCGCTGCAGTGCAGAGAGTCAGGGAGATCGTCCATCGAGTCGGACCGCGGTTCGCCTGACCTCGGCGCGGGAGCGGCCGACCTCGACGCGGAGGCGGACCCGCTCGGCGTCCTGAGTCCGGTAGGATAGGGGGAACGGGAGTTCATGAGCCTGTCACGGCTGTGCGATCGGATCCTGCGCTGGGGCCTCGTGGCCCTGATCGCCTTCACGCCCCTCGCGTTCGGCACGGTGGAGGGATGGTCGATCGCCGTGATGGAGTGGGGCATCGTCTCCCTTCTCCTCTTGTTCGGGCTCGACCGGTTCTGGCCCGGGCGCCCCCGGACCGTCAGGCGGCCCGGACTGTGGGGGCTCGGGATCCCGATCGTGTTGTTCCTCCTGCTCGCGGTGCTCCAGACCGTGCCCATCCCGTTGTCGTGGCTCGAGGGGGTCTCGCCCGGCTCCGCTAGGATGTACGACGGCGTCGATCTGGAGCGGATCGAAGCGGCGTATCCACAGATCGGGGGGGACGACGAGGTCGACTGGCTCCATCGGCTGCAGCTTCCCGCTCGCCGTCCCGTGAGCGTCCATCCGGAAGAGACCTGGAAGCGTATTCGACTGCTGGGCTCGCTGGTGGCGCTGTTCTTTCTGGTCGCGCTGTGGGTGGACAACGCGGAGAGAGTCGTGTTCGTCTTGAGTGCGGCGACCATCGTGGGCTTCCTAGTCGGGGTTCACGGGCTGGTGCAGCACCTGACCTGGAACGGAAAGATCTACTGGGTCCGGAAAGTGCCTCCCTCGTCGCCCTTCGGGCCCTTCGTGAACCACAATCATTTCGCGGGATATGTGGAGATGCTTCTCCCCGTGGTTATCAGCCTGGCGTTCTTCCTGGTCGTGAGGGAGGGAGGGCGCGCGTGGAGCGCCGCCCGGCCGCACGGGGATCGGGGCCTCGCGGCGGCCGCAGTCCGTCTGAGCCAGGACCCGCGATGGGGCAAGGGATCGCTCGCCCTGTTCGTCGCCGTCATCCTCGTGGTCGCCCTCCTCCTGTCCAAGTCCCGCGGCGGCATTCTCTCGGCGCTCGCCGGCGGCCTGATACTGTTCGTCCTGATCTGGAAACGGATCGCCTCGAGGCGTCTGAAATGGATCATCGCAGGCTCGCTCCCGGCCGTCGCCGCCACACTCGTCCTGTGGATTCAGCCCGACGGTGTCCTCGAGGGGCTGGGGAGCTACGGATCCATCCAGACGGAGGCGTCGTTCCGCCAGAGGTTGATGGTCTGGAGAAGCGCCGCGGAGAACCTGCCTCGATTCGTGTGGGTCGGATCGGGGCTCGGGACTTTCGAGAGCAGCTTCGCGCCCTTCACGCCGCCCGGGACGGCGAGGCGGTGGGACAAGGCGCACAACGACTATCTCCAGATCCTTTGGGAGACGGGGGTGGTGGGGTTCGGGCTGGTGGCGGCGGGCGGGCTCGTGTTCGTGCGGCGCTACTGGTGGGCCGCCGTCCGCGGGCGCGGAGAGTCCCAGGACCTCCTGCGGCTCGGCATCGCCGTTTCGCTCCTGAGCATCGCGCTGCACTCGATCGTCGATTTCAACCTGCAGATCGGCGCGAACGGTTTCCTGTGCGCGGTGCTGGCGGGTGTCCTGGTGTCGCTGCGCCACGTCGAGGAGAGGGCCCGCGCAAGGCCCGTTCCGGTCGGGAGCGGCCGTGCGGCGACGTGATCGAGGATTGCCGGGGCGCCGGCGGGACCGTATATTCACGATCCTCGTCACCCGGGTGGTATCGGAGGCTCCATGAGGAAGCGGGTTTCCCTCCTCGTGCTGTTCTGCGTGCTGGCGGGCCTCGAGACCGCGTACTTCGCCCGGCAGTGCGCGGCCTCCCTGCTCCGGCTGCGCGGGGAGCGTGCGTTCTTCGCGAACGACCACCTGAGAGCATGGGAGGCTTACGGCGACGCGCTGTCTCTCGGAGCGCGGAGAGATCTGGTGGAGATCGACCAAGTGGAACTCCTGCTGTTCGGGCTCGATCAGGTCGAGGCCGGGATAGAGATCGAGTTGCCCATGCAGCCGTCGGAATCGCTGGCGGTGGCGCGGCGGATCATCGAGCGGAGGCTGCGGCGGAGCCCGTCGAGCGCCTACTACTGGTCCCTCGCCTCCGACATCTACCGCCATGCGGCGGAGCGAAGGCGCCGCACCCAATCGGTCGATCTCGCGGCCCTGTCTGAGGACCCCCTCGAGAACCTCCTCAGGGAGGACTGGAAGAGTCTGGCCGTTATGGAGGCGGGCGCGGGTCTGGAGCCTAACAACTACATCTACTACGACAGCCTCGTCGAGTCCTATCTGGATCTCGGCAGTCCGCAGCGGGCGGTCCGATTCTGCGAGCGCGCCGTGGCCGCCTATCCGGTGCTCAACGAACACAGGTATCTCTTGCGTCCGGATCTGGACCCCGCCCTGCTCGACGCGGCGGTCCGGGGATTCGAGACGGCGCTCGAGCGACCGTCCATGATCAGAGGGGCGGCGATCCGGGTGGACCTGGGCCGGTTGCTGGCGCGCCACGGCGAGCACGAGCGCGCGCTCCGCCATCTGGAGGGCGCGCTCGAGGAGGCGCCCGACCTGTACGAGGCGCATGTTCAGCTGGGCTACTCCACCTTCCGTCTGGGGAGGTACGAGGAGGCCCTGGCGCACCTGGGAAATGCATCGCGGTTGAAGCCGGACGAGCCGTGGCCGCGGTACTACATGGGTCTGTCGTACCTCGAGCTGGGGAACCGGGAAGGGGCGCTCGAGCAGCTGAGGAAGGCCAGAGAGAAGGGGCGACGGGAGATCAGGTTCATCCACAAGCTCGCCGAGACACTGGAGCGGTCCGGGAACCTGGCCGAGGCGCGCCGGCAGATGGTGGCGGCGGCCAACATCAACCCGGACGACGTGGGGGAGTGGCTGGCCCTGCTCGCGTTCCACGTGCGGCACCGGCAGTTCGACGCCGCGGCGGAGGTCTGCGCGAGGCTGAGCGCGCTGCACCCCGGTGATCCCGCCTACGGCCCGCAATGCTCCTACCTCCAGGAAGAGGGGCGATGAGCGCCATCGCCCGGGACATCGGGCGCCCGGTCATCATCCTCGGTGGGATCGGATATCTCGGGATCCTCGCGGTCGGCCTCATCTGGCTGCACCTGCCGCCGCACGTCGTCCTGGCGCTGACGGTCGGCGGGGCCGCCTTTCTGGTCTTCACGATCCGCCCATTCGTCGGGGTGCAGGCATTCATCGCCCTGCTCAACGTCGAGAACGTGGTTTCGACGAGCGGCGGGATGACCGGCATGAAGCTGCTCGGCGCCATCATCCTGGCGGGATGGCTCTCAAGCGTGATGGCTCGGCGGGGCGAGGGACTGCGCCGGAGCGCGTTCCTCCTGGCGCTGGTGCTCTTCATCCTTTGGGGCGGCCTCTCCATGACCGGCGCTCTCGACACGCGGACGGCAGCCAGCCGGCTGCTCACGTTCGCCGAGCTGGGCATCGCGACGTTGATGTTCGCCTCCGTGGTCGACACCGCGGAGAGGCTGCGCGGGATCTATCTGGCCATCGTCGCCTGGACCTGCCTCGGCGCCGTCACCGCGATCGCTCAGTACCTCCTGGGACAGACGCCGGTGGCCGTTGGTCTCGTCGGCAACAGAAACCTCCTCGCCCTCTACATCAACATCGCGATCGTGTGCTGCTACCTGCTCTACCAGTCGGAGAGAAGCGTCCTGACGCGCGGCCTGCTGCTCGCGACGCTTCCGGTCTTATTCACCGGATTGGCCCTGACCTTCTCGAGAGCGGGCCTCGTCGTCCTGCTGGTCGCGTTGCTGTCGGTGTGGTACAGGGTGGTGCGTGAGAAGGGGATCATGATCCTCACGACCTCGCTCGCCATCCTGTGTACGCTGACTCTTCTGCTCCCGGAGGCGTTCTGGCGTCGGGCGGGGAGCATCCTGCCCGCCGTCCAGCGACAGGAGGACACCTTCGGGATGCGTGTCCGGCTTTGGAAGGTCGGCCTCAGGATGGTGGAGGACAAGCCGCTGGTCGGGGTCGGGCCGGGGAACTTCAGGCCGGCCTTCCCGCGGTACGCCCGGGGTGAGATGTTGACGAAACGGCTCGTGGCGCACAGCTCCTACATCGGCGTCGCCGCGGAGACGGGAGCCGTTGGGCTGGCGCTCTTCCTCGCCCTCCATGGGCTGGCGCTGGCGCAGGCCGGCAGGGCGACCCGCGCCGGGAGGAGGGCGCGGCTGAGAGGACTGTACCATTACGGTCTCGCCGCGCAGGTCGGGCTTCTGGTCATCATGCTCGCGGGCTTGACGAGCAGCGGGGAGAACCTGAAATACCTGTGGGTCTTCTTCGGCCTTTCCCTCGCTCTCGGAAGGATCGCCTCCCGGGAGAGGCTCGAGATGAAGGCCCCCGGCGATAGTCCGCGTGTCGAAGCGCGGCCGGGAGGGCGGGGGGCGTGGGTGGCGGCTCGCTAGGTCGTGAGATGCTCGGGCACTCGGTTCGGCATCATGTCTGTTTCGTGGTCGGCCAGTTGCTCCTCGGCGGTCTCGAGCGGCAGGTCTATCTGCTCGCGCGCGGGCTCGACCCGAAGGAGTTCGAGGTGACGGTGATCAGCCTCTCCGAAGGTGGCGCATGGTCCCCGGCGCTCGCTGAGGCCGGGATCCGGGTCATCCACCTTCGGCGTCGGGGGCGTCTCGATTGGCTGCGGCTCGCGGATCTGACCCGTGTCTTCAGGCGGATCCGTCCCGACCTCGTCTACTCGTTCCAGTACGCCCCGAACGCTTACGCGCGCCTGGCCGGCCTGCTGGCATCCGTCCCGATCCTGATCACGGGGGAGCGGGGGATCTACCTTCGCTGGTGGCAGGGCGTCCTGGAGAGGCTGCTGGGCCGGGTGACTGAATGCGTCGTCTGCAATACGGACACGATCCGCGAGGATTTGGTCGAGAGAATAGGCCTGCCGCGGACGAAGGTGGTGACGGTTCGAAACGCTGCGGAGGTGCCTCCGCTCGTCAGGGATGAAGAGCGTCGTGCCATCCGGAACGCCCTCGGTATCGGCGATGACGGATGTGTCGTCGGCACCATCGCGCGGCTCGAGAAAGTCAAGAACCTCCCGATGCTGATCGAGGTCGCCGATCTGTGCCGCTCCTCGGGCGGGTGGATGCGCTTCATCGTCGTCGGGGGCGGAAGCCAGGCCGAAGCACTGCGGAGGATCGTTCGGCGACGGCGCCTGGAGGAAACAGTCTTGCTGGTCGGAGAGAGCGAGTCCGCGAGGGATCTCCTGCCGGCGCTCGACGTCTTCGTGCTGACCTCACGCAGCGAGGGTCTGCCAAACACGGTCATGGAGGCGATGGCCGCGGGTCTTCCGTGTGTCTGCACGGACGTCGGCGGGTGTCGGGAGCTGGTCGTTCCAGGAGTGACCGGCTACCTCGTTCCTTCGGGCGCCGCCGCCGCCATGGCTCGGATCTTGCTGGATCTCGCGGGTAGCCGGGCGAGGCGGGAAACCCTGGGTCGTCGAGGCCGTGCGAGGATCGCTGAGCAATTCCCGGTTCGGCGGATGATTGCCGACACAGAGCGCCTCCTAAGAAGCCTGCTGGCCGTCAAGGATGTCTCGTTGCGGGGCCGGCGGATCGAGATGGCCGCTTCGAGATAGGAGAGCTGCATCACAGATCCGGTGTCCGATGCACATCTGCTATGTCTGCAGGGGGGTCTTTACCCACATACCGGCCTACGTGCGGTTCTTCCGAGGTCAGGGGCACCGGGTCAGCCTCATCCACATCGACCGACACCCCGTGGAGGGGGCAGAGAACCGATCCGCGTCCGTCGGCGCATTCGATCCGGCCCGCGGAAAGTGGAAACTCCCGTTGCACCTGCCTCGGGTCGCGTGGCACCTCTCTCATCTCCGGCCGGATATCGTGCACGCGCACTACGCAACCAGCGCCGGGATCCTGGCCGCGCTCAGCGGGTTCGGACCCTTAGTCGTCAGCTGTCACGGCAGCGACATCCTGCTCGGGGGGCGTGATTTCTGGCGCCGGACGGCTGTCCGTATCGCGCTCGCTAGGGCTCGCCTCGTGCACGTGGTCTCCCCGCAGGTGCGCGAAGGCGTCCTCGCGGTGGGGGTGCCCGCGGACAGGATTCTGGTCGCCAACGTGGGTGTCCCGACGGGAAGGCTCATGGTCCCGAGGCCGCGGGCCCGCGGCGGACCGGTAATGATCCTCTGCACGCGACACCTCGAGCCGATCTACGACGTCGCGACGCTCCTCGATGCCCTGTCCCTGCTGAGACGACGATTCGGGGGGTTCAGGTGTACGGTCGCGGGGAAGGGGTATCTCGAGGCCGAGTTGCGCGGCAAAGCCCACAAGCTCGACCTGGACTCGCACGTACGGTTCCTCGGGGGTTACGATCCGGAGGATCTCCCGGGGCTACTGGCAGATGCCGACGTGTACGTCTCACCTGCCCACTCGGACGGCACGAGCCTCTCTCTGCTGGAGGGAATGGCGGGAGGCCTGTTCCCGGTCGTCACGGACATCCCGGCGAACAGGGAGTGGATCACCGACGGGGAGAACGGGATCCTTTTCACCCCGGGCGACCCGAAGGCGCTCGCGCGAGCGCTCGAGACGGCGTGCCGGGAGGATGAGCTGCGACGAGCCGTCGCGGGGTGCAACCGGGACATCGTCAGGGCGCGCGGCGATCGGGATCGTAACATGGGCAAGATCGAGCAGGCCTACAGGATGGTCCTGAGCGGCTCCGGGGCGGGGCGGGAGCGAGGATGAGCGGTCGGGGTCCCGGTTCGGGTCGCGGTCCAGAATCCCGGCGATCCCGAACCGCGCCCGAGCGGGTCAGGAAGGACGGGAGCGGGCGAGCGGGACGCTCGTCCGTTCCGTTCTACAAGGCCTCGCTCGGCCGAGGCGAAGTCCGCGAGGCCACTTCAGCCATCCTCTCCGGATGGCTGACGACCGGCCCCAGGGTCAAGGAGTTCGAGGACCGCTTCCGCCGTCTGGTGGGCTCGCGGCATGCAGTGGCGGTCAACTCGTGCACCGCGGCGCTTCACCTCGCCTTGGCGGCGGTCGGAGTCCGCCGGGGAAGCGAGGTCATCACCAGTCCCTACACATTCGCCGCCACCGGGGAGACGATCCTCTACCTGGGAGCGCGGCCGGTTTTCGCCGACATCGATCCCGTGACTCTCAACGTCGATCCCGGAGCGGTCCGGCGCGCGCTCACGAGGCTCACGCGCGCCATCGTGCCGGTCCACATCGGCGGGCTGCCCTGCGACATGGAGGCCATCCGCGACCTCGTCCGGGGAAAGCGGGTCCCGGTCGTGGAGGACGCCGCTCACGCCCTCGGTGCCCGGATCGGCGGCCGACCGATCGGCTCTCTGTCCGAGATGACCTGTTTCAGCTTCTACGCGACCAAGAACCTGACCACCGGGGAAGGCGGCATGCTCACGACGGACGACGGCGCCCGCGCCGAGAGGGTCCGCAGGCTGAGTCTCCACGGACTCACGCGGGACGCCTGGGGGCGCTACGCCCGCTCCGGATCGTGGAGGTACGACGTCGTGGAGATGGGCTACAAGTACAACATGACGGACGTCGCGGCGGGCCTAGGCCTCGCACAGCTCCGAAAGTTCGAGACGATGCAGCGCCGCCGGCGGGCGATCGCCGAGCGGTATCGCCTGCATCTGCGCGAGTGCGGGGCGTTCGATCTCCCCTCGGAGCCCCGGGACGCGCGCCACGCATGGCACCTCTACATAGTGCGGCTGCGGCCGGGACGGCTCCGGGTGGGCCGGGATCGTCTGATCGAGCTGCTCCGAAGCCGGGGCATCGGCACCAGCGTCCACTTCCAACCGTTGCACCTGCTCTCCTTCTATCGCAGGACCTTCGGATATCGGAGGGGCAGCTTCCCCAACGCCGAGCGGGAGTCGGCGCGGGCCATCTCCCTGCCTCTCTATCCGAGCCTCGAGGCGGGCGAACAGGATCGAGTCATCGAGGCGCTCCTCGACGTGGCTCGTCGCTATGGGCGATGAGCCGCTCGAGCCGTGACTACTGCGGAGGGCGCATCAAGAGGACCTTCGACCTGATCGCCTCGTTGATCGGGGTGACGCTGCTGGGCCCACTCCTCGGAGTCCTGGCGGCGCTCGTCTTCGTGTCATCGGGCCGCCCGATCTTCTTCGTTCAGGATCGCGTCGGCATGGGGGGGAAGACCTTCCGCCTGTTGAAGCTGCGAACCATGCGCGCGAGCGGGGGCGGCCCGCCGATCACCGCAGAGGGCGATGCGCGTGTGACCGGGCTGGGCCGGTTTCTCCGGGCCAGCAAGCTCGATGAGCTGCCCCAGCTGATCAATGTGCTCAGAGGGGACATGTCGCTGGTCGGGCCGCGGCCCGAGGTGCCGCAGTATGTGGCGCGCTACGATGCGGCGCAGCGCCGGGTTCTGGAGGTGCGGCCCGGCCTGACCGATCCCGCCACGATCCTCTTCCGCGACGAGGAGCGCCTTCTCGGCGCCGTGAGCGAGGCTGATCGCGAGCGCTTCTACCTCGAGGAGGTCCTGCCGAGGAAGTTGGCGCTGAACCTCGAGTACGTCGAGAGGGCCAGCCTCCTGTACGATCTGGCGTTGATCGCGAGAACCGTCGGGGTCGTCCTGCTGCCCGGCCGGCGATGACGATCCTCTTCCTGCTGTTCCTCTTGGTCCTGGTCCAGGCCTATGTGGGGTATCCGCTTTCGTTGATGGTCCTGCGCCTGGTCCTCGGTGATCGGTCCCGCCATAGGCTCGGGGATAGGACTCCCTCGGTGAGCCTCCTGATCTCCGCCTATAACGAGGAGGCGGTGATCCGGAGAAAACTCGAGAACACCCTCGCCCTCGACTATCCCGCCGACCGGCTCGACAGGATCGTCATTTCGGACGGGTCCACCGATCGGACCGAACCGATCGCCCGCGAGTTCGGGCACCGCGGCATTCAGCTGCGGGCCTTCAAGGGGCGGCGGGGGAAGGTGAGCTGCCTGAACGAGGTGATACCGACGCTGAAGTCGGACGTCGTGGTGATGTCGGACGCCAACTCCATCTACTCGACCGACGCCCTCAAACGGCTGGTCCGACACTTCGCGGATCCGAGGATCGGCTGTGTCTGCGGCCGGCTGACCTACGTCAACCCGACGAGGCAGATCGCCGGCGACGGGGAGCGTCTCTACTGGAGCTACGAGGGGGCCGTCAAGAAGCTGGAGAGCGCCCTGGGGCAACTGTTGGGGGCCAACGGCGCCATGTACGCGTTCA
This sequence comes from Acidobacteriota bacterium, assembly GCA_046758905.1. GTDB lineage: Bacteria > Acidobacteriota > Polarisedimenticolia > Gp22-AA2 > Gp22-AA2 > JBHIBC01. Next base: position 14,404 of record JBHIBC010000026.1, on the reverse strand, counting down.
GGAGCGAGAGGTTCGAGCCCGTCGACCCGCTGATGTTCTGCGACGATGTGATCCCCGTGCGGATCACTCTGGCGGGCTACCTGACCATCTACGATCCCGAGGCGTGCTGTACCGAGGAGGCCGTGAGCGAGGGCGCGGAGACGCGGCGGCGCAGGCGCCATGCCTCGTTCGGGATGCGGTCGATGCTGCGCCTGACCCGCGAGGCGCTCGCCGCCGGGAGACCGCTGGTCGCCTACCAGTGCGTCTCCCACCGCATCCTGCGCTGGCTGGGCGGGCCGGCGCTCCTCGGGATGATGACGATCACCCCCTGGCTTCCACCCCCGTGGCGCGAGGCGGCCCTCGCGGGACAGGGGACGCTGTACCTCGCCGCGGGCATCGGCTTCATCGCGAGCCGCCTGCGCGCCGGCCCCTCCTGGCTGTACCTGCCCTACTACTTTCTCGTAATCACCGTCGCCGGCGTGGCGGGCCTCGTTGCTCTCGCACGGCGGACAGACCGGCCCTACTGGGAGCCGCGTCTCTAACCCTTGCCGCGCGCCGGTTTCCCTTGACAAGTCGTTGATCCGGAGGTATATCAAGGGCTCTCAAGTCGGTACCAGAACAGGTCTTCCGAGCGCCCCGCGGGTCGCGGCTCCGGCCTGGGCCACGTAACGCATGGTTCAATTCCTCGGACACAGGAAGCGGCTTCTCTTCGTCGCCGGCGACATCCTCGCCATCACCATGGCGAACCTGCTGGCGCTGATGCTGCGCTTCGATTTCGACTGGTCGACGATCGCGCTCCGGCGCCACCGAAACCTCGAGCTGCTCGTCGTCGACGTGCTGTTGACCCCCATCGTGTTCTATGCCAGCGGCCTGTACCAGGGATACTGGAAGTACGCCGGCCTGCACGACCTCATGAGGCTGGCGAGGGCGATCGCGTACCGGACCGTCGGGCTCATCGTCCTGTTCTACGCCGCGGGCTTCTACGGCCTGTCGCGGGCCGTCCTCATCATCAACACCTTCCTTCTCCTCCTCATGGCCGGCGCCCTGAGGCTGCTGCCGCGGTTCCAGTGGGAGCTCTTCTCGTGGCGACAGCGCTCGCACGGTCGCAGGACGCTCATCGTCGGTGCCGGTGATACCGGCGAGGCCCTCATTCGGGAGCTCAAGAAGAGCACCCACCTGGAGTACAACCCGGTGGGGTTCATCGACCAGGACCGGGAGAAAGCGGGGGTGAGCATCCACGGGGTGCCGGTCCTCGGCGACCTGAGTGAGATGGAGAGGATCATCGAGGAGCACGGGGTCCGCGAGGTGATCGTCGCGGTGCCGCGCGCCTCGGGGCGCGAGATGAGCGAGATCTTCGAGATCTGCCGGCGCGCGGGGGCGGCCTTCAAGACCGTGCCGACGCGGGGCGAGCTGGAGCGGGGGGCCGCCCGCATCAGCCAGATCCGGTCGGTCGACGTGGATGACCTTCTCGGGCGGGACGTGGTGACGCTCGACCGGAGGATCCTGAGCCGGAGCCTGAGCGGTCGCCGGGTGATGGTGACGGGCGCCGCCGGATCCATCGGCCGAGAGCTGGCCCGACAGATCGCCGCATACGGACCCCACAGGCTCGTCCTGCTCGACCGCAACGAGAACAACCTCTTCTATCTGGAGGCGGAGCTTCGGGAGGCGCATCCGCTCCTGAGCCTGGACATCGTCGTGGGGGACGTGCTGGACCGGAAGCGGCTGGAGACCGTGTTCGGCTCCACGCAGCCCGAGATCGTGCTGCACGCGGCGGCGTACAAGCACGTGCCCCTCATGGAGCTGAACCCGGTGGAGGCGGTCAAGAACAACGTCTTCGGGACGCGTTGCGTCGCGGAGTTGGCCGCGGCCAGCGGCGCGGACAGGTTCATCTACATCTCCTCGGACAAGGCCGTCAGGCCGAGCAACGTCATGGGAGCCACGAAGCGGCTGGGCGAGCGGCTGGTCAAGAGCCTGGCGGACGGATCGACAAAATTCATCGCGGTGCGTTTCGGCAACGTCCTGGGAAGCGACGGCTCTGTCATCCCGACCTTCCGGAGGCAGATCGCCGCCGGTGGACCGGTGACCGTGACCCATCCCGAGGCGTCCCGCTACTTCATGACCATCCCGGAGGCCGTGCAGCTTGTGCTGATGGCGGGGGCCATGGGCGAGGGCGGTGAGACGTTCCTGCTGCAGATGGGCCCGCCCGTCCGGATCGTGGACCTGGCCAGGAACATGATCGAGCTGTCGGGCCTCAGGCCCGAGCTGGACATCCGTATCGTGTTCACGGGCCTGCGCCCGGGCGAGAAGCTCCGGGAGGAGCTGAAGAGCGATTCCGAGGTGGCCCTGCCCACCTCGAACGAGAAGATCATGGTCCTGACGGGCGTCACCCCCCTCGAGAAGGAGGAGTGGCGCCTGCTGCGGGATCTCGAGGCCGCGGCGCTCGAGGCCCGGACCTCGGAGCTCCCGGAGGTCCTCAACCGTCTGGTGCCGGACTACGTGCCCGCCGCGCCGCCCGCCGTCCTCCATCCGTCCCCCGCCAAGAAGATCGTCCAGATCGGCTCCAAGAGGCGCCAGGATGCACAGCCCTGACGCCGTCCGGACGACGGGGTCGACGGGGTAGGCGGCGGACGATCATCGGAGCAAGGCATGCGGGGATTCCGGTCACGGGCCCGGGCGACGGCGTGGGGTGCGGCGCTCAGCGCGTCGTTTCTGATCGGTGTTGCGGGCACCAGAGCCCAGACCTTCAGGACGTCCACGGCGGGGCTGAACGTCGGGCGCTTCATCCTGTACCCGTCCGTCACGTTCGAATTCACCCAGGACAGCAACGTCCTTTTCGCGAGCTCCGAGAACCCCGATCTGGGCCCGATCGACTCGGGCATCCTGGTGGTCCAGCCGCGCATCACGGTGGATCTCCCTCTCGGGGCGAGCCGGGTCCGCTTCTCGTACGCGCCGCTTTACCGGGACTACACGACGAACAGTTTTCGCCAGACCGATCCGTACAGCCACTTTTTCGATCTCGACGGGACCTTCCGGATCGGCCCGTCGCTCAGCCTTCGTATCACCGAGCATTTCGTGCGGGGCACGGTCGAGCTGCAGGAGGTCGACCCCGGGAGGGAGGTGACTTTCGGGCTGGTCCCGTTCACCTCGCACGAGCCGTCGTTGGAGGTCAACGTCGACGTCGGCGGTCGGCACGGTTTCTCTCTCATCCCGCGGCTGTCGATCGTGGACTTCAAAGGAACGGGCGAGGCCGTTTTCTTCAACTTCCGCAGGCGGGGGCTGGAGGGGCGCTACAACTACCGCCTGACTCCTCAGACCACGCTGTTCGGCCTCTATTCCTTCGAGGACACGGGGCAGAACCGCGAGCAAGTGTTGTTCGGGGACGTGAGCATAGCGAGCCGCGCCGCCGGAATCGGCGCGCGCCGCGTGATCAACGAGGCGGTGGTCAGTGAGGTCGTGGTCGGATACCGGAGCCTGGAGTTCGCCGACACGGAAGGTGCCGACTTCGCCGGTCCCACCCTGGATCTGGACACCGTATGGCGGCCCACGGACGTGACCCGGGTGCGCCTCTCCCTGCTGCGGGAGCCGTTCCAGTCCTTCTACGTGAACAACAACTACTACGTGAGCGAGCAGGCGCGGCTCACCCTGACGCGTCAGGTGGGGCACAGCACCTACTGGCAGGTGGCCGGCAGCTACTTCGAGAACGCCTACTCGGATCCCCTGGACATCTCGACCGCTGATCCGGATCTCGACCCCGACCATGACGGCCGGATCGACCTTTTCCAGGACAGGTTCTGCGACGGCGAGGATCGGTGTCCCTCCTTCGGGAAGCGGAGGCGGGACAGGATCGTGCGCCTCGAGGCCGGGATCGGGCATCGGTTCCGGCAGGGATTGAGGGCCTTCCTCGGGTATAATTTCGAGGGGCGGCGATCCAACATGGAGGAACAGTCGGCGGGCGAATTCTTCGATCGATTTCGCTACACGGTGAACCGGTTCCTGTTCCGTCTGCAAGTGGGGTGGCTGTGAGATCCGGAAAACCTCCCTCGGGCTCCTGGTGGCTCGCCGTGCTTGTCGCGATTCCGGTCGTCTCCCAGTGGGGCTTCGCGCAGCGCCCGGGGGAGACGATCGTGGACAGCCTGGTGGTCGACACGACGCCCGAAGGGGCCATCATCCAGATCCGCACCTCGACCGCGTTCGCGCCGTTCACCTGCCGGCTGCCGTCGGGGCGGGCCCGTGAGGCGGTGATCGATTTTCCGAGGGCCCGGAGTCGACTCCAGCCTCTCTACACCCCGGACAATCCGCTGATCCGTGAGGCTCGGGTCGAGGAGGATATCGAGGGCCGTGACGGCGTGCGCATCCGCATATCTCTGGACGGTGCGAAGCTCTCCGGGGTCGAGCAGAAGGGGTACGGCCTCATCCTGCGCCTGGTCAAGGCCGAGCGTCCTCCCGGCGCCGCGCCCCGGAGTGAGGAGCCGGCCGTCGTGGGGGTCGGGGACAAGCTGGAGATCTCGGTATTCGGTCATGAGGGATACAGCCAGGTGGCCGAGGTGCGCGCCGACGGCACCGTCGACTACCCGCCGCTCGGTGAGTTCCACGTGGCCGGCAAGACCGTGGAGGAAATCGACGAGGAGATCACCCGCGTCCTGGACGGCGACTACGTCAAGGATCCTCAGGTCAGCATCCGGGTGAGTCAGTGGATCACGATCATGGGAGAGGTCCGGGCCCCGGGGCGCTACGCCCTGAAGCCGCGCATGCGGCTGTTGGACCTGCTGGCGGAGGCCGGAGGAGCGACCAAGGAGGCGGGGCCGGAGATCCTGATCACACGCCAGGACCAGACGTCGAGCGGCGGCAACCGGATCGTCGTGGATCGGGAGGAACTCCTGGGGCGCGAGGGCGATGCCGCGAATGTACCTCTGCGAAGCGGGGACATCGTGACCCTCCAGGGCAAGAGGGTATTCTACGTTCAGGGTGAGGTCTCCCGCCCCGGCCCCTACTTCCTGGAGAGAGACATGACCCTGCTGAAGGCCCTCGCGGCGGCGGGCGGGTTCGGTCAGTTCGCGAACCGAAAGGAGGTCCGCATCCTGCGGACCAACGCGGCCCGCGGCAAGGACAGCCTCGTCGTCAACATCAAGAAGATCCAGGAGGGCAAGCGCGAGGATGTCCCGATCCGTCCTGACGATATCGTGATCGTCCCGCGCCGGCTGTTCTAGGGCGCCCGGCGGGCGAAAAACCCTTGCAACCCGGGGCTTTGGTGATAGGATCAGGATATGGTGGACAACCCGGCCGTTAGCGAGAAGCAGGAGGCCCATCTTCTCGACTACTGGCGGACGATCTGGCGCGGGCGCTGGACAGTCCTCAGCATCTTCGTCATCGTCGTCACCCTCGTTGCCCTCGGCACGTTCACCCAGGAGCCCGTCTACCGCGCCACGGCGACGGTCGAGATCTCTCCGCAATCCAGGAAGGTGTCTCCCGTGGCGGAGGTGGTCGAGATGGGATCGGGCGCCTACGGCTGGTACGCCGAGGAGCGCTACTACAACACCCAATACGAGATCATCAAGAGCCGGGACGTCGCGCAGCGCGTCTTCGACCGCCTGGATCTTTACAGCCATCCCGCCTTCGCGGAGAGCAAAGATCCGGTCGGCGCGCTGACCAAGATGGTCGACATCCGTCCGGTCCAGGACACCGGAATCGTCGAGATCAGTCTGGAGGGTCCCGATCCGAAGGAGGTGGCGTCCTGGGTGAACGCGATCGCGGAGAGCTATGTCGGGAGGAACCTGGATCAGGCGATCGAGGCGACCAAGCTGGCCGTGGACGCGCTGCTGCGGGAGATCGGCTCCCTGCGGCAGCAACTGGCGGTGACGCAGGAGGATACGTTCGATTTCGCGGAGCGGGCGGACATCCTCTCTCCGGAGAGTCAGCAGAGGATCACCAGCGACCGGCTCATCAAGCTGCAGGCCGATCTGACCGAGACCCAGCTGAAGGAGGCGGAGGCCGAAAGCGTCCTGCGCCGGATCGGCGCCGTGAGGGAGAATCGCGACTCCTACGAGAGCATCCCGCAGATCATCAACGATCCGGTGATCCAGGACCTGTATCGCGAGAAGGTCAAGCTCGAGCGGGAGTACGGACGCCTGCTGGTGTCCTTTCGCGACAAGCACATCCGCGTCCAGGAGAAGAAGAGCGAGATCGACAAGATCAACCAGAAGATCACGGATGAGGTCGAGAGGATCATCAGCAACCTCCGCACGGAGTTCGCGCTTCTCAAGGAGCATGAGAGGAGCGTGGTCCGCAGCATCGAGAAGACTCGGGCCGAGTCGCTCCAAGCCAACCGCAAGGCCTCCGGCTACGAGCTCGTCCGCGGTGAGGCGACCGAGACGAAGAGGATCTACGACCTGATCAGCACCCGTGTGAAGGAGATCGGGCTCAGCGCGAGTCTCCTCAACAACAATCTGCGGATCCTGGACGTGGCTCCGGTGCCCACGGTGCCGGTGAAGCCTCGCGTGGTGCTGAACCTCGCGGTCGGCGTGCTGCTGGGCCTGCTGCTCGGGGTGGGCATGGTCTTCTTCCTGGACTACCTCGACAACACCATTCGGACCTCGGAGGACATCGAGCATTTCCTCAAGCTGAATCTTCTGGCGGTCATCCCGAAGCAGACCGAGGCAACGGGTCGAGCCGTGCGGGAGGCCTATCAGACGCTGAGGACGAGCCTGCTGTTCTCGCGGAAGAACCGCGAGGCCAACGCCGTGCTGGTCACCAGCGCGGGTCCGAGAGAGGGCAAGAGCTGCACCGTCGCCAACGTCGCCCGCACGTTCGCGCAGTCGGGAGACAGGGTGGTGGTCCTGGACTGCGATCTGCGGAGGCCGACCATCCACCAGCATCTGCATACCGGAAGGGATCGGGGGATCACCAACTACATCCTCTCCTCCGACGGCGATGACTGGCAACACTATTTGAAACCCACGGACCAGCCGAACCTGTTCGCCATCACCTGCGGGCCCATCCCTCCGAATCCCCCGGATGTCTTCGCCAACGATAGGTTCCAGGCGCTCCTGACGAAGCTGCGGCCGGAATTCGACTGGGTGTTCATCGACTCCCCTCCGGTCGTATCGCTGGCGGACTCCATGATCCTCGCTTCGGTCAGCGACCATATCGTTTTCGTGATCAAGCACAACGAGAACGACAAGGGCCTGATCCAGCGTTGCGTCTCGAACGTCCGGAAGGTCAATCCGAACGTCGTCGGGGCGGTCCTCAACAACGTGGATCTCGATCGATCCCACTACAAGGACTACTACTACGTCGGCTACTACTACTACGGCGAATCGTCCCCCAAGAAGGGCCGCCGGAGCGGGAAGGCCGACGGCCTGGCCTCCGTAGCCGACAGCGCTCCCGGGGACAGGATCGGCCGCTCGGTCGGCTAAGCGCCCGCCAGCAGATCGTGTGTGCCGCCCCCCCGCCGCGCAGCCCGGAGAGCGAGGATCGGGCCGAGCGCTTGAGGATGCTCAGGCTGCACGAGGGCCTGTACTCGGCGGCGTACTACCGGAGGATCTGGTCGAGCAGCCGGGCGTCCCTTTTCATGCTCGCCAGGAAGTGGGAGCTCATCGCGCGGATGATCGGGGACGAGCACCTGAACCTCTCCGCGGCATGGGTGCTCGACCTGGGGGCGGGCGGTGGCAACGATTGCGCGTGCCTGAGGGACCTCGGATTCCGCGGCGATAGGATCGTCGCCCTCGACCTCCTCCGGCGCTGTGCGCTCGGAGCCCGACGCAGCCATCCGTGGATGCTGTCCCTCCAAGGGGACGCGGCCCGGGTGCCGTTCCGCGACGGGTTCTTCACCGTCGTCTATCAATCGACGATGATCTCCTCGGTTCTGGATGATGCGAGGCGCGGGAGGATCCTCGAGGAGGCGGCCAGGGTCCTGGCGCCGGGAGGCATCTTCGTCTCGTACGACACCCGGTATCCGAATCCGCTGAACCCCCACACGCGTCCCTTGAGGATCGCGGAGATCCGGCGCGCCTTTTCGGGGTGGTCCCTGAGGGCGCACAGCGTCACCGGCATACCGCAGCTGCTACGCCTGCTGGCGCCCGTGTCGATTCGCGCCTGTCGTTTGGTGGAGGTGCTCCCCCCGCTCCGCTCCCACCTGCTCGCGGTCGCCAGGAAGCCCTACCCGCCGGACGTCCCGATGCGGGAGCGGAAATAGCGGATAGTCCTGCGCAGCCCCCGATCCAACGGGATCCGCGGTGACCAGCCGAGCGTGCGCCGGGCGAGGGAGATGTCCGGCTGCCGGACCTTGGGATCGTCGGTCGGCAGGGGGCGGAAGACGACCCGGCTTCTCGAGCGCGTCAGGCTGATGATCCTGCGCGCCATGTCGAGCAGGGCGAGCTCCTCGGGATTCCCCAGGTTCATCGGCCCGTGGTGATCCGACATCAGCAGGCGGTAGATCCCTTCCACCATGTCGTCGACATAGCAGAACGAGCGCGTCTGCCTGCCGTCTCCGAACACGGTGACCGGCTTGCGCCGCAGTGCCTGGCTCATGAACGCGGGGATGGCGCGGCCGTCATCAAGACGCATCCTGGGCCCGTAGGTGTTGAAGATCCGCGCGATCTTGGTATCGAGACCGTGAGCCGCTTGGTAGGCTTCGGTCAGGGCCTCGGCGAACCGCTTGGCCTCGTCGTAGACGCCGCGCGGGCCCACCGGATTGACGTTCCCCCAGTAAGACTCCTTCTGGGGATGAACGAGGGGATCACCGTAGACTTCCGAGGTCGAGGCGAGAAGAAAGGCGGCGTTCTTTGCCTTCGCCAGGCCGAGCGCCTTGTGCGTCCCGAGGGAGCCGACCTTGAGGGTCTGGATCGGCAGCTCGATATAGTCTTTCGGGCTTGCCGGGCTGGCGAAGTGCAGAATGTAATCGACGCGGCCCTCGACGTAGATGTAGTTGGTGACGTCCAGATGAACGAACGAGAACGCCCGACTGCGGATGTGGGCGATGTTGTCGGTGCTCCCGGTCAGAAGATTGTCGACGCAGATGACCTCGTAGCCCTTGCCCAGGAAGAAGTCGCACAGGTGGGATCCGATGAACCCGGCCCCGCCGGTGATGAGCACCCGGCCGGGGCCGCGTGAGTGCGCTCGAACTCGCCGCACGGATTTCGGACCCAATGCGGACTCCCGATGCAGAAGCTCTCGTGCCGTGACTGTATAATCCACACCGGCGGGTCCTGTCCAGAGGTGCGTGCGGGCCAGTCGCGAGGAAGGACATGAGAGTGTCACTGACTGATCGCGTCCTGCTCGCTGTCGGGCCGCGGCTGGCCGGATGGCTGATTCGGGCGCTGCACGGCGTCATGCGCTGGTCCCCCCCCAACGACAGCGTCGTCCGCGATCTCCATCGCCGGGCCCGCCCCTACATTCACGCGTTCTTCCACGACCAGCTCCTGATGATGACCTACTCGTACCTGGGACGGCGATACGGGAGGCGGCTGGCGGTGCTGAGCAGCCGGCACCGGGACGGAGAGTACGTGGCGCGCACGCTGGAGCGGTTCGGGCACCTGATGGTGCGGGGATCGAGCGGCGGCGGCGCGGTTGCGGGGCTCAGGGAGATGATCCGGAACCTGCGGGGCGGGCTGGACGCCGCCTTCGCGGTGGACGGGCCGCGGGGGCCCCGGCACCGGGCCCAGATCGGGGTGGTCGAGGCGGCCCGCCTCGGCCGAGCGCCGATCGTCCCGGTGGCTTTCGCGGCCTCTAAAAAAAAACTCTCCGCTCGTGGGACGCCTTCCAGGTGCCGCTCCCGTTCGGCCGCGGCGTTTTCGTGTACGGGGATCCGATCGTCGTGCCGCCGGACGCCGACCGGGGCGTGATGGAGTCCGCCCGGCGGGACCTCGAGAGCGCCCTGGAGGGGCTGACGGAGCGGGCCGAGTCGCTCGTGCGGAGGCCGCGAGAGGGCGCGCGACGGGCTCCAGGAGCGGGGCGCGGCGGGCCGTGATCGATCGCCCCGCCCGCGTCATGATCGCGGCCGGAGAGGCCTCGGGTGACCTCTACGGCGGTCTCCTGATGCGCTCGATGGCCCGCGGGCCGAGCCCGGCCGGCGCTCGGGGGGAAGGCGGCCGCGACGGGTGCGCCGGCGCCCGCCGCGTCTGCTTCGTGGGCGTCGGCGGGCCGTCGATGCGGGACGCCGGGCTGCAGCCGGTCGGCGATGCGGGGTCATGGGGGTGACCGGGCTGCTCGAGGTGCTGGGCAGTCTGGGGGCGATCTGGCGCGCCTTCCGGGAGGCCTGCCGAGCGCTCGCCGACCCGGGACGGCGGCCCGACCTGCTGATCCTGATCGACTATCCCGACTTCAATCTGAGGCTGGCCGGAAGGGCCCGCCGCCTCGGAGTCCCCGTCCTTTACTTCATCAGCCCCCAGGTGTGGGCCTGGCGGCGGGGGAGGGTGCGGCGGATCGCGGCGCTGGTCGACAGGATGCTCGTGATCCTCCCGTTCGAGGAGGAGATCTACCGCCGCGGCGGAGTCCCGGTGGAATTCATCGGTCACCCGTTGCTCGACCTCGTCCGTCCGGGACGGGACCGGCGGCAGGTCCTCAAGCCGCTCGGCCTCGATCCGCGGCGGCCGACGGTGGCGCTCCTGCCGGGGAGCCGCGACAACGAGGTCTCGCGGCTCCTCCCTCCCATGATCGGCGCGGCGCGCCTCCTCAGGGAGGAGTTCGCCGACCTGCAGTTCGTCCTGCCGGTGGCGCCCACGCTCGATCGGGGTGAGCTGGAGGCGGCGGCGCGGCGCGCCGCCCAGCGGAGCCGCGCCCGCATGCGCGGCGGGTACGCCTCCGCGCGCCCGGCGCGGGAGGACCCGGATCCCGCGCCGGTGCTCGTCGAGGAGGGCCGCTACGACGCGGTGGCGGCGTCGGACGCGGCGGTGGTCGCCTCCGGTACCGCCACGCTGGAGACGGCGCTGCTGGGGGTCCCGATGGTGATCGTCTACAAGGTGCACCCGTTCACCTATCTCCTGGCGCGAGCCGTCTCGGACGTCCCACACATCGGCATGGCGAACCTGATCGCGGGAGAGCGGGTCGTGCCGGAGCTGGTGCAGGGGCAGTGTCGCGCCGAGCGGATCGCCGCGCAGACCCGTCGCATCCTCGTCGACCCGGCCGTCGCGCGGCGGATGCGCCTGGGGCTCCGGCGGGTCCGGGAGCGCCTCGGCTCGCCGGGCGCGGTGGATCGGGCGGCCCGCGTCGCCTGGAGTATGATCGGCGCCGGCGGGAGCCGGGGGGACGGGTGAGTTCGAGCCGCGTCAAGAGCATGACGGGCTTCGGTCAGGGGGCGGCCGAGGATGACGGGATCCGGGCGGAGGTGGAGCTTAGGGGGATCAACCACCGTTACCTCGACCTCAAGCTGAAGCTGCCGGCGCCGCTTGGGGGATACGAGCCTCATCTGCGGGCGCGGATGCAGAGGGCGCTCCGCAGGGGTCGGATCGACGTCACCTTCTCCCGGACCGCCGCCGGCCCTCGCCCCTGCCGGGTGCAGGTCAACCGGGAGCTGGTGGCCCGGTATATCGAGGCGGCGGCCGCACTCAAGAGGGAGTTCCGGCTGCGCGGGACGGTCGGGATCGAGGCGGTCCTGGCGCTGCCCGGCGCCCTGACGGTCCAGGAGGAGCCGCGCGCGGAGGAGGGACTCGACCTGCGGGTCCTGGAGCGGGCTCTCGACGCGGCCCTCGCGGCCTACGACGCGATGCGGTCCGCGGAGGGTGAGCGCCTGGCCGGCGTGCTCCGGGAGCACCTGGCGGCGATCGCGGGACAGATCGAGCGGATCGAGCAGGAAGGCCGCGACCTCCCGGTCCGGTACGCCGACAGGCTCCGGGAGCGGGTCGCCGCGCTGCTCCGCGACCATCGGGGCCTGGACGAGGATCGGGTGGCGCAGGAGGTCGCCCTCCTGGCGGACCGGGCCGACATCACCGAGGAGATCGTCCGGCTCCGCGCCTACGTCGAGCAGGCGCGGGGGACGCTCGAGCGGCCGCCGGGACCGGTCGGCAAGGCGCTCGACTTCGTCATGCAGGAGATGAATCGGGAGGCCAACACCATCTCCTCCAAGGCGGAGTCGCTGCCGATCCGCCGGGCGGCTCTGGCGATCCGTTCCGAGGTGGAGAAGAGCCGCGAGCAGGTGCAGAACCTGGAGTAGGGATGCCGGGCGCCGCCCCGGGGGCCGCGGCGGAGCGGGGCGGCCGGGAGGACGAGGGTGCCGGGTGGTCGGAGAGGAGCGGACGCCATCCCGCGGAGGACGGCGCGCAGCGCCCGCGGCGGCGTCTTCGTGGTCTCGGCCCCCTCCGGGACCGGGAAGACGACGCTGTGCAGGCGGCTCGTGGACGAGCTCCAGGGCATCGACTTTTCCGTGTCGTACACCACCCGGGCGCGGCGGCAGGGCGAGCGCGACGGGGTCGACTATCGCTTCATCGACCGGGAGGAGTTCGAGCGCCGGCGCCGGATGGGGGAGTTCGTCGAGTGGGCCTCGGTCGGGGGACAGCTGTACGGGACCGCCGCCGCGGCGATCCGGGAGGCGACGGCCCGAGGGCGCGACATCGTGCTCGACATCGACACGCAGGGGGCCGACAGCATCCGCCGCCTGATCTCCGACGCCGTGCTGGTCTTCATCATGCCGCCGGGGAAGGAGGCGCTTAGGGAGCGACTTCTCGGCCGCGGCACCGAGAACGAGGCGGCGCTCGGCGACCGGCTGCGGCTCGCGCGCGGGGAGATCGACAAGTCGGGAAGATACGACTACATCGTGGTCAACGATGATCTGGAGGTCGCCTACGATCACCTGCGGGCCATCGTGCTGGCGGAGCGCTGCCGCAGACAGCGCCAGATGACCCGCCTGCGCGAGATCGCCGCCGACTTCGCGGCCGGCCGCTGACGGCCGGCGGGGTTTTCGACTACAATGGCGGGGTCGCGGGGAGGCCCCCGACGTCCACGAGACCCGTCAGCTTCGGAGGTTCGATGATCGATGCCGGTTCGATCGAAAACAAGTTCGAGTTCATCACGGTTGCGGCGGAGCGCTGCAGGCAGCTGCAGAGAGGCGCCCGCCCCAGGATCGAGACCTTCTCCATCAAGCCGGTCACCATCGCCCAGCAGGAGGTCCTCTCGGGCATGATCGAGTACAGCTACGGCCCCTTCCCGGAGGAGATGCGGGGCGAAGCCGAGGTCGGGGAAGTGACCACCGAGGCTTACGGCTCGGAGGAGATCCAGGCGGAGCCGAGTGGGCAGGGTGTCTGAGACGCGGCGGCCGGGCAGGCGCGTGGTCCTCGGGGTGAGCGGCGGGATCGCGGCCTACAAGGCGGCCGAGGTGGTCCGCGGGCTGCGAGAGGCCGGCTGCGAGGTCCACGTGATCATGACGGCGCACGCGCGGGAGTTCATCACCCCGCTGACGCTGCAGACCCTGTCGGGCCGGCCGGTGCTGACCGACCAGTGGGACCTGGCCCACGGGGCCGACGTCCAGCACATCTCCCTGGCCCGCGGGCTCGATCTGTTCCTGGTCGCGCCGGCGACGGCCAACGTCCTGGCGAAGTTCGCGCACGGCGTCGCGGACGATCTGCTGAGCACCTTCCACCTCGCGGTGGCCGGACCGGTCGCCTTGGCCCCCGCCATGAACCCGTGGATGTGGGAGCACCCCGCGACCCGCGCCAACGTCGAGACCCTGCGCGGGCGCGGCGTCCGCATCATCGAGCCGGGCGTCGGGGAGTTGGCCTGCGGCGAGGAGGGGATCGGCCGCATGGCCGAGCCGGAGACCATCATCGCCGCGGCTCTCGGGGCGCATAAAAAAAAAGCGCGCCATCGCTTGAGGGCCGCCGCGTCCTCGTGACCGCGGGGCCCACCCGCGAGCCGCTCGATCCGGCGCGCTTCCTCAGCAACCCCTCGACCGGACGGATGGGGTACGCCCTGGCCGCGGAGGCGCTGGCGCGCGGGGCGGAGGTCACGCTGGTCTCCGGCCCCACCCACCTGCGGCCTCCCGACGGGGTCAACCTGGTGCGCGTGGGCTCGGCCGAGGAGATGTTCCGGGCCGCGCTCAACCAAGCACAGGGGGCGGACCTCGTGCTCAAGGCCGCGGCGGTGGCCGACTACCGCCCCGAGCGAAGCTCGCGGGCCAAGATCGGGAAGGAGGCTCTCAGGGAACGGTCGCGTCGCGCCGGGGGCCCGGGCGGCGCCATCAGCCTGAGGCTTCTCCCCACTCCGGACATCCTGGAGGAGGTGGGGCGGCGCAAGAAGCCCGGACAGGTCCTGGTCGGGTTCGCCGCGGAGACCGGCGACCTCAGGGCGAACGCGCTGCGCAAGCTGAAGAGGAAGAACCTGGACCTGATCGTGGCCAATCGGATCGGCGAGCTCGACGAGGGATTCGAGGCGGAGACCAACCGGGCCATCGCGATCGACCGGATGGGACGGACGAGCGAGCTGCCGCTGATGTCGAAGT
>JBHIBC010000025.1:0-37301 GCA_046758905.1 Acidobacteriota bacterium | reverse complement strand
CGCAGCTGCGCGGGACCTACGCTATCCACGCATCGTGTTGATCTCTCCCTCGCGCATCGACCGGGACACCGCCGGGGACAGGCCGCTCAGGTCGAATGAGCTTCCGCCGGCGCCCATCTGCTGCGGGTTGAGATCCTCGACCCCGACCATCAGGGCGAGCTTGGCCGCCTTGGCCTCGAACTCCGACAGCTTGCTCCTGAGGTCGGCGAGCGATGCGTCGATCGTCTCGTTGGCCTTCCGGAGCTGCGCGTTCTCCAGCGTGAGCCGCTCGAGGCGGGACCGCAGCCGGCCGGCCTTGAGGACGAAGTGCGGCAGCATCAGGCCGGCGACCAGCAGCAGCCCGATGAGGCAGCCGCCCACGATGAGGAAGCGCTGCGACACCTTCAACCGCCGGAACTTCGCGGCGGCGTGGGGGACCACCATGATGGTGTAGAACTTCTTGCCCATGTGCGCCCTCCGCGCCAGGATCCTACGGTGTCGTTGTCGGGAAGCCGCGGGATGCTAGCACCGGTTCCAGCCCCAGTCAAGGTGAAGGTACGCCCGGTCTCCCCCAGATGTCGCGCCGTTCCGCGGGCCCCCTACCATATATCGGAGGGACGCGGGACTCAAGAGGCCCGCGCGCCGGGTGGCGTCGGGAACGACTATGCGCCCTGTCTTCATGAACATATGGAATCCGCGAAACGCATAGTTGCACGGCGAATCTAGAGTCCACGCCACCTCGAGTCAAGCCGGGATCCATGGATCGTAACCCGGCGGATCCGGACGGACCGTCCTTGTCCCCCTCCCGGACCTTCCACTACAGTAGGCGTCGATGCCGAAGCTCGGGGATCTCAGTCTCGAGGATCGGGCCGGCCAGCTCCTCTGGATCGGCTTCGAGGGGACCCGCTGCACGGCGGAGCTGCTGCACCTCATCCGGCGGGTGCGCCCGGGAGGGTTCGTCCTCTTCGGGCGCAACATCCGCAGTCCCGGCCAGGTGCGCGCGCTCACCGACTCCCTGGCCGGGGCGCTCGGGGTGCCGCCGTTCATAGCCCTGGACCAGGAGGGCGGGCGCGTCGACCGGCTCAGGAGCATTCTGGGCGCCTCCCCTTCCCCGCTCCGGCTCTCCGCTCTGCCCGGCGCCGAGTCCGCCGTACGGCGCGGCGCGACGGCGACGGCGCTGGCGCTGCGGAGCCTCGGGTTCAACGTCAATTTCGCTCCCGTGCTCGACCTGTCCGGACCCGACCCGGCGAACGGGATCGGCGACCGCTCCCTGGGCGAGGACCCGGCGCGCGTCGCCCGTCTGGCCCGGATCGTGATCGCCGCCCACCTCCGCGCGGGAGTGCTCCCGGTCGGCAAGCACTTCCCCGGCCTCGGCTCGGCCGACGCCGACACCCACCTAGCCCTGCCCACGATCCGCACCCCGGGACGACGGCTCTGGGATCGCGACCTGTACCCGTACCGCCGGCTGCGAGCCCTGCTGCCGATGGTGATGGTCGGCCACGCCTACTACCCGGGACTGCAGGGCCGGCGATGTCGGCCGGCGACGCTGTCCGCGCGGGTCGTGGGGACCCTCCTGAGGCAGAGGATACGCTTCGGCGGCCTGGTGCTGAGCGATGATCTGGAGATGGGGGCGATCGATGGCGCGGGGGATGCCGGCCGGGTCGCGCTCGAGTGCCTCGCCGCCGGCGTGGACGGCGTGATGTTCTGCCGCTCGCCGGAGAAGGCCCTGCGCGCGCACACGGCCATCGTGCACGCCGTGGTCTCGGGGGAGATCGCGCCGGCGCGCCTGAGGGCGTCGCTCGGGCGGATCCTCGCCCTCAAGAATCGCTCCCTCGGGCGCCGCGCCCGGCTCTCGTCGCGGAGCCTGTCGCGGGCCAGAAGCGTTCTGAGGAAGCTGGGCGCCCCCGCGGAGGTCGGCCCCGACCCCACCGCCCGCCCCTGACGCCCGGCCGTCGAGGCCCGCCGGGAGGGTGCCTCCGCCCGCAGGCACGGCGCTCAGGCCAGCTCGCGGCCCGTCAGCCTCCTGAAGATCTCAAGGTAGCGTCGTCGCGTCCCCTCGACGATCGGTTCCGGCAGGGACGGCGCGGGCGGGCACTTGTCCCAGCCGCTTCTCTCCAGGTAATCGCGGACGAACTGCTTGTCGTAGGCATGCTGCGCGCGACCCGGGCGGTAGGCCTCGGCCGGCCAGAAGCGGGAGGAGTCCGGGGTCAGGACCTCGTCCGCCAGCACCAGGCCCTCTTCGTCCAGGCCGAACTCCAGCTTGGTGTCGGCGACGATGATGCCGCGCGACTCCGCGTGGCGGCAGGCGCGCCGATAGACCTCGAGGGTCAGCTCCCGCGCCCTCTCGGCGGCCTCCTTCCCCACCATCCCGATCATCCGGGAGAACGAGATGTTCTCGTCGTGCCCGTCGGACGCCTTGGTCGCCGGCGTGAACAGCGGCTCCGGCAGCCGCTCGGACTCGCGCAGGCCGGCGGGCAGCTCCAGGCCGCAGAGCGATCCGGTGGCCCGGTAATCCCTGTACCCGGAGCCGGCCAGATACCCCCGCGCCACGCACTCCACCGGCAGCATCTTCAGCCGGCGGACGATCATCGAGCGGCCCCGGAGGATATCGGCGTGGGGCCACAGGAACTCCGGAAAGCGCTCGGGCCGGTGCTCCTTGACGTGGTTCCGCACCGCGTCGCCGAGCCGCTCGAACCAGAACAGCGATAGCTGGTTCAGAACCTTGCCCTTGTCGGGGACCCCGCTCGGCAGGACGTGGTCGAAGGCGGAGATGCGGTCGGTCGAGATCATCAACAGATCCCCGCCCAGCTCGTAGTTGTCGCGCACCTTGCCGCGGCTCATCAGGCGCAGCCCGGGCAGCTCGGTTCGCAGCAGCGTCGTCATCGGCATCACCCGCGTGCTCTGGGATCGTGGGTTCCGGAGGGGGGCGATGCTAGGACGGGTCCGTCGCGGATGTCAATGCCGCGAGGCCGCGGGCGCCCCGGGACGGCCCGGACGCCCTCGACCCGGCGCGAGCCGTCGGGCGACGATGCGTCCCGGTCCCCGAGGCCGACCGCGTCCACGGGGCGGATGCCGGCGACCGCTCAGTGCAGGGGCCGGACCTCGCGCACGCCCTCGATCTTCCAGAGGTCGGCCAGGAATTTCCTGTGATGGGGGTGGACGCCGCAGTACGGGATGGTCAGGACGAACGCGTCCTCCTCCTGCCTGAGGTTGAAGGTCTCGAGCGGACGTCCCACGGCGCGCAGCGTGTGATCGATCTCCTTCCGGGTCCGCCCCCCGTCGTCCGCGAAGGCGATGTGGCAGTCGAAGAAGATGCACTTGCCGAACACGCGCCTCTCGAACATCCCGAGGCCCACCTGGACGAGGAGGATCAGGACGGTGGACACCAGCCCGATGGTCCAGTAGCCGGCGCCGATGGTCATGCCCACGGCCGCCACGACCCAGATCATCGCGGCCGAGGTGAGCCCGGTGATCCGGCCGCGCGACTGGATGATGGTGCCGGCGCCGAGAAAGCCGATGCCGGTCACCACCTGCGCCCCGATCCGGCCCGGGTCGCCGAGACGGCCGGGGCCGACGGCCGCCGCCACCTCGGTCGACAGCCACATGAAGAGCATCGAGCCGAGACAGATGAGGATATTGGTCCGGAACCCCGCTGGCTTTCTGCGGATCTCGCGCTCCACCCCGATGAGGCCGCCGCAGACGAGGGCCAGCAGCGCCTTGGGCAGGAAATCGGCCACGAAAGGCCACAGGTCCCGCCATGACTGTGCAACGCTCGGATCCATGTCCCGACGGCTCCACGAGGGCGAGGGTATAATTACATCCTCGGAGCGGGCCGCGCAATCGACCGCCCGCCGACGGCGGAGGGGCCGACGCATGTACCGGGCCGGCGAGGGACGGATCGCATCACGGCCGGGTCTTCCCCTGCGCCCCGCCGCCCTCCTGGCCCTCGCGACGGCCCTGCTCGGCGTTCTGCTGCTCCTCGTGGTGCCGCGCTTCCGGCCGGCGCGGGTGTCCGGGGCGCCGCGGGACCCCGCGGGTCGCGCGGCGGGGTCGGAAGTCCCGGGGCCGACCGCGAAGTCGCCCGCCGCGCCCGTCCTCCTCCCTCCGTCCGGGCCTCTCGCCGGCGGCGCGGCGCGCGACGGCTACGCGGACGTCGTGCGGCCGGTGCTGCCGGCGGTGGTCAACATCTCCTCGGTGCGGGTCGTGCAGACCTACGAGCGGCTGTCGCCCTTCTTCGCCGATCCCTTCTTCCGGCACTTCTTCGGGGATCAGTTCTACGACTACGTGGTGCCGCGCGAGCGACGCGTGCCGAGCCTCGGATCGGGGGTGATCGTCGACCCGGGCGGCACCATCCTGACCAACAACCACGTCGTCGAGCACGCCGACGAGGTCAACGTGTCGCTCGCGGACGGCCGGGAGATGCGCGCCCGCATCCTGGGCACCGACGCCCGCACCGATCTGGCGGTGCTGCGGGTCAGCGCCGAAGCGCTGCCGCACGCCGTGCTGGGGGATTCCGACGGCCTGGAGGTCGGCGACGTCGTGCTGGCGATCGGCAACCCGTTCGGCCTGGGCCGCACGGTCACCATGGGCATCGTCAGCGCCATCGGTCGCGGCAACATCGGGGTGGCGGACTACGAGGACTTCATCCAGACCGACGCGGCGATCAACCCGGGCAACTCGGGCGGCGCGCTCGTCAACACCCGCGGCGAGGTGGTCGGGATCAACACGGCGATCTACACCCGCAGCGGCGGCTACCAGGGGATCGGCTTCGCCATACCGTCCAGCATGGCTCGCGGCGTGCTGGAGAGCATCCTGGAGCACGGGCGGGTCATCCGCGGCTACGCCGGCATCGGCCTGCAGAGGATCACGCCTGAGATCGCCCGCGCCTTCGGGCTGGCCGACACGCGCGGGGCCCTGGTCGCGGTCCTCGACCCCGAGGGCCCGGCCGCGCGCGCCGGCCTGCGCCGCGGCGACGTCATCGTCTCGGTGCGCGGCCGGCCGGTGATTTCGGTGGACGACCTGCGCACCCGGCTGTCCCGCTTCAAGCCGGGGGAGCAGGTCGAGGTCGGCCTGCTCCGGGACGGACGCCGTCTGGAGATCGATCTGACCCTGGTCGAGCCGCCGCCGGTGCGGTCGCCGCCGCGCCGACGGCGCTGAGGCCCTCCCCGGCGCGCCGCCGCCCCCGTCCGGCGGCCGGGCGGCCTGGAAGGGGCACCCGGTCCAGGAGCCGGACGTCGTCCACCGTCAGCGTCACCGCCCCGAAATCCTCCTCCACCCGCCCGCGCAGCAGGTAGGGCCGCGCCCGGGTCAGCATGCGGCAGAATCGCTCGTAGGTCCGCGGGAAGAAGGTCGTCTCGTAGATCGCCGTGGTGTCCTCGAACGAGATGAACTCCATCGGCTCCCCCTCCCTCGTGGTCACCACCTTGCCGGTGATCAGCCATCCGAGGGTCGTGACCCTGCGGCCGATGTGGCGCCCCAGATCGGTCCCCCGCACCGGGGTCACCCCGACGCGGCGCAGCGCCAGAAGGTGATCGCGATACAGGGTCAGCGGGTGGCGGCTCGCCAGGAAGCCCAGGGCCTCCGCCTCGTCGCGCAGGACCTTCGCCGCCTCGTACGGCCGCGGAACCGGCATCGGGCCGAGCGCGGGCGGGAACAGCGGACGCGGGCACCCCCGACCCCCTTCCGCCCCGGCCTCCCACTCGCACAGCCTCCAGTGCAGGCGCGGGCGCACGGCCGGGCTCCCGCCGGCCCGGTCCCCGGGACCGAGCCCGACCCGGTCGAAGACGCCCGCGCGGATCAGCAGACGCACGTCGGGCGGGGCGATCGGCACGCGCCGCAGGAACTCGTCGAACGAGCGGAACGGCCCGGCCCGCCGCCTCTCCTCCAGGACCGCGCCCAGCGCCTCCTCCCGGAGCCCCCTGATCTGCCGCAGCCCGACCCGCACCCAGCCGCGCCGCCCCGACCCGGCGCTTCCCCCGTCCGGGGCTTTGCCGGCCCGTCCGGTGTACGGTCCGTCGCTCTCGTTGACGTCGGGCGGCAGCACCGCGAGGCCCATCCTCCGGCACTCGGAGACATAGGCGAAGGTGGAGTAATAGCCGCCCCCGTTGCTCAGCACCGCCGCCATGAACTCCGCCGGATGGTGGGCCTTGAGGTAGCACGCCTTGAAGGAGACCAGCGCGTACGACGCCGAGTGCGGCTTGCAGAAGGAGTACCCGGAGAAGCTCAGGATCATCCTCCAGACGGCGCCCACGACCCCGGGGGCGACGTCTCGCGCCAGCGCGCCGCGCACGAACCTCCGACGGTAGTCCTCGACCCGGCGCCCGGCCCACTTCCTGGCGAGGACCTTCCGGAGCCCGTCCGCCTCGGCGTCGGTGAACCCGGCCATCCGGATCGCCACTCGCGCGACGTCCTCCTGGTAGCACATGATGCCGTACGTCTCCCCGAGGATCTCGTCGAGGATCGGATGCAGGGAGATGTGCGCGCCGCCCCGCAGCCGGCGCACGTACTCCCGGATGTAGTCGTTGGCGGCCGGCCGGATGATCGACGAGTGGATCACCAGGTGCTCGAAGTCGCCGCGGCGCGTCTTGCGTTGCAGCTGGCGCATCGCGGGCGATTCGACGTAGAACACCCCCATCGTGTCGCCGTCTCGCATCAGCTCCTGAGTGCGCGGGTCGTCGGTCGGGTCGAACGATCCGTCCTGCAGGGCGGGGCCTCCCGCGGCCCGCACGGCGGCGCAGGCGTCCCGGATCACAGAGAGCGACCGGTTGCCCAACAGGTCGATCTTCACCAGACCGGCCTCCTCCGCCTGGTCCTTCTCCCACTGGATGACGTCCACTCCCTTGGGGGCCCGCTCGACCGGGACGTGGCGGTCGATCCCGTCGGGGGCGATCACCACGCCGCCGCAGTGCACCGACAGATGTCGCGGGAACCCGTCGAGGCGCGACGCCCGGGAGAGGATCTCCGGCCACGGGGGACGGCCCAGGAGGCCGCCGCGCGCCGCGTTCAGATCGGCGCCTCGGAACAGGGGATGTCGCGCCACCGCCTCCTCCGCCCGGTCGGCGCCCCAGTGGTGCGACAGCCTCCCGGTCACCCTGCCGATCTCCTCCTCCGGCAGGCCGTACACCTTGGCCACCTCGCGCACCGCCGAGCGGGCCCGGAAGGTGACGTGGTTGGCGATCATCGCCGTGCGCCCCGCTCCGAACGCCTGCAGGGTCCAGTCGATCACCGCGTCGCGCTCGTCCCAGCAGAAGTCGACGTCGATGTCGGGGGGATCGGCCCGCCCCGGGTTGAGGAAACGCTCGAAGTAGAGGTCGTGGCGGATCGGCTCGACGTGCGTGATCCCCAGACAGTAGGAGACGATGGAGGCCGCCGCCGACCCGCGCCCCGCGGTCCGGGGAGACCGCCCGACGATCTCCCGTACCACGAGGAAGTACTCGGCGAACCCCTTGTCGCGGATGATCCGCAGCTCGCGCTCGAGGCGCGCGCGCACCGCGGGGGTGATCGTCCCGTAGCGTCGGCGCGCCCCCTCCTCGCAGCGGGCCTTCAGGAGATGAAAGGCGTCCGTCGCTCCGTCTCCGCCGCGCCCCGCCGCCCCGTCCAGATCGCCGTAGCGCGGGAAGACGAGCCTCCCCCAGGGAGGGACGTCGAGGGCGCATTCGGCGGCGATCCGCGCCGCGGCGCCGATCGCCTCCGGACAGTGCGGGAAGAGCCGTTCCATCCCGGCGGGCGGCACCAGCCATGCCCCGGGCGACGCCAGCTCCCCGGGGGGGACGCGGTCGCGCGTCGTGTTCAGCGCGATCGCGCGCAGCAGCCGGTGCAGGTCGAAGTCCCGCGCGTCGACGAAGTGGACGTCGTTGACGGCGACCGGAGGGATCCCCAGGCGGCGCGCCGCCCGAAGCCTCTCGAGCCCTCCGCCGGCCGACGCCCCGAGCGCCATGTAGAGATCGCGCGCTCCGCGACGTTCGCGCACCGCCTGCAGGACGACGGGCGAGGGACAGAGGACGACGAGCCCCTCCGGCCTTTCCGCCAGCGCCCGGGTCAGGGAGAAGGCGGGGTCGAGATGGCGGCGGGTCAGGATGCGGCAGAGGCCGGCGTACCCCTCCCTCGAGCGGACGATCAGAGTGGCCCTCTCCCCCGCCGCCCGGCGCCGCGGGTCGGGGGAGGTTACCTCGGCTCCCAGGATCGGCCGGAGGCCCTCGGCACGCGCGATCTCCCAGAAGCGGACCGCCCCGTACAGGCCGTCGACGTCGGTGACCGCCAGCGCGCGCATCCCGCGCCGGCGCGCGGCTCGGCAGAGGTCCTCGAGGCCCGACGCGCCGCACATCAGGCTGTAGTGGGAGCGGACCTGCAGGTGGGTGAAGCCGTCGGAACCCATCAGGAGATCCCCGAGCGCCCCATCAGGATCCGCCCCGGGACAACCGCCTCCCTTCCGAAGCGCGCCCGGATCCGGTCGACCGCGCGGGCCACTGCCTCCGCGGCGTCGATCCGGCGCCCGCCGCGCCCCGGCGGCCTGGCGGGGTCCCCGCGCGCCGCGCAGCAGCGGCCCATGGTCGCGAGCCCCCCGGGGCCGAAGAGGCCGAGCTGCCGCGGGCCGCGGAGCAGATCGGTGCAGCGCACCTCGATCCACCGGACCCGCTCGCGCCGCGAGCGCGCCCGGTCCAGGAGATCGCGCGCCGACTCGAACAGCGGCAGGTCGGCCGCGGTGGGGACCGGGAGCCGCGCCTCCCGGCGCGCGGTGACGGCCCCCGCGTAACGCACCGTCACCCGCAGGCGATGCGGCACCGCCCGCAGCCGCCGCAGCCGCTCCCCGGCGCGCGCGCACAGGCCGCACACGACCCGCAGCAGCACCGCCTCGTCGTTGGAGTCCTCCGCCAGCGTCTCCTCCTCCGCCACCGCCGGGGACGCCTCGGGAGGGCGCACCGGCGAATGGTCGATGCCGAGCGCCTGACGGCGCAGCAGAGCGCCCCGCCACCCGAAAGCGATGTCCATCTGCGGCTCGGAGAGGATCAGCAGGTCGTGCACCCGGACGATCCCGAGCTCCGCGAAGCGGTTCCGCGTCGGCGCGTCGGCCTCGGGGAGGAGGGCCGCCGGCAGCGGCGCCAGAAACGGCGCCTCCGCGCCGGGGAAGACGTCGCACAGGCCGTCCGGGCGGATCACCCGGGCCGCCACCCGGCTCACCAGCTTGTTGGTGGCGACCCCGACGGTGGTCCGCAGCCGCAGCCGCCCTTCCATCTCCAGGCGGATCCGGGCGGCGGCGTCCTTCGCCTGCCCGAACAGCCGCCCGGTCCCGGTCAGGTCGAGGAACGCCCGGCCCGCGCCGGCCGGCTCGACCAGCGGCGAGTAGCCGCCGAGAAGCGACAGCACCGCCCCCGCCGCGCGCCGGTAGAGCGGCGGGTTGGTCGGCAGCACCCGGAGCCCGGGGCAGAGGCGCAGCGCGGCGTGAACCGGCATCCCCGGCCGCACCCCGTCACGCGCCGCCTCGCGGGATGCGGCCAGGATCGCGGCCCGCCCCGACCCCGGCGGCGCCACCGCCACCGGCCGGCCGACGAGCGCCGGCTCGACCACCCGCTCCACGGCGATCGGGAACGCGGTGATGTCGACGTAGAGCACGCTCCGGTCCACCGGCCCGCCTCCAGACGGCCCTCCCGGCTCAGCGGAACCTCCGGATGAGCCCGATGACGATCCCCTGGATCTGCAGATCCTCCTCCCCCACCACGATGGGGCGCATCCGCGGGTTGGCCGGGCGCAGCTCCACCCGCCCCCCGCGCCTGTAGAACTGCTTGATCGTGGCATCGTCGCCGATCAGGGCGACCACGGTCTGTCCGTTCCGGGCGTCCCGCTGGCGCTTCACGATGACGATGTCGCCGTCGCGGATCCCCTCCTCGACCATGCTGTCGCCCACCACCCTGAGCGCGAAGTTGTCCTCCTCGCTCAGCAGGATCTCGGGGACCTCGACGGTCTCCGGGACGGGGATCGCCTCGATCGGCCGCCCGGCCGCCACCCGGCCGAGCAGCGGCAGCAGCGCGGCGGCCGGCCCCGGGTCGACCAGCTCCAGCGCCCGCTTCCTGTTCTTCCAGGGGCTCTTCAGAACGCCCTTCTCCTCCAGCCGCTTGAGGTGCTTCTGGACGGAGTTGTAGGAGCGGAACCGGAAGGCCCTCCGGATCTCCTCGTACGACGGGGCGATGCCGCGCGCCGCGATGTATCCCTTGATGAACTCGTACACCGCCCGCTGCCTCTCGGTCAGCTCAGCCATCGGCCCTCCACCCGGGCGCGGCCCGGGGGATCCCCTTCCATCCCCTCCCCGGGGACCCGCCCCCTCCGGGAACCGTCGGTGGAAGGGTAGGTGTAAATTAGGTGAAAGTCAAGCGAAAAGTGCCGGGCGCGCCCGCCCCCGGGCGCCCGGGGCTCCGGGCCCGACGGCGGGCCCCCTCAGGGGGGAGGGGTGCCGCCCGGGGCCGGCGCGGGGAAGGACATCCCCCCGGGCTCCGGGCCCGGGAACGACCCGGGCGGGGAGACCACCCGGCCGCTGCCGTCCTTCCAGAGGGTGAAGGTGTAAAACCGCACCTCGTCCGGGTCGAAGCGCCCGTCGGCGACCTGGGTCATGTCCCCCTGAGGGTACCGCGTCATGAGGTACCGCAGGACCTCGGCGAACGGCCGCGAGTACTCGGAGTACTCGACGACGAAGCTCACCGTCCGCGGCATCCTCGCGATGCCGTCGAGGTCCAGCGTCGCGGGATCGCTGGTCAGGTAGACGTCCGGGCGATCGCCTATCAAGTAAGTCAGGGTCTCGCGCCCGTAGCTGTGCAGGACGTAGAACACCGGTCCCGGCGGCTGCGAGCGCACGAACATCCCCATCACGGTCTGTCGCGGCCAGAAGTACTTCAACGCCGTCTCCGATCCGCCCGCCACCTGGAACATCTGCACGAATCCCTGCCAGCTCGCGAACACGGCGATCGCCGCCACGACCACCGCCCCGAACCAGGCGGTGAGGGGCGGCCGGAGCGCGGCCAGGCGGCCGTAGACGCGCCAGACGAAGGCCGCGGCCAGCAGGCACAGCCAGGGCAGGACGATCAGCATCCGGGTGAGGCTCGGTCCGGCCAGGCCCACGGTCAGGACGCTCGCCATGATGCACAGCAGGATCAGGTCGGAGGCGGCGTCGCGTCGCCGCCCCGCCGACCCGATGGCCGCGGACAGGATCCCCAGCGTCGCCAGCGCCGCGACGAGCGCTCCTTCCGGCTCGCGTCCCGCGAGGCCGTAGACGGCGCTCACGCCGTCGCCGATGAAGGAGTCGCTCTGGATCACCGCGAAGCGGGCCGGAAAATAGTTCACCATGGTCAGGGCGTGGAACAGGTTGAGCCACCGGTTCGCGCCCGGGGGTTGCTGCGCGGCGTAGGCGCCCCGCAGGAGGACCTGCCTCGGCCCGATGCCGGAGAGGACCACGATCAGGAGGAGGAGCGCCGCCGCGATCCCCGCGCCGGTCAGCAGGTGGGCGCGGCGCGCGCTCGTCTGCCCCCAGCGTCCCGGGCCGAGGAGGCGGCGCAGCAGCAGGAACGCCGCCAGCGCCACGGGCACGGCCCGAAACGCGGTATAGCTCCACAGGCCCAGCCCCAGCAACAGGCCCCATGCCACGTGGTCGCCCGGACGCCCCGTCCTCAGGGCCCTCAGGAAGAGCCCGACGCTGGCGAGGGCGAACAGCGGGGCGAGTATGGCGCGCAGGCCGACCCGGCTGTACAGGAGATGCCAGGGCGAGACGGCCAGGAACAACGCCGCCAGCAGCCCCACCCGCCAGCCCAACCATCCGCGGCCGAAGAGGTAGATCGCCAGGACGGTCATCGCGCCGACCGCGATCGACACGGCCCGCAGCGGGAAGGTCCGCTCCATCAGCGGGTCCTTCAGGAAGCGCTCCTGTGTGCCGAAGACGGCCGGCATCGCGCGCAGCAGGTTCAGGCCGGCCTCCGGATTGCGGAAGGACAGGGCGGCCAACGCGTGGAACATCGTCTCCCGGTGCAGGCCGCGCTCGGTGAGCGTCGCGAACGGCTTGGACCGCCCCAGCTCGGCGGCCTCGAGGGCGTTGATCGCCTCGTCGTTGTTGAGGCCGGGCGGGAACAGATCGATCCTGTAGACGCGCAGGTACAGGCCGCCCGCGACGACCAGGGCGACCAGGGCCCACTCGAGGGCCGCAGGGGCGGCGCGCGGGGGCGCGGCCGGCGCCCCCCTGTCCTCGGCGCGCGCGGCGCCCTGCGCCGCGCGCCCGCGGAGGAGGGGAAGGAGGAGGGTCGCGCCGGCGAGGACGTACAGGAGCGCTCCCGCCGCGACGCCTTGGGAGCCGAGATCCTTGCGCGCGAGCAGCGCCTGCGCGCCGATGCCGAGGACGGCGGCGGCGGGCAGGGCGAGCCGCGCGGCCAGCCCGACGATCCGTGATCCCTCACCCAACGGACGCCCGGCCTCCGCGCTCACCCGCCGCCCCCTTCGCGCACCCCTTCCTCAATCGACGTAGCCGAGCGATCTTAGACGCTCGCGGATCTCCTCGTCCAGGACGATCTCCCGGCCGGGAGCGGCCGCCCTGTTGCGCCAGATGTAGAAGCCGCGCTCGCGTCCCGCGCGGTGCGGCGGCCGCGCGAAGGCGGCTTCGGGCTCCGGCACGCCCCCCAGGACGAACGGCATCGCGCGCGGCCCGGCGCGGTTCCCGCCCAGAAAGACCTCGTCGATCGCCGGCTCGCCGTCGACCATCAGATAGAAGCTCACCCTCGCCTCGTCGGGGGCGGTGCTGAAGCTGAGCCCGCTCTCCCCCGTCTGGTCCGCGTCGGTGAAGTTGAGGACCCTCCCCGCCTCGATCGCGTACCGTCCCCGCTCGCGGAACAGCGGCACGACGGCGCGGAAGATCCCGTCCGTCCGGATCTGCCCCTGGAAGCGCCGCGGGGCGCCGTCGCTGCTCCACCTCAGGTTCCAGCCGCCCGTCAGCACGTCGACCTGGTCGAACAGCGCCCGCAGCAGCCGCCTGACGTCCCCCGGGCGCCCCGCGGAGAGGTCGCGCCGCTCCCCGGGATCCTCCCGGAGGTCGTACAGCTCCTCGCGGTTGTCGTCCATGAACCGGATGAGCTTCAGGGGGCCGAGCCGCACCGCCTTCCGGTAGGCGTTCAGGCGGATCGTCTCGCTGACGATCGGGCGCGGCGGCCCGCCGCCGGGGTCCGTCCCCTCCCCCCCCATCGCGGCCCGGCCCGCGAGGCTTCGCCCCTGCAGCCCCTGCGGCCGGCCCGCGACCCCGGCGAGATCGAGGACCGTCGGGAACAGGTCGACCCCGGCCGCCGGCTCCGTCACCCGCGCCGCCCCGATCGCCGCCGACGCTCCGGCCGCCCCCGGCCGGGAGCCGGCGGGAGGGGGGAGCGGGCGGCCGATCACCAGCGGCACCCGGATCGATTCCTGATACAGGTGCCGGCCGTGCCCCATCGACCCGTGCTCCTTGAACTCCTCCCCGTGGTCGGCTGTGACGATCACCCAGGTGCGCTCCCCGCGGCCGGCCTCGATGAGGCCGTCCAGCAGCCGCCCGATCTGCTCGTCGACGTAACGGATCTCGCCGTCGTACCGGTCGATCAGGAACCGACGGTAGTCCTCCGGAAGGGCGACGAGCGGGTCCTGGAACTTCGAGATCGAGTCGTACGTGGCGTCCAGGGGGCCGCCGTACTCGGAGGGGAACATCGCGGCGTAGGAGCGCGGCGGATCGTAGGGCCAATGGGGATCGAAATAGTGGACGAACAGGAAGATGGGCGCCGGGCCGATCCCCCCGAGCCAGTCGAGCGCGGCCCGGGTCACCTCCCCGGCGGTCGGCTCCATCCCCGCCTCCAGCCGGTATCCGGGGCGCGACAGGCCGAAGTCCTTGAAGGTCCCGAAGCCGCGCGCGAACCCGAAGGCGCGCGACACGTAGATGTGGGCCACGAAGGCCGCCGTCTCGTAGCCGGCGGCCGTCATCACCTCCGCCAGCGTCCGGATGGCCGCTCCGAGCTTGAGCCCGTCGTTCTCCACCCGGTGGCGCGAGGGGTACCGGCCCGTCAGGATCGACATGACCGAAGGGAGCGTCCACGGCGCGGCCGACCAGGCCTCCTCGAACAGCAGCCCCCGGCCGGCGAGCGCGTCGATGTTGGGCGAGGTGGGCCGGTCGTACCCGTAGGCGCCCAGGTGGTCGGCGCGCAGGGTGTCGACCACGATGAGGACGAGGTCGGGCCTCCGGGGGTCGGGCCCGCGCGGCGCGCACGCGACGCCGGCGAGCAGCGCCGCGGCCAGAGGCGCCACGAGGCGGCGCCGCGCCCCGTCGGCCGGAGCCGAGGCCGGGGCCGGCGCGGGCCCCGAGCGGGCGGATCGGTCCCGGCGCATCGCTGCTCAGCGGCGCGGGAAGCTCTGCTGCTGGTGGACGAGGCGGCCGCCGACCACCGTGGCCACCGGCCAGCCCCTGAGCCTCCAGCCGTCGAAAGGCGAGTTGCGGCCCTTGGACTGGAACCGGGAGACGTCGACCCTGGCCTGATGCCCGGGGTCGAGGAGGGTGACGTCGGCGTCCGCGCCCACGGCCAGAGTTCCCTTGCTCAGGCCGAGCACCCGCGCCGGGTTGACCGACATCAGCCTCACCAGAAGGGGCAGGTCGATCCCGCCGCCCGCCACCAGGCGGTCCATCAGCACCGGGACGGCGGTCTCCAGGCCGATCAGCCCGAACGGCGCGTCGTCGTATTCGCGCATCTTCTCGTCGCGATGGTGCGGCGCGTGGTCTGTGGCGATGACGTCGACGGTTCCGTCGCGGATCCCCTCGAGCAGCGCCAGCCGGTCCTCCTCCGAACGGAGCGGCGGGTTGACCTTGGTGTTGGTGTCGTACTCCGAGTCGCGCACGGCCGCCTCCGTCAGCGTCAGGTGGTGCGGCGTCACCTCGCAGGTCACCGACAGGCCCTCTTCCTTGGCGCGGCGGACCCGCTCGATCGCGCCGCGCGTGCTGAGGTGCGCGATGTGCAGCCTCCCCCCGGTGAGCCGCACCAGCGCCAGGTCCCGTCCCACGGCGATCTCCTCCGATGCCGCCGGCATCCCCTTGAGGCCGAGCCGCGTCGCGGTGGCGCCCTCGTTCATCGCCGCACCCCGCGACAGGCTGCGGTCCTCGCAGTGGTCGATCACCGGGATCCCGAACATCCTGGTGTACTCCAGGGCCATGCGCATCAGGTGCGCGTTCGAGACCGGATGGCCGTCGTCTGACACGGCCACGACGCCCGAGCGCACCATATCCCCGATCTCCGCCAGCTCCTCGCCGCGCCCACCCTTGGTGACGCAGCCGACCGGGAAGACGTTGACGGCTCCCCTGCGCCGCGCTTCGGTCACGATGTACTCGGTGACCGCCAGGCCGTCGTTCCAGGGGTCGGTGTTCGGCATGCACGCGACCGAGGTGAAGCCCCCGGTCGCCGCGGCGCGGGTCCCCGACTCGATCGTCTCCTTGTGCTCCTGTCCCGGCTCGCGGAGGTGCACGTGCATGTCGATGAACCCGGGGCAGACGACCAGGCCCTCCACGTCGAGAACGCGCGCGCCGGACGGCGCGCCGGACGCGCCGCCCTCCCCCGGAGGACGGCGATCGGCGATGCGGCCGTCTACGATCAGGAGGTCGAGGACCGCGTCGGTGTCGGTGGCCGGATCGACCACGCGGCCGCCCTTAAGGAGCAAGCTCTCCAAGGGTTCCTCCAGAGAGCAGATAGAGGACGGCCATGCGCACCGCCACCCCGTTGGTCACCTGCTCGAGGATCACCGAGTAGGGTCCGTCGGCCACCGCGCTGTCGATCTCGACGCCGCGGTTCATCGGTCCGGGGTGCATGATGATCACGTCGTCCCTGGCGCGCCGGACGCGCTCCTGCGTCAGGCCGAAGAGGTTGTAGTACTCGCGGGCCGACGGGAACGCGCCGACCGACTGTCGCTCCCTCTGGATGCGCAGCATCATGATGACGTCCGCCCCCTCGAGCGCCTCCTCCATCCGCAGCGCCACCTCGACCCCCATCTCCTCCAGGCCGACCGGGATGAGCGTCGGCGGCCCGCTGACGACGACCTGAGCCCCCATGGTCCTGAGGAGGAACAGGTTGCTGCGCAGCACCCGGCTGTGCATCAGGTCGCCGATGATGGCGACCCGCAGGCCCCTGAGCCGGCCCTTCCTCTCGCGGATGGTGTAGGCGTCCAGCAGGGCCTGGGTCGGGTGCTCGTGCCAGCCGTCGCCGGCGTTGACGATGCTCGAGCGGCAGTGGCGCGCCAGGAAGTGCGGGGACCCGGAGGCCCGGTGCCGGATGACGATGATATCCGGGGCCATCGCCTCGAGGTTGCGCGCCGTGTCGAGCAGCGTCTCCCCCTTGCTGACGCTCGAGGTGGAGGCCGAGAAGTTCAGGGTGTCGGCCGACAGCCTCTTCTCGGCGATCTCGAAGGAGGAGCGCGTGCGCGTCGAGGGCTCCATGAAGAAGTTCACCACCGTCTTGCCGCGCAGCGTCGGGACCTTCTTGATCGTCCGAGTGGAGACCTCCGTGAAGGCGCGCGCCGTGTCGAGGATGAGGGAGATCTCCCCGCCCGTCAGATCCTCGATCCCCAGCAGGTGCCGCTGCGACAGCATGGCCAGGGGCGCGGGGGCCGCGCGGGCCTCCGGGGCGACGGCGGTGGAGGAGGCGCGCTCCGTCGCCGGCGCGGCCGCGGGCCTGCGGGCCGGGGTCCGCCGCTGCCGCGCCGCGTCGTCCCGGGGCCTGCCCTCGCTCTCCAGCACGGTCATCTCCCCCTCCCGTGAATCCCTACCGGGACGCCCCCCTCGCGATCTCCCGCGCCTCCGGCCTCCGGAGGATCCGTACCTCGTCCGCGCCGTCCTCCTCCCGCAGCGATACCTCGACCGTCTCGTTCAAGCTGGTCGGGACGTTCTTTCCCACGTAGTCGGCCCGGATCGGCAGCTCGCGGTGGCCGCGGTCCACCAGCACGGCCAGCTGGATGGAGCCCGGCCGGCCGAAGTCCATCAGCCCGTCGAGCGCCGCGCGGATGGTCCGTCCCGTGAACAGCACGTCGTCCACCAGGATGACCTCCTTCCCGTCGATGGGGAAATGGATCTTGGTCTCCTTGAGCACGGCGTGCGGGCCGATGGTGGTGAGGTCGTCCCGGTACAGGGTGATGTCGAGGATGCCGACCGGCACCTCCCCCCCCTCGATGCGCCGGATCCGCTCCTGCAGCCGTCGGGCGAGGGGCACGCCCCGGGTCCGGATCCCGACCAGCACCAGCCCCTCGACGCCCCGATGCCGCTCCAGCACCTCGTGCGCGATGCGGGTGAGGGCGCGGTCGATCTTCTCGGCGTCCATGACGACGACGGCCCGGTCAGCGCGCACGGCGCCCCCCGCACCCTCCCGGGCCGGCGGCGGCAAAAAAAAGGCCCGCGTCGCCGCGGGTCCTCCTCGCGCCATCTGCGTGCGCCGTAGTCGCCATGTCCTGCCTCACCTTCCCGGCCTCACCGGGCCAGATTAAAAGTGGTCTGGCGGAGCCTCGGCAGGATACCCGACCGGCCGCGACCTGTCAACCTCAAGGTCCCACGGGGCCCCGCCGGACGGGCGGGGCGTCGCCGCTGTTCCCTTTCCGCCGGCTCCGCTAGAATGGTCCGCCGCCGTCGCGGCCAGATGGAGGGATCGTCATGCTCCGTGCCCCGGATGTCGCGCTCGCACTCCTCCTCCCCTGCTCGGCCCTCCTCGGCGCTCCGCTCGACGCGGAGATCGAGCGGGCGGCCGAGGCGATGGCCCCCGATCTCGTCGAGACGCGCCGCGACCTGCACGCCCACCCCGAGCTCGGCAACCGGGAGAGCCGCACGGGCGGGATGATCGCGCGTCGCCTCAGGGATCTGGGGCTCGAGGTCCGCCACCCGATCGCCCGCACCGGCGTGCTCGGCATCCTGGAGGGAAGCCGCCCCCGCCCCGTCGTCGCGGTGCGCGCCGACCTGGACGCCCTGCCGATCCAGGAGCGCAACGATGTCGAGTACCGCAGTCGGAACCCCGGTGTGATGCACGCCTGCGGGCATGACGCCCACACGACGATCGTCCTGGGGACGGCTCGCGTGCTCGCGGGCCTGCGCGATCGCCTGCCCGGGACGGTGGTGTTCATCTTCCAGCCGGCGGAGGAGGGTCCCCCCGAAGGGGAGGACGGCGGGGCCCCCCTGATGATCCGCGAGGGCGCGCTCGACCGGCCGGCCGTCGAGGCGATCTTCGGGCTGCACGTGGACCCGTCGCTCGACGCCGGGCAGGTGGGATGGTCGGCCGGCCCGATCTTCGCGAGCAGCGACCACTTCGTGATCGAGGTCGCGGGCCGGAAGACGCACGGCGCCTACCCGCACACCGGCCTCGATCCGATCCCGGTCGCCGCGGAGATCGTTCAGGCGTTGCAGCTCATCGTGTCGCGCCAGCTCGACGCCCGTCGGCCAAAGGTCTTGACCATCGGTTCGTTCCACGGGGGCAACCGCTTCAACATCGTGGCCGGCCGGGTGACCATGGAGGGGACGATCCGCACCCTCGATCCCGCGGTGCGCGCCGGACTGAAGGAGCGGATGGCCCGCACGGTCGACGGCGTGGCCGGGGCCCACGGCGCCGGCGCGACGCTGCGCTTCGTGGGCGAGGGAATCGCCCCGACCCTCAACGACGCGACGCTGGCCCGGGCCTCTGTCCCGAGCCTCGAGCGCGTCTTCGGCCGCGACTCGGTCCTGGAGGTGGAGCCGCAGATGGGCGCCGAGGACTTCTCGGCGTTCGCCGAGAGGGTCCCGGGTCTGTACATCAAGCTGGGGGTGCGAAATCGGGCCCGAGGGATCAGTGCGATGATCCACACGCCCGATTTCGACCTCGACGAGTCGACGCTCCCCCTGGGCGTGCGGGCGATGTCCACCCTCGTGCTCGATTATCTGAGACGGGCGAGCGAGGCGGAGCCTCCCGGCGGACCCTCGTAGGTGCGGATCACCGTGACGGGATGATCGAAGGTGTACCGGGAGGTGAAGACCCCGGCCAGGATCCGTCCGTCCATGTCGCGCGCCACCGGCAGTCCGATCGCGTACAGGGCGGTCGGCACGACGTCGACGAGCGAGGCCCTCCCGAGCGCCCGTCCGGCTCTGATGTTGGGCCCGCGGAGGAACAGGAACCCGTGCGGACCCCGCTCGTGGGTTCCCGAGGGGGTCTCGCGACCGAGCATTAGGGCCGGAAGGCGCCGTCGGAGAGGCGCCGGGTCCATGCCGTGGGATGAGGTCACGACCAGGATGGTGCCCTCCCCCGCGCCCGACAGGGCCTCGGCGACGATCGAATCCATCCGGCGGTAGTAGCGCTCCAGCACGGCACCGTACAGCTCGGCCTCCGCCGGCGTCACGTCCCCGAAATCCTCCGGGCGGGCGAAGCGCAGAAAGGTGTGGGCGATCGAGTCGAGCCCCGGGAAGGAGGCCGCCGCGACGCCCCCGGCTCCCCGCGAGAGCCACTCCCGGAAGCGTCCCACGACCAGTGCATCGGCTTCCAGCGCGCGCGTCAGCTCCTCTATGCGCCCGCGCGCCTGCCGATCCTCCGCGCGCGCGGCGTCGGCGTCGAGCAGCTCCGACACTCGGCCGAGCGACGCGGCCTGAACCGGCGGCGGGACGGCGGCGCGTCCCGCGTCGAGGTCGATCGCCCAGCCGGCGGCGTCCCCGGCGCCGCCCATCCGGGAGGCGATCTCCCACAACGCGAGCACTTCGCGGTCGGCCACCGACCGCGGTTCGGTCCGGACGAGCGGGGCGAGCAACGCCTCGAACCCGATGCCGATCGGCGCGATCTCGATCGGCGCGCGCCCCACGCTCCGGACCACGGCCGCCCGAACGGCATGCCGGTACGGTCGCTTGCCGGTCACGAGCGTCGTGCGCGTCACCGGGCCCAGGCAGGGCCGGAGGCTGCGCATGCGCCCGTGGGCCCCCTCCTCCATGAGGCGGGCGAAGGCCGGAAGCTTCCCCTCCGCCAGCAGCGGGAGGACGACATCGAGGTCCGCCCCGTCGAAATTGAGCAGCAGCAGCCGGCGCGCCGGAACGGGCCCCTGATGAGGACGTGGGAGACCGCCCGTGCGGATCCCACCGCCCCCGAGCGGGACGACGGCGAGCGAGGCGATCGACAGGAGCCCGACGGAGATCGCAGGCCAGAACGAGCGCCTCCACCTCGGCACCGCCAGGATGAAAGCGGCCCACAGCCACGCCACCGTGAGCGAGGCGCACAGCGTGATCAGCCGGCTCCTCGCGGCGGGGTCCAGCACCGCGCGGTAGCGGGATTGGGTGACCCAGGCGGACGCCAGCACCACGCCCAGGTTGACGGCGTGGAAGCCGACCACGTAGCGGAGGCTGAGCCAGGCGAGTCTGAGGGTGCCGCTGGCGAAGAAGCGCAGGGCGCCGTACAGCACCGGCCAGACGATCGCGCTGGCCAGCGTGTAGATCAGCGTCACCACGGCCCACAGCGAACCGCGGCGGCCCTCGAGGGCGCCCGCGTTCAGGATCGACACCACGAGCGCCACCACGACGCCGCCGTGCAGGCCCGCGAGGCCGGATTGCACCATCAGCTTGAGCGGGGTCACGCCGCCTGATGGTAGCACAGCGACGGATGGATGCCCGGCGTCGTTGTCCGCCTCGGGCGCCTTGTGATACAGTCCTCCGGCGGCATGCCCCTCGACGTCGCCGCCCGGGTCGTCCGACACCAACAGATCAATCCCGATCATTTCCTCCTGACGCTCCACTCCCCGGCCATCGCGCGCGCCGCGCGCGCGGGTCAGTTCGTGATGCTGCAGGCGCGCGAGGGGTCCCAGCCGCTGCTGCGGCGGCCGATGAGCATCTGCCGGATCCCGCCTGGAAGGGGAGGCCGGCTGGAGATCCTCTACCGGGTCGTCGGGGAGGGGACGCGGTACCTGTCGCGCCAGCCGCGCGGGGCCTACCTGAGGACCCTCGGCCCGCTCGGAAACGGGTTTCGGCTCCCCGAGCGGGTCCCGGCACGCCGGAGCGGCCGTCTGCCGGTCCTGGTGTCGGGCGGGATCGGGATCGCCATCTTCCCCTTCCTGGTCGACGCGCTGCGGGAACGGCGGCAGCGCCCCCTCCTCCTCTATGGGGCGCGCACCCGGCGCGACCTGGTGGCGCTCGACCTCTTCCGGGCGCGCCGCGTCCCCGCGCGCCTCGCGACCGAGGACGGCAGCGCCGGGTCGAAGGGACTCGTCACGCGTCTGCTGCGGCCGCTGCTGGAGTCGCGTTCCCGGCGCGAGCCCGTCGAGGTGTACGCCTGCGGGCCGACGCCGATGTTGCGCGCGGTCGCGGAGATGGCGCTGCGTCACGGCGCCCCCTGCCAGCTGGCGCTCGAGTCCCACATGCCCTGCGGGATCGGCGTCTGTCTTGGGTGCGTCGTCCGGTGCGCGGGCTCGGATCCGCGGCCGGCGTTCCGTCGCGTCTGCACCGAGGGCCCCATCTTCGAAGCCTCGGAGGTCGCGCTGTGAGCCGGCCGCCGAAGGGGCGGTCCTCCCGCCGCCGGACAGCGGTCGACCTGTCGGTCACGCTCGGGCCGCTGCGGCTGAAGAACCCCGTGGTCGCGGCCAGTGGCACGTTCGGCTACGGGCTGGAGTTCCTCCCCTTCCTGAAGCTCTCGGGCCTGGGGGGATTCGTCACCAAAGGCCTGTCGCTCCGGCCGCGCCCGGGCAACGCCCCGCCGCGCACCTGCGAGACCGCGTCCGGGATGCTCAACGCCATCGGGCTGGCCAACATCGGCGTCGAGGCGTTCCTCGAGGAGAAGCTGCCGGCGCTGCGCCGCCACGACACCGCGATCATCGCCAACATCTTCGGCGAGACCATCGAGGAGTACGTCGCCGTCGCCCGGAGGCTGAACGGGGCCGACGGCCTGTCCGCCATCGAGCTCAACCTCTCCTGCCCGAACACCGAGAGGGGAGGGATCGCGTTCGGCGTCGCCCCGGCGGTCATCCGCGAGGCCGTCGCCGCGGTGCGCCGGGCCGCATCCCATCTCCCGCTCATCGTCAAGCTGACGCCGAACATCACCGATATCGCGGTGGCCGCGCGCGCCGCCGCGGGGGGGGGGGCGGACATCCTCTCGCTGGTCAACACATTCGTGGCCATGGCGGTGGACCTGGAGGCGCGCCGTCCCGTGCTCGACAACGTCGTCGGCGGGCTCTCCGGCCCCGCGATCAAGCCGCTGGCCCTGTATCTCGTCCACCGGGTACGGGGGGCGGTCGATCTCCCGATCATGGGGATAGGGGGGATCGCACGCGCCGAGGATGCGCTGGAGTTCCTGATCACCGGCAGCAGCGCGGTGCAGGTGGGCACGGTCAACTTCTACGACCCGACCGCCTCGGTCCGCATGGTGGGCGAGATCGCCTCCTGGTGCCGCCGAAGGGGCGTGGCCGCGGTGCGGGACCTCATCGGGACGCTGAAGGTGGGGGGCGCCTCTCCGACCGGCTCCTGTGTGCCCTGATCGGGCTCAGGGAACGCGCGCCTCCTGAATGCCGGCCAGCTCGAGCAGCTCGCGCGCGGAATCCCCGAAGGTCCTGCCGAGGGCCTCGAATACCGCGTCCCCCTCCGCCACGCGACGGCCCGACCGATCGAACAGCAGCAGGTGCGGCAGCGACTCGATGCCGTACTGCGTGGCGACCGGCCTGGTCCAGTCGACGATGTCCACCTTGCGGATCGCCAGCGAGTCCGGGTGGCGCGCCGCGAGCCTCTCGAGGGCGGGGGACAGCATCCTGCAGGGTGGACACCAGACGGCGTAGAAATCGAAGACCGTGTACTTGCCCGCGGCCAGGTGGTCGGCCAGGTCCACCTTCTGCCCGTGGGTGATCACCTCGACGTCGGCCCGCGCCCGAGGCGCGCAGCCCTGCGCCAGCGTGAGCAGGGCGCCCGCCCCCAAACAGACGACGATCATCGGTGAGGTGCGCGGAGATGGCGACATGGGAGGCCGATTATCCACCGGAATCTGACGCCGGTCAAACGCCGCACGCCTTGAAAAGGGATGAGAGTTCTGTGACAATCCGCGGCATGCCGGCCCGGGACAGGCTCATCGTCGCCCTCGACGTGAACAGCCGCGACCGGGCGCTGTCGCTGGTCTCCGCCCTGCGGCCGCGGGTCTCCTTGTTCAAGGTCGGGATGGAGCTGTTCACCGCCTGCGGCCCGCCGTTGGTCCGCGATATCCTCAAGGGCGGCGGCCGGGTCTTCCTCGATCTGAAGTTCCACGACATCCCCAATACCGTGGCGCGCGCCTGCGTGGAGGCGGCGCGTCTCGGGGTGGCGATGTGCACCATCCACCTCTCGGGGGGCGACCTGATGGCGCGGCGCGCCGTCGACGAGGTGGAGGCGCACTGCCAGATCTATCGTCTCCCGAAGCCGAAGCTGCTCGGCATCACCGTGCTCACCAGCCTGCGGCAGGAGGACCTCGATCGGATCGGCGTCCGCCGCCCCCTCGACGACCAGGTCGCCGCGCTCGCCGAGGTCGCCCGGGCGGCCGGGCTGGACGGCGTCGTGGCCTCGGCGCGCGAGGTGGGGCGAGTCCGGGAGGTCTGCGGGCGCGACTTCCTTATCGTCACGCCGGGCATCCGGCCGCCGGGGAGCGAAGCACACGACCAGGCGCGCACGCGGACGCCGCGCGAGGCGATCGAGGCCGGAGCGGACTGCATCGTGGTCGGGCGCCCGGTCATCGGGGCCCAGGACCCCCTGGCGGCCGCCGAGGCGATCCTGCTGCAGATGGACGGCCTATGAGAACGACCTTGCGTCTGCTCGCCGCGACGGCGGCGGTCGCCTTCTCCCTCGGCGCCGCGCCGGCGCCGGCCCGCCGGGGCGCCGCGCCGCCGCCGGCGCCTCTCACCAACGAGGACGTGGTCCGTCTCGTGATGACGGGGACGGAACAGAAGGCGATCCTGGCGCTCATCGGCCGGCGGCCGGTCGACTTCGACCTGGACCCCGACATCGTCGTCGAGCTGCGCGCGGCGGGCGTCGGTGAGACGATCATCGAGGCGATGCGCCGCCGCCAGGCCGCCATGCCGCCCTCCGCGCCGGCGCCCGCACCGGCCGGCCCGGCGGCCGGGACGCTCGAGATCGTTCTCCTCGGCGGTCCCGAGGGGGGGGATGCGCCGGCGGCGATCGCCGTCAGGAGCCTCCCGGAGTCCATGGGCCGCCCGGGCGGTATGGAGGTCGGCGTGGTCGACGACCTGGCGCTCCTGGTCCTCTGCACCACGCCCGACCACGTCCCGGACCACTGGGACGCGCGCAGCCCCCTGGCCGGGGCCCCCCGCCACGCCGTCCTCCTGTTCCGCCCCGGGAGCCGCGCGCGGAAGGGGAAGGGCTTCGGCCTGCTCCACCTCGACCTGGAGCCGTCCTACTCGATCCCGGTGCCGGCGGGACGGCACGCCGTGAGCGTGGTCGCGGCGGGCCGACACGTGGGGTCGGGCGACTGGCGGATCCTGGCCGCGGACGACGCGAGGGTGGCGGTGCCGCCCGGCGGAACGGCGCGCCTCGGCCTGCGCGCCGGGGGACGCCTCGCGGGGAACCGCACGAGCGGCTTCCGGGTGGAGAACCGCTGGGAGATCGTGCCGCTCGAGAGCGGAGCCGCGGAGGCGGCGCCGTGAGCCCCGGCGGGTCGCGCGGCCGGCTGGGGCTGGTGCTCTCCGGGGGCGGGATCACCGGCGCGATGTACGAGTTCGGAGCGCTGCAGGCCCTCGATCACTTCTTCGACGACCCCTTCACCGTCAACGATTTCGATATCTATGTCGGCACCAGCGCCGGCGCGGTGGTGGCGGCCCTCACGGCCAACGGGACCTCGCCGGGGGAGGTCGGGCGCTCGATCATTCACAACACCGACAGCCCGCTCAACTTCAAGCAGGAGGACATCCTGGCGCTCGACTGGGGCGAGCTGAAGGCCTCGTTCCTCAAGGTGGTGCGGATGATCCCGGCGCTGTTCCGCTACTACCGGCGCAACCCGAGGATGTTCTCGCTGGCGCGGCTGCTCTACACCCTGGAGGAGAACCTGCCGCCCGGGATCTACAGTCTGGCGAAGTATCAGGATTACCTGAAGACCTTATTGTCGCGGCCCGGCTCGTCGAATTCGTTCGAGAATCTCGAGCGCGAGCTCTACATCCCCGCCGTCCACCTAGACACCGGCGACCGCATCCTCTTCGGGACGCCGGGCTGGCGGGACGTCTCCATCTCGGACGCCATCGCGGCCTCGTCGGCGCTGCCGCTCTACTTCCAGCCGGTGACGCTGCGCGGGATGGACTTCGTGGACGGCGGCGTCGGCCTCGTGGCCCACGCCGACCTGCCGATCGAGCGTGGGGCGCACCTGCTCGTCGTCTTCAACCCGATCATCCCGATCCGCAACGAGCAGGGGGTGGTCTGCATCCCGACCTTCTCCGGCCACTGCGCCCGCATCCGCGAGAAGGGGATCACCTTCGTGGTCGACCAGACGCAGCGCATGTCCGCCCGGGTGAAGCTGCAGCTCGGGCTCGAGCGGATCCGGGCCCAGCACCCCGAGACCTGCATTTTCCTGATCGAGCCGCCGGCGCGCGACTCCACCCTGTTCATGGAGAACATCCTCAGCTACGGGTCGCGCGTCGCCGTCCTCAATTACGGCTATCGCTCGACGGCGCGCCAGCTGCGCTCCCGCTACGAGTCGTTCCACCAGGCGTTCGCCCGCTACGGGATCCGCGTGTCGCTCGAGGGCCTGCGCGAGGACGATCCGTGGGAGCCTCCTCCCCTCGCGGTGCCCCCTAAGGCCCCCGAGCGCGAGGAATCCGGTCCGGGCGACGACGGGCCGCGCGCCGACGAGCCGGCCGCCTGAGGGGTCACTCGAAACGCAGGGGCAGGACCTTTGAGACCCCCGGCTCCTCCATGGTCACCCCGTAAAGCAGGTCGGCGGCCTCCATGCTCTTGCGGTTGTGGGTGATGAGGATGAACTGGGTCTGCTCGCGCATCTCCTGCAGCAGGCGGGTGAAGCGATCGATGTTGGCCTCGTCGAGCGGCGCATCCACCTCGTCCAGGACGCAGAAGGGCGATGGCCGGTAGCGGAACAGGGCGAACAGCAGGGCCACGACGGTGAGGGCCCGCTCGCCTCCCGACAGCAGGGCGATCGACTGCAGCCTCTTCCCGGGCGGCTGGGCCACGATCTCGATCCCGGCCTCCAGCACGTCTTCCTCCTCGTCTTGCAGGCGGAGCTCGGCCCCGCCCCCGCCGAACAGCGCGGCGAAGCAGTCCTGGAAGGAGGCCTGGATCGCCTCCAGGGCGGCCGTGAAGCGCTCGCGCGAATCGCGGTCGATCTTGCGGATCGTCTCGCCCAGCGAGGCGATGGAATCCTCCAGGTCCCTTTTCTGGGCGGACAGAAAGGCGTAGCGCTCCTCCAGCTCCGTGAACTGCTCGATCGCCATCAGGTTGACCGGCCCCATCCTCTCCAGGGAGGCCCTGATCTCCCCGATCTCCCGCTCGTAGTCCTCCACCGTCCGCCCCGGCTCGATCTCCGGCGGGCTGGCGCACAGATCCTCGACCGACAGGCCCAGGTCCTCGCGGCAGCCGGCCGCCAGGTGTCCCAGGTCGGCCTCGAGCCGCGCAAGCTGCAGCTCGCGCTCCTGCAGCCGCTCCCGGCAGGCCTCGCGGGAGGAGCGTCCCTCCCTGGCCGCGGCCTCGCGGGCGTGCAGGAGGCTGCGGTCGTACGACAGCCCCGCCAGGGCGGCCTCCTCTCCGGCCGCCGCCTCGGCGCGCGATGCCAGGAGCTCCTCCAGCCGTCGCTCGAGCGCCGCGTCGCGCCCCCGGAGCGCCTCGACGCGGGCCCTCCACTCCTCCGCCTCCGTCGCCAGACGGCCGGCGCGGCCCCGGGTCTCCTCCAGGCGGGCGGCGGCGGCGTCCAGCTCCCTGTCGATGGCCGCGATCTTCTGCATCCCAGCCGCCATCCGGGCGCGGGCGTCGGACGCTTGCGCCTGGATGCGCTCCAGACCGATTCGCAGCTCCGTGACGCGCTCGGCCCCGTCGCGGATCGCCTCCTCCATCTCGCGGCGCCTCACCTCCGCCGCGGCGATCGTCGCCGCGGCGGCGATCGCCCGCACCGCGAGATCGTCGATCTCCCGCCACGTCTCCTCCTTGTCCCGCCGCAGGAGGGGCAGGGCGGCCTCCGCCCGGGCCAGCTCCCGGCGGCGCTCGAGCAGCTTGAGCTCCACCTCCAGAAGCGCCCGCTCCCCCTCCCGCAGCTCCGCCCCCGCCGCCTCCGCCCGGCGGCGGCGCGCGAACAGCTCCTGCCGCAGGGCGACGGCGGACCTCGCCGCCGCGGCCCGCGCCTCCTGGCTCGACGCGATCTGGCGGGCCAGCTCCGCCATCTCCGCCCGCCGCGCCAGAACGCCGTGTTGCAGCTCCGGCCCCTCGCCTCCGGTCACGACCCCGCCGTCGCCGACGATGTCGCCTTCCGGCGTGACGAACGCGAATCCCGGATGCTCCCGCTCGAGGCCGACCGCGAGCCGCAGGTCGTCGACGAGGATCGTCCGCGACAGGACGGCGGCGACCGGACCGTCGGGCGCGGCGCCCGAAACCCGCTCGATGAGGCGCCCCCTCACGCCCGCCCGGGCGCTCAGGGACGGCGGCGGCGCGGCCCGCCCGATGGCGGGAGATCCGTCCGCGGTGCCGCCGGGGGCGCCGACCGGCTGCCGCGGCACGACGGCGACGCGCCCGGCCGCGCTCCGCCTCACGTGCTGCACGGCCCGCAGGGCGTCCTCCGCGTCGCGCACCAGGACCGCCTCGAGCAGACGTCCCAGAGCCGCGGCCACGGCCCGCTCCAATCCCGGCGGCACGTCGATCCGCTCGCCCACGACCCCGAGCGCGGCCACCCCCGCTCTCCCGTTCAGGATCTCCGCCACCCCCTTGCCGTACCCCTCGTGGCGCTCCTCGAGGGCGCGCAGCCTGCGGAGCCGCTCCTCGTCCGCGCAGCCGTGCCCTTTCATCTCCTCGACCCGGCGCTCCAGGGTGGCGAGGCGCTCGGCGGTCTCGCCCTCCTCCGCGAGCCGCGCGTCGCGCTCACGGGCGCGGCGAGTCATCTCGGAGCTATGGCGCGAGATCTCCTTCTCGAGCGCGCCCGCCGCGGCGCCGAGGGCCTCCGCCGCCCGCGACGACTCCGCGATCCCGCGCTCGAGCCGGCCGAGGTCGGAGCGGCGGGACCGGAGCTGCTCCTCGAGCGCGGCGCGGGTGCGCGTCAGGCCCGCGATGCGGTCGACCTGCCGCAGGAGCCCGCCGCGGGCGGATTCGAGCCCCTGCTCGCGCCGCTCGATGTCGCGGGCCCTCTCCAGCCTCCGCGACTCAACGCTCTCGAGGGCGGCCTCCGCCTCCTCGAGACGCCGCATCTCCTCGCCCCGCTCGTCCCGCAGCCCCACGATCCGCCGCTCGATCTCGGCGGCTCCCGAATGCAGCAGGACGAGGTCGCGGCCCGCCGCCTCGACCCGCGCCGCGAGCTCGCGGGCCTGCTCCGCGTCCGATCTCAGGCCCTGCTTGATCCGATCGATCTCCATGTCGAGGGCGTGGATCGCGTCGCGCCGGAGGCGCGAGCCCCCCTCGCCGTGCTCCAGCCGGCGCCGCAGATCCTCGACCTGGGCCTCCAGCCGCGCCAGGCCGGCCGCCGCGGCCGCCTCTCGCCGCTTCAAGTCGGCGACCGCCTCGTGGGCCGCGCGGCGGTCTGCATCGAGCGCGATGAACCGTCGGTGCGCGATCACCGCCCGGCGCCGGTGCAGCGTCTCGCGCAGGCTCTGGTAGCGGCGCGCCCGCGCCGCCTGGCGCTTCAATGAGTTGATCTGCCTCTCGACCTCGCCGGTGATGTCCGAGATGCGCAGGAGGTTGGCCTGCGCCGCCTCGAGCTTCTGCTCGGCCTGGCGCCGTCTCGTCTTGTAGCCGAGGATGCCGGCAGCCTCCTCGATGACGCCGCGCCGATCCTTGGGCTTCGCGGTGAGGATCTGGTCGATCCTCCCCTGCTCGATCGAGGAATACAGGCGGCTGCCGATCTCGGTCCGCGCCAGCAGATCCTGGACGTCCCTCAACCTGCAGCGCCGGCCGTTCAGGGCGTATTCGCTGTCGCCCGACCGATAGAGCCTGCGCG
Source organism: Acidobacteriota bacterium (assembly GCA_046758905.1). Taxonomy (GTDB): domain Bacteria; phylum Acidobacteriota; class Polarisedimenticolia; order Gp22-AA2; family Gp22-AA2; genus JBHIBC01. Next base: position 8,220 of record JBHIBC010000025.1, on the reverse strand, counting down.
TGACGACGACGTCCTCCGGGAGATCCTCCAGCACGAAGCGCGCGCCGGGACGCGGTCCCTCCGCGGCGGCCTCGTGCACCTCGGGGATCGACAGCGGGCCGCTCGAGACGACGCGGTCGGTGGCGGGCGGAGCCAACGGATCGCGGCCGTTGCCCCCTCGGCGACCGCGGGGCGCCGGGCGGCCGCCGTTGCCGTTCCCGCCGACCGTCGCGCCCGGCGGGGCCCCGAGGTTCTTGAAGTGGAGCGAGACCTCGGCCATCCCCAGGGGCCGCCGCCCCTCGCTGCCGCTGAAGATCACGTCCTCCATCCTGTCGCTGCGCAGCGAGCTGGCCCGCTGCTCGCCGAGCACCCACGAGATGGCGTCGCCGATGTTGCTCTTGCCGCAGCCGTTCGGCCCGACGACCGCAGTGATACCCTCGGGGAAGTCGAAGCGCGTGCGGCCGTAGAAGGACTTGAACCCGACGATCTCCATCCGGTCAAGCCTGACGAACCTGGCCATCGCGTTCCTTGGCTACGGGGAGGGCCCGGTCGGTCCGGGCGAGGTTCGAGGCGCCCATCCTAGCACAGCCGGGAGCGCCTCCCGAGGGCGGCGCGCGGGAGCCGAGATGAGGGAAACGCACCCTCCGGCGGCGGACGGATCCGGGGCGCGGCGGATCGGGGGGATGGCTCAGTACTCCCTGGAGACCACGAAATCGGGCAACGCCATCAGAGCCTCCCGGGCGGGGCTCGGCTCGAAGGGCAGCAGCGATTCACGGGCCCTCCGGGCATAGGCTACGGCCACCTCGCGCGCTCGATCCAGGGTCCTCCCCCGGCGCAGCAGGCCGACGATCTCGTCGCGGCCGACGGTCCGGAAGTCGCGCTCCTCGAGCACGGTCTGGACCATCGCCCGCTCCGCGGCGCCGCCCTGCTGGAGCAGGTAGATCAGCGGCAGCGTGAGCTTCCCCTCCTTCAGGTCGGAGGCGACCGGCTTCCCCAGGACCCGTTCGTCGGCCACGAAATCGAGCAGGTCGTCGATGATCTGAAACGCCATGCCTAAGTTCATCCCGTACCCGGCCAGGGCCTCCGACCTCTCGGGGCCGGCCCCCGACATCACCGCGGCCACCCGGGCGCAGCCCGAGAACAGGTAGGCGGTCTTGCGGCGGATGATCTCCAGATGCTCCTCCTCCGTGATCGCGATGTCCGCCCGCCGCCGGTGCGCGATCAGCTCCCCCTCGATCATCTTCAGCGTGATGTGGGCCAGGATCTTGATGATCCGGATATCGCCCGCCTCGAGGGCCATGTTCATCGACTTGATGTACAGGTAGTCGCCCAGCAGGACGGTCAGCCCGTTCCCCCAGCGGGCGTTCATCGAGCCGCGGCCGCGCCGGAGGTCGGCCTGGTCGACCACGTCGTCGTGGACCAGGGTCGCGGTGTGGATGAACTCGAACACCGAGGCGAACAGCACGTCGCGGTCCCCGCGGTAGCCGCATAGCTGCGCCGACAGCAGCAGCAGGATGGGGCGTACCCGTTTGCCCCCCCCCTCGGAGATGTAGCGCCCCAGCTCGTCGATGATGCCGACCTCCGACCGGAGGTTCCTGCGACACTCGCCCTCAACCAGAGCCAGCTTGTCGGCCACCAGCGAGATGATCCACGACAGTCCACCGGGATCGCGGGCCGCCCCCGCGCGCGGAGGCGTTACCGGGAGCGGGGAGGCCGCCGGCTTCATGGCTCCTCCGGCTCCTCTTCCTCGAGCCCGGGGTCCGGGATCGGGAGGCGCACGGCGGACGCCCCAGTGGGGGGGTCCGCCGGATCGCCGCGATGCCGGGTCTGCACGACCCGCATCCCCTCGAGCAGGTAGGAGACGCCCGCGGGGTCGTACACCCACAGCTCCCGGCCGGAGGCTTGCGGCGTGCGGCGCGTCGGCAGGCCCAGCGTCCTCAGGATCTGGCCCACGTGCGTGGCGGGCCCGTACCGGTCGATCAGCGCCTTCACCTCGGGCCAGTCGGGATGGAACTCGAACACGGCGTCGGCGTGAACCGGCCTCCCCCGGCGGGCGCGGCGCGAGATGTCACGGTCGTCGGGCAGACGGTACTTGACCGCGTCGAACTGCTTCGGATCGTAGAAGCGCAGATAGTAGTAGCGGAACCGCGGGTCGACCGTGAAGCTCATCTCGTAGAACCCGTGCGCGTCTGTGGTGACACGCGTCTGCTCCACATCCTGGGAGCGCTTCTCGAGCGCCTTCAGGTCGACGATGGTGCGCGACTTCAGGAGGCGGACCGTCTGGCCGGGAACCGGCGCGCCCGACTCGTCCGTCAGCCTCCCGCGCACCTGAACCTGACGCTCCCGCCCGGCGGCCGGGTGCTGGAGCGTCAGGAGTGAGGTCAACGCGACCGCGACGGCGGCGAGCGCCGCCGAGCGTCGGCGAGAGGAGAGACGGACCTGCGCTGTGTCCATCGCGCTCCCTAGCGGTCGCCGGTGCGCTGCCGCTTGACGGTGTGGGCGGATACTCCGGATGCCACGACGTCCTCCGGGCCGGGCCGAAGGCGCGCGATCTTAGCACCGCGTTCGCGGCGTTTGCAAGGACGACGGCCGCGTCGCGCCCCCGCGCCCCGGCTCAGCGCGCCACCTCCTGCACCTGGATCCCCTCCGGCACCGTGAAGCGGAACAACGACGGGTCCAGATCCGGCAACCGGCGCAGGCGGCTGAAGCGGTAAGTGGTCCGCCCGCCCAGCGTGTCGACGACGACGAGGGAGCGGATCAGGTGCTCGGCGTCGGTCAGGACGAGGAGGTGCTGATAGCCGGCCCGTGAGGAGCGCGGCGTCAGCATCAGGGGGCGGGAGCCCCCGCTCTCCGGCGGCCCCCACGCGACCCGGAACTCGCGCAACAGATCGACCCGCGGGCGCATCAGCAGCCCCATACCGGGGCCCGGATCCTCGAGATCCAGCGGCGCCACGATCGCCTGCCGATCCTCGGGGAGGTAGAGCCACGTCCTGCGGCCGTCGGCGATCGCCAGCTTTCCCGGGGGCTCCCCGTATTCCCAACGCATCCGTCCCGGCCGGAGCATGTAGACCGTGCCGCGCTCCACCTGCGGCGCGGGCAGCGCCGGCGAGTCCACCGTCTGGGTGAACGACGCGACCAAGCCCCGGATACCCTCGAGGGCCGCCTCCAGCAGCCGCGCCTCCGAGATCGCCGCCTCGGGGGGCGGCGAGGCCGCGGCGGGGGCGGCCAGCAGCGCGGTGCACAGCATCGGGACGCACATCGCGCCCCTATCCTACACGATCCCGTGGCCGCGCCCCGCGCGGGCGCTCGCGTTGACACCCTCCGGGACGTGGGATAGACTCGCGCGCCGCATGAGCACGCGCAAGATCGTCGTCGCCGCGTTCGCCGTCCTCGTCGCGGCAGCCGCCCTCAACGTCGCGTACGTGCCCGGGCACCAGATCGCGGTGCGGGAATCGCTCGGGGGCCAGGCGGTCGCCCTGCGAGCGGGGCTGCACCTGCGCGTCCCGATCTACCACCGGCTGTATCGCTACGACACACGCCCGGTGACCATCGACGAGGGCGTCGCGGTTGTCACCGCGGAGAACGCGACCTTCCGGCTGCCGATCCGGATCGCGGCCTGGCCCTCTCCCGGTGACATCCTCACCTTCCACGAGGGCTGCAGCGGGCGCGACCCGACCGACTACGTGAAGGGGCGGGTGCGCGAGGGCCTGCGGGCCGCCGCCAAGGAGATGAGCGCCGACGCCCTGCTGGACTCGAAGGTGGAGCGCGCCCTCGGGCCGGCGCTGTCGTCCGATCTGATCTCCCGCGGCATCGCGGACGACGGGCTGGAGGTGGGACGCCCCTCTCCCCAGGTCGTGCTGAACGCCGTCCTCGACTACCTGAAGCGCCAGTTCCCCGCCTCGGCCCGGCGCCTCGCGGAGCGGGCGCTGGCGTCCGACCCGGCGGAGCCGCTGCACCAGACGGCCATGGGGATCGTGCTGGAGGCGGAGGGCGATCCGGATGCCGCCGAGGCGGCGTACCTCGAGGCGCTGTACGCCGACCCGGCCGCCGCCGAGCCGATGAGCCGCCTGTACGTTCTGTACCAGTCGCGCAGCGACTCCGAGTCGATCCGCCGTCTCGAGCGCCTTCTGACCGCCGGCCTGGACAAGGACCCTTCGTCCGCCGTGCACCACCACTGGCTCGGACAATTGTTCATGCGGACGGGCCGGGTGGAAGACGCGGACAACGCCTTCCGGACCGCCATCGGCCTGGCTCCCGAGAACCCGGACTTCCGCGTCAGCCTGGGGGGTCTGCGGGTCCGGGAGAACCGCATCGACGAGGCGCGCGCCGCCTTCCGGAAGGCGCTGGAGCTGCGGGAGGACCATCCCCTGGCCCTGTTCAACATGGGCGTGACCTACGCCCTGGAGGCGGACTTCGACGCCGCCATCGATTACTTTCACCGCGCCGAGCGCAGCGGACCCGCGAACCACGCGCTGTACAACTCGCTGGCGCAGGCGTACGAGGAGAAGGGAGACCTAGCGCGCGCGGCCGACTACCTACGGCGGTCCCTGCGGCTGCGGCCCGACCAGCCGGAGCGGCGCTCGGCGCTGCGCCGCATCGAGGCGGCCCTCAAGGAGAAGAGCTGAGCGATCGCCGCGCGGCGCGCCGCCACCGGGCCCGCAGGACCGTCACGATCAGGTAGATCGCAAGCCCGATGCCGATCGCCCACACGTAACGGCGGAACACCACCCGGACCTCCGTCCACGAGGATCCGAGGGCGGTCCCCGCCCAGACGACCAAGCCCACCCAAAGCACGTTGCTCAAGGTGGAGTAGATCAGCACCGGGCGCCACCCCAGCCGGCCCATGCCGGCCCCGTACAGGAACAGGCCGCGCACCCCGGGGAGAAACCGGTTGACGGCCAGCAGGCGCGCCCCGTATCGGGCGAAGCCGCGCTCGAGGCGCCCCAGCTCCGACCGGGCCCATTCCGAGCGCAGGAAGAAATACGAGGCGCCGATGCGCGCCCCGATCCCGTAGGCCGTGGCCGCCCCGGCCACGCTGCCGACCAGGCACGCCGCCGCCGCCGCCGGCAGGGGCACTGCCCCGGTCCCGGCGAAGAAGCACGCGAACAGCATGGTGGTATCGCCCGGAACCGGAGGGAAGACGTACTCCAGCCACGCCATCACCACGACCAGCAGCAGCCCCGCCCAGGGAGAGACCTGCAGGGCGTTCTGGATGGCCTCGGTCATCTCGGGACTAGATCTTCTCGACCAGATCGCCCAGGAAGGGGATGGCCCAGCGCTCCCCGCGCATCGCCTTGATGACGCAGACCAGCGCCAGCGCCAGGTAGAGGAGGACGAGGTTGACGAGGACGAAGGCCGCAACCCACGCGAACACCCTGGAGAGGGTGCCCAGGACGGCGCCGACGAAGATCACGGTCAGGAAGACCAGGCACGAGATGCCGCACAGGATCAGGCCCTGCTTGGCGTGCCAGCGGACGTACTCGCGCTTGGTCACCATGAACGGGACCAGCGCCAGCACCCAGAGGTACGAGAAGACCAGCATGATGCGGGCCTCCTCGTCCAGATCCTCCGGCCGGATCGCGCTCTCCTCGGTCTCCAGCGGATCGGTCGCCATCGCTCCTCGCGCCTCCTCGCGTCGGCCGCCGGCGCTCGCTCACGGGGTCGCCGCGGCGTTGGTTTATAATAGCCGCCCTCCGAAGTCAAGGAGCCCCATGAGCGACCTCACCCCGATGCTCCGCCAGTATCGCTCGATCAAGGCGGAGCACCCCGACGCCATCCTGATGTTCCGGCTCGGGGACTTCTACGAGATGTTCTTCGACGACGCGCGGGTGGCCGCGAGGGCGCTGTCGCTCACCCTGACCTCCCGGGGGCGCGGCACGCGGGCCGAGGCGCCGATGTGCGGGGTGCCGTACCACGCCGCCGAGGGGTACGTCGCGCGCTTACTCCGCCAGGGCTTCCGCGTAGCGATCTGCGATCAGGTCGAGGATCCGAGGGTCGCGAAAGGGATCGTCCACCGCGCCGTGACCCGGGTCCTGTCGCCCGGCACGATCACCGACCCGGCGCAGCTGCCGCCGCGGGCCCCGAACTACATCGCCTCGATCACGGTCGCGGGCGACCCGGCCCGCGGCCGCCCCGGCGAGGGGTACGGCTGCGCCTACCTCGACCTGTCGACGGGAGACTTCCGGATCGCGGAGCACCGGGGACCTCGGGCGCGGGAGTCGCTCATCGAGCAGCTGGCCTGGTTCGCTCCGCGGGAGGTGGTCCTGAGCGACGCGGAGCGGACCCAGGCATCGCTGCCTCCGGAGGCGCTCGACGGCGTGCTGGCCAGCCGCGCCCCCTCGTACGCCTTCGCCAGCGAGACCGCCTATCGGGCCCTGCTCGAGCGATTCGGCACCGCCTCGCTCGAGGGGTTCGGCTGCGAAGGGCGCTCCCTCGCCGTGTCCGCGGCGGGCGGCCTGCTCCACTACCTGCAGGAGACGCAGAAGGCCGACCTGAGGCACGTCACGCGCGTCGTGTGGCACGACGCGGGCGACGCCATGATCCTCGACGCCGCTACCCGGCGCACGCTGGAAGTGGCGGAGAACTCGCGCGACGGCGGGCGGGACGGCACCCTGCTGGCGGCGCTCGACCACACCGAGACGCCCATGGGGGGGCGGCTCCTGCGCGACTGGATCCTGCGGCCGCTGCTGTGCGTGCGACCGATCGAGGAGCGCCTCGAAGCGGTCGGATTCCTGGTCGAGCACCCGACCGAGCGCGCCGCGCTACGCGGCCTCCTCCGGCGAGTCCACGATCTCGAGAGGCTCCTGGCCCGGTGCTCGCTCGGCACCGCGAGCGCGCGGGACCTGCTGGCCCTGCGGGACTCGCTCGGGGTGCTCCCCGCGATCAGAGCGCTCGGCGTCGCTCTCGTCCCGCGCCTGCTCGCGCGGCTGGTGGCCGGGCTGGACGTCCTGGGAGACGTGCACCACAGGATCGCGGCGACGCTGGCCGACGACCCTCCGGCCTCGGTGCGCGAGGGGGGTCTGCTGCGCGACGGCGTCGACCCGGAGCTCGACCGCCTGCGCGCCATGCGGCGCGACGGCCGCGCGTACCTGGCCGCGGTCGAGACACGGGAGAGAACCCGCACCGGGATCGGCTCGCTGAAGGTCCGCTACAACAAGGTCTTCGGCTACTACATCGAGGTCAGCCGCGCCAACCGGGAGCTGGTGCCGGCGGACTACGAGCGTCGCCAAACCCTGGTCGGCGCCGAGCGGTACGTCACGCCCGAGCTGAAGGAGTACGAGGCGAAGGTCCTGACGGCGCAGGAGAGGATCGCCGCGCTCGAGTACGAGCGCTTCGTCGCCCTGCGGGAGGGGGTGGCGGCGGCCGCGCCGCGGCTCAGGGCCACGGCGCGCGCGGTGGCGGCGCTCGACGCCGTCGCCTCGCTGGCCGAGGCGGCCGCCGCCAACCGCTACGCGCGACCGGTGGTGGACGACTCGCTCGTCATCCGCATCGCCGAGGGCCGGCACCCGGTAGTGGAGCGCGCGCTCCAACGAGAGCGCTTCGTCCCCAACGACTGCCTGCTCGACGCCGAGGACCGCCAGATCCTGATCCTCACCGGCCCCAACATGGGCGGGAAGTCGACCTACCTCAGGCAGGTCGCCCTGATCGCGCTGATGGCCCAGGCCGGATCCTTCGTCCCGGCCTCGGAGGCGCGGATCGGCCTGGTCGACCGGATCTTCAGCCGGGTCGGCGCCTCCGACCACCTCGCCCGCGGCCAGAGCACCTTCCTGGTCGAGATGAACGAGACGGCCAACATCCTCAACAACGCCACCCGCCGCTCGCTGATCCTCCTCGACGAGGTGGGACGCGGGACCTCCACCTTCGACGGCCTGTCGATCGCCTGGGCGGTGGCGGAGCACCTGCACGACAACCCGCGCGTCGCGGCCCGCACGCTCTTCGCCACCCATTATCACGAGATGACGGAGCTGGCCCTGCTCCGCCCCCGCGTGAAGAACCTCACGATGGCGGTGCGCGAGTGGAACGAGCGGATCGTCTTCCTGCGCAAGGTGCTGGAGGGGGCCGCCGACCGATCCTACGGCATCCAGGTGGCGCGCCTGGCGGGGCTCCCCGCCGCGGTGATCGAGCGCGCCAGGGAGGTCCTCCTGAACTTGGAGCGCGAGGAGCTGTCGCGGGACGGCCGCCCCAAGCTGGCGCGTCACCTCGCGGAGGAGGGCGGCGCCGGCACGCCCGAGGCGGCGGCCC
>JBHIBC010000024.1:0-40120 GCA_046758905.1 Acidobacteriota bacterium | reverse complement strand
GGGACGACGGCGCGCCGCCGCACGCGCGCCCCAGGGCGCGATCAGCAGGCAGGCGATCAGGACCCGGTAGAGGGCGACGGTCAGCGGCTGCGAGCCGCACAGCCGAACCAGGATCGAGCCCCAGGAGATCGACACGACGGCCAGGAGCAGCGTCACCCCGGCGGTTGGCGCCACCTAGAACTCGATCTGGAAGCCGATCTGAAACCGGCGCCCGAAGCGCCGGGTCCCGTCCACGGTGAGCGGGCCCCGCGGCGTCCCCGTGTCGGGATCGATCCCGGTCAGCAGCGAGGGGTCGATGCTGGTCACCCGCAGGTCGTCCGAGTTGAGCAGGTTGAACACCTCGACGAACACCCCGGCCACGTGCCGTCCGAGGACCAACGATTTGCGGGCCCGCAGGTTGATGTCGAGAGTGGAATCGTTGCGCTCGCTGTTGCGCCGGATCCTCCGGAACTCGAACCCGTTGCCGGCGAGCTCCACCCGCCCGAAGAGGGTGCGGAACTGCTGATAGCTGACATTGTCCAGCGAGAAGGAGCGGGACACGAAGGAGAAGGGCAGGCCCGAGGCCCAGGTGGCGGAGAAACCGAGCTGCCAGTCGGCGGGCAGATAGGTCGAGGCGTTCAGCTTGACCACGTGCCTCTGATCGAAGTCCAGGTAGCCGAACTCCGACTCGACGGTGGAGGGATCGTTGCCGAGCCGGGACTGGAAGTCCTCCGCCGACCCCACGGCACGCGAGTAGGTGTAGGAGCCCTGCAGCTCCCACCGCCGGGAGAGGCGCTTCACCGCGCTCACCTCGATCGCCTTGTAGCGCGACGAGTTGAAATTCCCCACCCGGAGCACCTGGTTGAAGAAGAAGTTGTGGATGAACAGGTCCGGACGGCCGTCGGGGCGCGACTCGCCGACGGTGCCCAGGCCGCCGCTCAGCGCCCTGCCGAAATCGTCCCGGAAGGCCGCTCCGGCCGGGTCGGGGCGCAGCGTGTGGTTGACGTCGATGTCCTGCAGCTGCTGCCGGAACCTGCGATCGATGTAGGTGACGGACACGGCCACCTCGGGCGCGATCTCCCTCTCGATCCCGATCGTGAACTCGTCGCTGAAGGGCGTCTCCAGCCCCCGGTCGACCTGGGTGGCGGAAGGGGGCGCCTTGGAGATCACCCGCCCGATCTGCCGGTCCGGAAGCCCCGCGCCGTTGACCCCGTCCTCGTCCAGGACGTAGTAGCGGTTGATCAGATCGGGCCCCTCCTCCCCGACGACAGTGCTCAGGAACAGCTTGTCGTAGTATCGACCCCAGGTGGCGAAGATCTTCGTGCGGCCGCTGGCCCAGGGATCCCAGGAGACGGAGACGCGCGGCGCCAGGTTGTTGTTGGTCAGCCGGAACTTCTCCCGCCGCTGAGGCTGCACCCCCCGCTCCGCGAGCCTCTCCGGGTCGATCTCGCCGTTGACGACGATGTCGGGGAACAGCGCGGCCACCTGCGCGGAGATGAAGGACGCCTCGGTGTGGTGGCGGGTCAAGCGCGACGCCGCGACCGACCGGAGCTGGTTCAGGTCCCGGACGACCGGGCTGTCGAACGGGGGGTTCTTGCAGACGTCGCCGCCGGTCGAGGTGTTGGCGGAGAATATCGGATCGCCGCAGAAGCCCTGGCTGTCGATCCCGTCGTCGTTGCCGATCCGGCTGTCGTCCAGCCCCCGCTCCCCGCCCCCGAGGTTCCATAGCCGGTCGTAGAGCGCGCGCTGCTCGGAGGGCTCGAAGAAGGTGTAGCCGAAAGAGTCGATCGCCTCCCGATCGAACCTCAGCCCGAGGCCGATGCTGAGGTTGGGGAACGGCTTGTAGCTGTCCTGCAGGTACAGCCCCGTGGTCAGCGACAGGGCCTCGTTGCCGACGTCCACCAGCGCCGGAATGAGCGAGCGCACCGTGCTCGGCCCTTCCCGGGTGGCCCTGAGGAAGGGCGCCACCACCGCGCGCGAGCGCACCCGCCGATCGAACTTCTCCCGCTCCGCGATCCATCCGGCCTTGATGTTGTGGCTGCCCCAATAGTCCGGCACGTAGGCGCCGAGGTCCTGGCGGAAGGTGAAGCGCCGCCGCCTGTCCGCGGTGGTCTCGAAGTACGGACCGCTGGTGATCCCGATCCGCTGGTCGATGACGTAATCCCGGTCCGGAGGCACCGGCACCGGAGCGCCGTAGGGGTACAGGCCCGCGGGGAACGGCCGGTCGTCCAGGATCTGGTTGCCGTTGCGATCCTCGTCCCCCGCGTCGAGCCGCCCGTCGCCGTCGAGGTCCTCGCCCGGGTCGAGGCGGCCGTTGCCGTTGAGGTCCTCCGGTATGAAATCCAGGTGCCCGTCGCAGTCGACGTCCTCGCGCCGGCGGCCCTCGCAGCCCCCGAACGGGGTGAGCCGCCCGTCGCCGTCGAGGTCCTCGCTGGCGTCCAGGATGCGGTCCCGATCGAAATCCTCGAACACGTCGAAGGCGCCGTCGTTGTCGAAGTCCTCCCCGGCGTCCCGCTCGGTCAGCTCGATGAAGCCGTTGCCGTTGTGATCGATGAAGAGGACACCGTTGCCGTTGGTGTCCGGGTCGAGGGTGGGAACGATGCCGGGCCTCTCGTTGAAGGACGACACCGTGGTCTCCAGGGCGACCGACGGGTTGAAGATGGAGGTGGCCTTGAGCGTGAGGATCACGCCTCCCTGGTCGAGCGTGAAGCCGCTCTCCTCGCGCGTGAAGCTGTTGAGGCCCTGATTGAGATGCTCCTGCGGGTCGTAGTTGATCGACAGGGCGAGCCGGTTGTTCGGGGTGAGCTGAAAGGTGAACTTGCCGAAGCCGCGGAACTCCTGGAGCGAGCGGACGAAGGCCGAGTTCAGCGCGTTGACCGGCTCCTCGATCTGGATGTACTCGAGCGAGGTGAAGAACCAGGCGCGGTCGCGGACGATCGGCCCCTCGAACGACAGGAACGGCGTGAAGTCGTCGAACGTCAGGTCGCGTAGCCCCGACTCGCCCACCCCGCCGTGCAGCCTCGGATCGTCCACCCCGGCGCCGTTCCCGTCGAGGGCCGAGCCGCGCCAGAAGAACTTGAAGCTCCCCCGGAAGTCGTTCCCGCCCGACTTGGTGATGACGTTGGCGAACCCGCCCTGGGCCCGGCTGAACTCCGCCGTCGCCCCCGAGGTGATCACCTCGATCTCCTGGATCGACTCGATGTTGAGCTGCGCCCCTAAAAGCCCGGTGAGCGGATCGGTCGTGGAGACGCCGTCCACCAGCGTGTTGACGTTCGTCTCCCGGGCGCCGTGGATGTTGGGGTTGCCGTCTCCGTCCACGTCCGTGACTCCCGGGACGAGCGCCAGCAGGTCCTGGTAGTTGCGCCCCAGCAGCGGCAGCGAGTCGATGAACTCCGACGTGAAGCGCGTCTCGGTGCCGGTCCGCTCCAGGTCGATGGTCGGGGCGCGCGCGCGCACCTTCACCCGCTCCTCGAACTCGGACTGCTTGCTGAGCGCGATGCGCAGCGTGGTGTACCGGCCCGCGACGACCTCGACCTCGGACATCCGGACGGTGGCGTACCCTGGAAACGAGACCAGGACGATGTAGTCCCGCGACGCCGGTAGGGCCGGGACCTGGAAGAAGCCGGCGTCGTCGGTGACGGCGCCCCGGCCGGTGACCCCCCGGCCGGTGCTGACCACCGTCACGGTGGCGCCCGGGATCGGCCAGCCGCGGTCGTCGGTGATCTGGCCCCTCAGCCCTCCGGACGTCTGGGCCGGCGCCGCGGCCGGCCAGACCGCCAGGAGCGCGGCGCCCATCAGAGCCGTGAGACACCTTCCCGATGCGTGACGCATCCCGCGGATCCCGCCTCCCGTGGCGCCGCCCGAATCTTACACCGTCGCCTCCGGCCGGCCGGGCACCCAGCCCGGCGAGGATCCGCGGCGCTGGACCCGCGCCCGGCTGCGGGGCGGCCGCCCCGGGCGTGCCGGATTGCCTTGACCAGCAAGGAGTTGTGTCCTATATTGCCACCATTAGCTAAGGACCTGAGAGGATTTTGTGATCCGTTTTGCGCGCCTGCTGGTTGTGGCGCTGCTCCTCATTCCGTCGACGGCCCGCGCCTCCGACCCGGAGATCGGGCCGTCCCTTCGCTCGCTCTTCTCCGACGCGGCCCGGGCGCGCCTCGACCGGCTGCTCCCCGCCGAGGGACCGTCCGGCGCCCTGGCGGCGGCGGCCGGGACCGAGCGGCTCCCGGTCGGATGCGCCACCGCCCAGGTGAGCTCGCTCGCCGAAGCGCGCCGCCAACGGAGCGGCGGGCTCCACCCCGCGCTCGCCGAGCTCCTGCGGCCGCCGGAGGTGCCCGATCCCCGGAGGATCGGGAGCGCCGACGGGGCCTTCTCCCTCCACTACTCCGAGCGCGATCGCCTGCTGGGTCCGCTGTCGATCGATGCCGACCGCGACGGGGTTCCCGACCTCGCCGAGCACGTCATCGAGGCGCTTCAGGCCGGCCGATCCTTCCTGGTCGGCGAGATGGAGCTCCCGTGGACGCCGGGCGAGCGAGCGTTCGACGTGTTCCTGGCCCCGCTCGGCCGGGGCGTGGAGGGCTACACTGTCGGGGCCTTCGGGCCGCGCGGGAGATGGCAGCCGCGCTTCATCGTCCTGGACGCGGGCCTCGACCGGGATCGCGTCATGCCGGCGAGCGTGCATCAGGTCGCCCACCTGGTCTTCGGCTCCTTCGACGCGGCGCGCGCCGCGTGGTGGGCGGAGGCGAGCGCCTCGTTCCTGACCCTCGCCGCCACCGGGGATCTCCACGGACCGGAGGCCGGACTCCGCGCCCGGCTCCGGGCGCCGGAGCTGTCCCTGCGGAGCGACCGTCTCCTCCTGATGCAGGGATCGCTCCTGTGGCCGCTCTTCCTCGTGGAGCGCACCGGCGACCCCTCCCTCCTGCGCGCGATCTGGGAGGAGGTCGGCTCCGCGGGGATCGATCCGATCGCGGCGACCCGGGACGCCTTGGCGCGCAGCGTCGGCCTGTCGCTCGAGGACGCGCACCGCGAGTACGTGGCGTGGAACCTCTTCACCGGGGCGCGCGATGACGGCCGCCATTACTCCGTGGGGGCCTCGCTGCCCGAGACGCCGCTGCCGGCCATAGGCCCAGGCCTTCCTTTCCGGACCGAAGAGCGGACGGTGGAGCCGCTCGGAAGCGCCGCCTTTCTGCTCCTCGGCGACGGTCGGCGGGGGGGCCTCGAGATCGAGGTCGCGGCGGACGGAGGGGCGCCGGCGGCCGACCTGCTCCTGGCCTACCGTTCCTACGGGCCGGATCGGGTGATCGTCCCCGTGCCGCTCGGGGAGGAGCGCGTCGGCCGCGTCTCGGTCCCGTCCGGCGACCTCGAGCAGGCGTGGATCCTACTGCGCAATTCGGCAGTGGCCCCTGGGGAGACGACGCGGTTCCAGATCAGGGGGCGGCACGATCCGTACGCGCCGTACGACCTGGCCTCGTTCAACGCCCGCCCCGCCGGCGCCTCGCTCCAGCTGGAGTGGTCGACCGCCTCGGAGCAGGGGATGCTCGGGTGGAACATCCACCGCTCGGAGACGCCGGACGGCGCCTTCACGCGCCTGAACGACGTCGCCCTCCCCGCGCTCGGCGACAGCACGGTCGAGACCGGCTACATCTTCGTGGACGCCTCCGCTCGGCCCGGGCGCCGCTACTATTACCTCCTGGAGGGACTGACGGTCAGCGGTCTCGCGGAGCGCTCGCACGTCGTCAGCGGGCGGATCCCTCCCCGCCGCTGATCTCCCCCAGCCGCGTCCCGGTCCCCTGTCGCAGCACCACGAAGGCGTCGATCGGCGGCGCCTCGAACTCCTCCCGGAAGCCCTCCCGGCCCGGCCACCTCACCGTGATCCGGTCGATCGCCGGAGCGGGCCCGAGGCCGAAGTGGATGCGGCGGTCGCCCTGGGAGAGGTACGAGAACGCGGTGCGCGCGTAGCGGAGCCGCGTCCCGCCGCCCGCCTGCACGGTGACGACCGCCCCGATCGCGTCGCGGTTGGGGGGCGCTCCCAAAAGCTCCAGCGACACCCAGTGCCCGGCGGCGCGGCCCGCGTTGCGCAGCAGCACGGCCGGTCCGTCGTTCTGCGACATCAGGATGTCCTGGTCCCCGTCGTCGTCGTAGTCGAAGGGCACGGCGCCGCGCCCCACGTAGCGCCTGGCGAGCGGCTCCCCCGGAGGCGGGAGGAGCACGAAGCGACCGCCGCCCTCGTTGCGGTAGACGTGGGCGCGCTGCTCGAAGGTGATGGTGTCGTTGTACAGGGAGATGTTGTCGATGATGTGCCCGTTGGCGACGAACAGATCGAGATCCCCGTCCAGATCGGCGTCGAAGAAGAAAGTGCCGAAGCCGAGCGCGAGGACGGAAGCGGCCCCGAGGCCGGAGGCGAAGGTCGCGTCGGAGAAGAACCCGTTCCCGTCGTTGCGGTACAGCGCGTTGGTCTCCTCCGAGAGGTTGGTGACGAACAGGTCCAGAAGCCCATCGTCGTCGTAGTCCGCCATGTCGGTCCCCATCCCGGCCTGCGGGAGCCCGTCCTCGGACATCGACACCCCCGCCAGATCGCCGATCTCCTCGAAGCGGCCGTCGCCGCGGTTGCGCCACAGGAAATTCGGCGTGTCGTCGTTGGCCACGTACAGGTCCTCGTCGCCGTCGCCGTCGTAGTCTCCCCAGACGAGGCCCAGCCCCTTACCGGTCCGATCCACGACGCCGGCCTGGGCGGTCGCGTCCTCGAACGTCCCGTCGCCGCGGTTGCGGTAGAGCACGTCCGGCTGGCTGTCGAAGTTGCGCGGGTGGCAGACGGTGCGGTAGCCGGGCCTGTGCTCGCCGCAGTAGAGGGGATTCTCCATGGCGAAGTCGACGTAGTTCACCACGTACAGGTCGAGGTCGCCGTCCCCGTCGTAGTCGGCGAACCCCGCGCTCGTCCCCCACCGCGGATCGTCGACGCCGGCGGAGGCGGAGACGTCCGTGAACGTCCCGTCCCCGTCGTTCCGGTACAGGACGTTCGGCCCGTAATAGGTGACGTAGAGATCGCGGTCGCCGTCGCCGTCGACGTCCGCGGCGGAGCACCCGAACCCGTAGCGCGCCGGCCCGCCGGTGCGCGACGCCTCGGTCACCTCGGCGAAGCGGCCGCCCCCCAGGTTGCGATACAGCGCCGAGCGGGGCGTACGGGGAGAGGAGTAGCCGGGCAGGGCGCCGCTCTGGACGAAGTAGACGTCCTGGAGGCCGTCGCCGTCGTAATCGAAGACGCAGACGCCGCTGCCGAGCGTCTCCTGCATGTACTTCCGCCCGGTGGCGCCGTTGACGTGACGGAAGGCCAGTCCCGCCTCGGCGGTCGCGTCCTCGAACAGGAGCCGATCGCCCGCCCCGGCGGCGGCCTGCCCCGCCGGGCCGGCCGCGCGCGCCGGGCCGGACGCCCCGCCGGGCGCCGAGCCGCCGCCGACCGGGTCACCGCCGCAGGCGCCGAGGATCGCGGCGAGCAGGCACGCGCACGAAAGGCGCCGCCGGATCCGGGCGCGCGGCCCGTCCCGCCGCGGACCCGTCACGGCCGCTCCCGGGGCGCGCCGGGGGCCAGCTCCATCGCCGAGCCCGGCGAGCGGGAACGGAGGTCCCGGTAGATCCGCATCTGCCGCTCGTACAGCTCCGGCTGTCCGCGCGCCATGTAGACGCCCGCGAGGAAATAGTGCGGCTCCGCGAACTGCGGGTTCACCTCGATCGCCCGCAGGAGGGCGTCCACCGCCTCGTCCAGACGCCCCTCCAGGGCGTCGAGTCGGCCCAGCTCCATCAGTGCCCTCTCGCTGCGCGCCTCGAGCGACAGGCTCCGCTCGAGCGCCTCGCGCGCCGCCCGGTAGTCGCCGAGCGCGATGTGGGTGGAGCCGAGGTAGAGATGGACCTGGGCATCCCCGGGGTCCTCCCGCGCGATCGCCCGCAACTCGCGCAGCGCCGTGGGGTAGTCCTCCCGGTTGAAAGCCGCCACGGCCGCCAGGCGGCGGCCGCGCACGCGCTCCTCCACCCGCACGCGGCGAAGCGCCTGCCGGTGCCTGCGCCGGAACGACTCCGCCTCCCCGGGCCGCCCGAGGCGCATCTCCACGCTGATCAGGTTGCCCAGAGCACCGAGGTGGTGCGGGGAGCGCTCCAGGACGCCGCGCAGCTCGATCGACGCCCCCTCGAGGCGACCCTGCCGCAGCAGCGACAGGCCGAGCACGTAGCGCGCCTCGGCGTGCTCCGGGCGGCGCGCCAGGACTTGGCGGGCCGCCGACTCCGCCTCGGCCGGCCGGCCCCGGCGGAGCAGCAGCAGGGCCCGCCGGACCCCGGCGTCGACGTTGTCCGGGTGGCGGCGCAGCACCGCCTCCACGACCTCCAGCGCGTCCTCGTAGCGTCCCGAGTCGATCCACACGCCCGCCAGGCCGAGCCGGGCGTCCACGGAGTCCGGCCGGATCTCGAGCGCCTCCCGGAAGCTCTCCTCGGCCCGGCGGAGCCTGTCGGTGCGCGCGTAGATCGACCCGAGCGCCTCCAGGATGCGGGCGTCGCGGGGCGAGCCGCGCAGCGCCTCCAGCAGCCGCGGCTCCGCCGCCTCATAGTCCCCCTCGCGGAACAGGCTCAGGCCGATCTCCACCGACGGCGCGGGCGGCCGCCCCTGCGAGAGCGAGCCGCCCGGGCCGCGGCCGCCGGACCGCCCCCCGCGCGGGCCGTCCTCTCCGGGCGCACCGCAGGCCAGGAGCGCCAGCGCGAGCCAGGCCGGGATGAGCCACCCGGAGGCGGGAAGACGAACGTGGGACCGGGACACCGTTTCATTTTATACCAGCGCTATTTTCGCTATACTGCGCCTTCCCGGGAGGATCCCTTGCACAGGCTCAGGGAGGAGATCGGCCGGGCGATTCGCGCGCTGCTGGTCGAGCGATACGGCGCGGCGCCCGAGCGGATCGTCGTGGAGTACCCGCCGCAGCCGGGCCTCGGCGACCTGGCCTGCCCCGTCGGCTTCGAGCTCGCCAAGCGCCTCAGGAAGCCGCCGCGGTTCATCGCCGAGGAGCTCGCCCGGGCCCTTCCGGCGCTCCCGGGCGTGGCGCGGGTCGAGGCCGGCGGCGCCGGCTATCTCAACCTGTTCCTCGATCGTCCCGGGGTGGTGCGCGCCCTGGCCCGGGAGGTCGATTCGCCCCCCGAGCCCGATCCGGGGCACGGGAAGGCGATCGTCGAGCACACCAACATCAACCCGAACAAGGCGGCCCACATCGGCCACCTGAGGAACGCCGTGCTCGGCGACTGCCTGGCGCGGGCGCTGCGCTTCCTCGGCCGGCGGGTCGAGGTGCAGAACTACATCGACGACACCGGCGTGCAGGTGGCCGATCTGGTCATCGGCTTCCGGGAGATCCGGCATGAGGGCCTGGAGCAGGTGCGGGCCATCTCCGGGCGGTTCGACCACTTCTGCTGGGACCTGTACGCCCGGGTCACCGAGATGTACGGCTCGCGCCCGCAGATGCGCGCCCTCCGGCAGGAGGTGCTCAAGCGGATCGAGGAGGGCGGGAACGAGGTCGCCGATCTGGCGGCGCACGTGTCGCGGCGCATCGCGCGGTGCCACCTCGACACGATGGCGCGGATCGGCGTGCACTACGACCTGCTGCCCTGGGAGGGGGACATCCTGGCCTTTCACTTCTGGGAGACCGCCTTCGGCCTCCTCAAGGAGAGGGGCGCCGTCGTGCGGGTCGAATCGGGCGATCGGGCCGGCTGCTGGGTGATGGCGCTGGAGGGACCGCGCTTCGAGAACTTGAAGGAGGCCGAGAAGATCATCGTCCGGAGCAATGGGACCGTCACCTACGTCGGCAAGGACATCGCCTACCAGCTGTGGAAGTTCGGCCTTCTGGGAGCCGACTTCCGCTACGAGGTCTTCCGCGAGGAGCCGGACGGCCGTCGCGTCTGGTCGAGCACGCGAGGGCCGGGGACCACCCCGCACCCGTCCTTCGGCGGCGCCGAGACCGTCTACAACGTGATCGACGTGCGGCAGGCCTACCTGCAGGCGATCGTCGCGGAGGGGCTTCGGGCGCTCGGCCACCACGAGCGGGCCGAGCGCTCGATCCATTTCTCCTACGAGATGGTCGCCCTGACGCCGCGAAGCGCCGCCCGCCTCGGGGTGGAGCTGTCCGACCGGGAGCGGGCGCGAGCCGCGATCGAGATGTCCGGCCGGCGCGGACTGGGGATCAAGGCCGACGACCTGCTCGACGCGCTCGAGTCTCAGGCACGCAGGGAGGTCGAGGTCCGCAACCCGGACCTCGGTCCTGAGAAGGCCGCCGGTCTGGCGCGTGCCATCAGCGCCGGCGCCCTGCGCTACTTCATGATCAAATACGCCCGCAACACGGTCCTGGCCTTCGATCTCGACGAGGCCCTGTCGTTCGAGGGCGAGACCGGGCCGTATCTCCAGTACTCCGTGGTGCGGGCCAACGGGATCTTCGAGAAGATGGCCGCGGCGGGGGGGCCGGGGGAGGAGAAGGCGCGGTCCTGGGCGCGCGAGGGCCGCTTCGACCTCCCCTCGGGAGAGGCGGCCGAAGACCATTGGTCGCTGCTGCTGCAGATCGCCCGCTTCCGCGAGACCGTCACCCAGGCGGTCGAATCACTTGAGCTGTCGCAGATCGCCAAGTACGCGTTCGCGCTGGCGCAGCGGTTCAACTCCTTCTACCACAAGTACCCGGTGATGAAAGAGCCCGACCGGCGCTGGCGCGAGGCCCGCGTCGTCCTGACCCACCTGTTCCGCCGGCAGATGCTCCGCGCTCTCGAGGTCATGGGCATCCCGACGCCCGCGCGCATGTGAGCGCCGGTCCTCGTCCGTGAGGCCGTCGCAGTCGTCATCCCGACGCCCGCGCGCATGTGAGCGCCGGCCGAGCCGGACCTGCCGACATCCGTGTGCTATCATGCTAAGTCCTTTAGGCGCATTCGCCTGCGGGAAGGACCGATGACCGTTCCCCTCACGCACGCGCCCGGGGCCCGGCGATCGCTTGGCCGCGCGATCGGGCTGATCCTCTGCTGCCTCGCCGGGGCCTCCGGCGTCCTCCGTGCGCAGGAGATCCTGCCCTTCAGCGAGGTCCGCGCCGGCATGAAGGGCATCGGCAGGACGGTGTTCAGCGGCACCCGCGTGGACGAGTTCCAGGTCGAGGTCCTCGGCAAGATGGAGAACGTGGCCGCGCGGCGCAACCTGATCCTGGTGCGCCTGTCGGGCGGCCCGCTGGCCTCGACCGGCGTCCTCAGCGGCATGAGCGGCAGCCCCGTGTACATCGGAGGCCGGCTGGCGGGAGCCGTCGCCTATACCTGGGGGTTCGCCAAGGAGCCGGTGGCCGGCGTCACGCCGATCCAGGAGATGCTGGCCATCGAGAACAAGGAGAACCCCCGCATGGCGTCGCGGACGCGCGCCCCGCTCCCGCCCGCGGCGGGCCCGGGAGGGCTGCGCTTCCTCACGGACCCCTCCATGCTGCCGGCGCACTTCGCCGGATACTTCGACCCGCTCGCCCGGCGGGCGGAGGCGGCCGGGGCCATGGCGCCGCTGCGCGTTCCCCTGCTGTTCAGCGGCTTCCCGGCCCGGGTGATCGACTCGCTCGGACCGTCCCTGAGCCGGGCCGGGCTGCTCGCGCTGCAGGGCGGGTCGGCGGGCCGCGGGGACGCCGACGGGGAGGGCGCCATCGTGCCGGGCGCCGGCGTCGGCATCAAGCTGGTGCGCGGCGACGTCGAGATCGCGGCCATCTGCACGGTCACCTACCGCGAGGCGGGCCGCGTCCTCGCCTGCGGCCATCCGCTGCTGAACCTCGGGCCGACCGACCTGATCATGACCACCGCGAGGGTGAACGGCCTTTTCCCGTCCCTGCAGGAGTCGTTCAAGTTCGCCTCTTCGGGCGAGGAGGTCGGCGTCTTCCGGCAGGACCGGGCCACCGGGCTGCTCGGCTACATCGGCAAACGGCCGAGCACGATCCCGGTGCGGGTCGAGCTGCGGCCGGGGAAGGGCCGCGCCCAGCGCTACGCCTTCGACATCGTCGAGGATCCCTTCCTCGCGCCCTACCTGCTGTACGCGGCCCTGAACGGCATGCTGGCCAACGAGGAGAAGAGCTTCGGCAGCGTGTCGCTGTCGTACGAGGAGGGCTCCACGATTCGCGTCGCCGGGCAGGAGGACATCGCGCTGAAGAACCTCTTCTCGGGCGATCTGGCCACCCAGTTCGCCTCGGGGATCGTCGCCTTCCTCGTGCAGATCCTCATGAACAACGAGTATCAGCCGGTCCACGTCGAGGGCGTGAACCTCATCCTCGGCTACTCCGACGAGCGCCGCACCGCGCGGATCCAGAGGGCCTGGCTCAGCAAGGACCGGGCCCGCGCCGGCGAGACGATCCGCGTGTACGTCAATATCAAGCCGTTCCGCGGCCCCGAAGTGACGCGGCAGATCGAGATCGAGATCCCGGACGAGGTCCCGCCGGGGCGCCTCGTGCTCCGGGTCGGCGACGGCCTGGCGCTGGCGAGGGCGGAGAGGGAGGAGGACGAGTTCTTCCCCAGGGACCTGGAGCAGCTCATCTGGCTGATCAACCACCTGCGACGCAACGACACCGTCTACGCGGTGCTGACCCGGACCGACAACGGCATCCTGTTCCAGGGACGGCGCCTCCCCAACCTGCCGCCGTCGATCGCGCAGGTCATGGTCCGGCCGCAGACGCGCGGCAACTTCCAGAGGCTGGTGTACCGGGGGGTGGCGGAGGAGAAGCTGCGGACCGACTACATGATCACCGGGTACAAGATCCTGATCGTCGACGTGGAGGAGTGACGTGCCGCACGCCGCCATCGACCGCTGCGTGCCGACGCTGCTCGCGCTGGCCCTCCTCGCGGCCCCGTCGCCCTCCCTGGCCGTGACGCCGGCGATCTGGACCATCGAGACGTTCGAGGAGTTCGAGGCCGGGGAGCCGGACGGCGTGGCCATCTCGGCCGACGGGGATCTGGTCCTCGCTCCCGAGCTGCGACCGCTCCCGATCGCGCCCTTCGAGCACGCCCCCGAGCCGTTCCTGTGGTCCCAGGCGGTGGACAGCAAGGGATCGCTCTACATCGGGGGCGGGAACGGCGGTCGGATCTACCGGATCCGGCGCGGCGCGGCCGGGACGCTGTACTACGAGGGAGGGAACCTGGCGGTCCACGCCCTGGCCATCGGGCGCAACGACGTCCTGTACGCCGCCACCTCGCCCCAGGGGCGCGTCCTGAGGATCACCGGGGAGGCCAAGGGCGAGGTCTATTACGAGCCGGACGACCGTTACATCTGGGACCTGGTCGTCGGGCCCAAGGACGAGCTGTACGCGGCCACCGGCGAGCGCGGCATCCTCTACCGGATCCCTTCCAAGGGACGCGGCGAGGTCCTCTTCGACAGCGAGGAGACGCACATCGTCTCACTGGCCCTCAACCCATCAGGGGACGTGCTGGCGGGGACGGACGGGCGGGGCATCATCTACCGGATCACCCCGCAGGGCAGAGCGAGCGTCCTGTTCGACTCGCCCCTGCGGGAGATCACCGCCATCGCCGTGGGCCCGCGCGGAGCGATCTACGCCTCCGCGGTCGGCAAGGAAGCCAAGCCGGCCGCGCTTCCCGCCCGGCGGCTGCGGCCGCCGGAGCCGGGCGCCCCCGCCCCTTCCGGCGCCGCCCCTCCGACGCCGCTGCCGATCCCCGGGGTCGGGCCGCAGATGACGGCCGTGGTCACCGTGACGGCCTCCGCCGAAGGGGCCGCGGCCCCCCCACCGCCCCCGGCCCCGAAGAGCGAGATCTACCGCATCGACACCGACGGCACGGTGACGACGGTGTGGTCATCGGCGGTCGAGGTGGTCTACGCGATCGCCGTCGACCACGCGGGACGCGTGGTCTTCGGCAGCGGAGAGCCGGGACGGATCCGAGCCCTGGTCGGGGCCGAGCGCACGAGCCTGCTGGCCAAGATCCCCGAGTCGCAGGTGACCAGCCTGGTCGCCGGGCCGGGGCGTCGCCTGTACGCCGCCAGCAGCAACTCCGGCCGCGCCTACGTGCTCGACGAGGCCACCAGCGAATCGGGGACCTACATCTCCCCGGTGCGGGACGCCAAGACGATCTCCAAGTGGGGGCGGATCTCCTGGCGGGCCGAGGTGCCGGCCGGCTCGCGGGTCGAGCTGTCGACCCGCTCCGGCAACAGCAGCACCCCCGACGCCACCTGGAGCGACTGGTCCCCCGCCTACGCGA
Source organism: Acidobacteriota bacterium (assembly GCA_046758905.1). Lineage (GTDB taxonomy): Bacteria > Acidobacteriota > Polarisedimenticolia > Gp22-AA2 > Gp22-AA2 > JBHIBC01. Next base: position 25,921 of record JBHIBC010000024.1, on the reverse strand, counting down.
ATGCCGCCGGCAGCGCCATCACGAGCCCTCCGGCCCGCTTTCTGCAATGGCGGGCCCGGCTGGCGCGCTCGCGCGGCTCCTCCGGGCCCGCCCTGGATGCGGTCTCCGCCGCCTACGTGCAGTCCAACCTGCCGCCGGTGATCCGCAAGCTCACGGTGGAGCCTCCCGGCGTCGTGCAGGAGCGACTCGGGTACGTGGTCGAGGCCGACGCCGGCGAGCTGGCGTTCACCGGCATCCGGGTCAATCCCGACGGGGCGCCCGCGGACCGCCGGACGCCGGATGCGCCGAACAAGAAGGTGTACGTGCGCGGGATGCGCTCGGTGAGCTGGGAGGCCGAGGATCCCAACGGGGACCGGCTGGAGTACAGCCTCTCGTTCCGCGGCGACGGGGAGACCGCCTGGAAGCCTCTGAGCCGGGCGCTGCGCGGGACCTACTTCGCCTTCGACTCGATGCAGCTCCCGGACGGCCGCTACTGGATACGTCTGGAGGCGAGCGATCGGCCCTCGAACGGCGCCGCCGCCGCCCGCGCCGTCACCGACGTGAGCCCGCCCTTCATCATCGACAACACTCCCCCGTCGGTCGAGGTCTCGGCCCTCCGGGGCGAGCGCGGGGCCGGCGTCCGGGTCGAGGCGAAGGCGTCCGACGCCATCGGACCGATCGCCCGGGCGGAGTATTCGCTCGACGCGGCGCGCTTCGTCCCCATGACGCCGGTGGATGGGGTCAGCGACTCGGGCTCGGAGTCCTACTCCGTGACCCTGGCGGGGCTGGCCCGAGGCGAGCATACGGTGATCGTGAAGGTGACCGATCTCCTGGGGAACGTCGGCGCCGGAAAGGCGACCTTCACCTCCAACTAGACGCCGGGACATGCGATCGAGAGTGCCCGCGCGCTTCGCGCTGCTCGTCCTTCTTCTTGCGGGCTGCGGTCCGGGCCCGCCCGCCGGGCGCGGGGACGCCGACGGGCCGCCGGGCTACGGCGGCCGGTTCGTCTTTCCACTGCCGATCGAGCCCTCCACGCTCAACTACGTCGTGGGAACCGACATGCCCAGCGTGCTCGTGCAGCGCCTGGTCGCCGAGGGTCTGGTCGACCACGACGCCGACCTGCGGCCGGTGCCGCGCCTGGCGGAGTCCTGGAACTTCTCCCCCGACGGGCGCGTCCTCACCTTCCGCCTGAGACGGGGCGTGCGGTTCCACGACGGGTCTCCGTTCACCAGCGCCGACGTGCTGCACACCTACCGGCGCATCATCGACCCGGCGAGCCGGGCGGTCGGGCGGCTCGATGCCTTTCTGCCGGTGGAGAAAGTGGAGACGCCCGATCCGCTCACCGTGCGGGTGACCTACCGGCACCCTTACGCGCCGGCCCTGCGGGGCTGGGAGGCGCCGATCCTGCCCCGGCACCTCGACACCTCCGAGGACCTGGCCGCCTCCCCGCTGAACCGCGCTCCGGTGGGTACGGGGCCGTTCCGCTTCGCCTCGTGGGAGGCGGGGCAGAGGATCGTCCTGACGGCGAACGAGGCCTACTGGGGAGGGCGACCCTACCTGGACTCCTTCGTGTTCCAGGTCATCCCCTCCCAGGAGACGAGGCTGCAGGCGCTGCTGGCGGGCGAGGTGGACTACGCGCATCTCACGCCGGTCCAGTGGGAGGCGCACGGCGGGAGCGCCAGTTTCCGGCGCCGGTTCCGCTCGATCCGTTACGTGCCGCTGTTCCTCTACTACATCGCCTGGAGGTCGGACGGGTCGAACCCGTTCTTCGGCGATCCGGCGGTCCGCCGGGCGCTGTCGCTCGCCCTCGATCGCCAGGGGTACGTGAGCACCGTGCTGCGGGGCATGGGGCGGGTCGCCGATTCCCCGTTTCACCCGCAGCAGCTCGCCCCGGATCCCCGATCCCCGGGCCCGGTCTACGACCCCGCCGCGGCCGCCGCGAGACTGGAAGCGGCGGGCTGGCGGGTCGACCCGAAGACCGGCGTGCGGGCGCGCGACGGCGTCCCGTTCCGGTTCACCCTGCTGGTGTACAGCGGCGGTGAGGACCACCTGCGCTTCTCCCAGGTGGCGCAGGAGTCGCTGCGGAGGCTGGGCGTCGAGATGTCGATCGAGCGGCTGGACTGGCCGGCGCTGTGGACCCGCCTGAAGGAGGGCGAGTTCCAGGCCGCGCTCTCGGGCACCGTCCCCGGCCTGGACCCCGATTCCTGGTACGGGATGCTGCACTCCTCGCAGATCGACGGGGGCCAGAACTACGCCGCGTTCCGCGACGCTCGAGTCGACGCCTGGCTGGACGAGGGGCGGCGCTCCATCGATGCGCACCGCCGTCTCGAGCTCTACCGGCGGGTCGAGCGGCGGGTCCGGGATCTGCAGCCGTACACCTTCCTCTTCTTTCCCATCGTCCGGGCGGCCGTGTCGCGCCGCGTCCGGGGCCTGTCGGCCTCCCCCCTGGGGATCATCGATCAATATCCCGGGGCCGAGCGCATCTACGTCACCGGCGCGGGGGCGCGATGACCGCCTTCCTCGCCCGGCGGATCCTCTCGGTCGTCCCGACGCTCGTGGGGATCTCGCTCCTGACGTTCCTGATCCTCAACCTGATCCCCTCCGACCCGCTGCTCACCTGGAGCTCGGCGGGGACGGCCCCATCGGCCGACGAGCTCGATCACCTGCGCGAGGAGCTGCGGGCCGACCGCGGACCGGTGGCGCGGTATCTCGACTGGGTGGTGGCGGTGATGAGCGGAGATCTCGGCCGCTCGCTGCGGGACGGCCGGCCCGTGACGGGGGTGATCGCCGAATCGCTCCCTTGGACGCTGCTGCTCAATCTGACCGCGGTTCTGCTGATCTACGGCGTCGCGATACCGTTCGGCTTTCTGGGCGCCTCGTCCCCGGGCTCGGCGGCCGACCGCGTCGGGGGATGGGTCCTGCTGGCGCTGTACGCCCTCCCCTCGTTCGCGGCGGCGCTCGTCCTCCAGGAGGTCCTCTCCGTGCGCCTGCACCTGCTGCCGCTGCAGGGGGTGGGGGACCCGGGGATCTCGGCCTCGGTCGTGGCGCGGGCGATCGACCTGCTGCGTCACCTCGCGCTGCCCGCCGCCTGCCTGGCGCTGTCCGGGTGGGCCTTCGTGGCCCGGTACGCGCGGGCCGTATTCCGATCGGCGCTCGGCAGCGAGCATCTCGTGATGGCGCGCGCCAAGGGGCTGTCCCGCCTGCGGGCCTCCCTCCACGTCCTGGCGAGCAGCGCCGTCCCGCTGGTCACGCTGCTCGCGGCGATCCTCCCGGGACTGGTGGGCGGCAGCGTCATCATCGAGCAGGTGTTCTCCTGGCCGGGGCTGGGCCGCCTGTACTTGGGCTCCGTGCTGGCGCGCGACTACCCGGTGGTCCTCGGGCTGACCCTCCTGTCGGCCTCCGCCGTCCTGGCCGGCCAGCTGGTCGTCGACGTTCTGTACCTGGTCGTCGACCCGCGGACCCGCACCGGACTGCTCCCGGAACGGGCCCGTGCCTGACGGCTCGGGGGCGAGGGGGCGCGGACGATACGCGACCGCGGCGCTGATCGGGTTGATGATCGTCGCCTTCCTGGCGCCCGTGATCGCCAACGATCGGCCGATCCTCGCCAGGGTCGGCGGAAGGACGGTCGCTCCGGCGCTGGCCGACCTGCCGGTCCTCGGTGTCCTCTTCGACCGGCCGGAGGTGCGCCTCATCCCCTGGCACTCGCCCCAAGGGGAGGTCCGCGTCCTCCTCAGGACTCCCGTCCCCCACTCGTTCAGGGGGATACACCTGGAGGAGGCTCTGCAGCCGCCCGGCGGCCGGCACCTGATGGGCACCGACGTGCTGGGACGCGACCTCCTCGCGCGCGTGATCCACGGCACCCGGCCGTCGCTGCTCGTGGGCTTAGGGGCGACGGCCCTCGCGGTGCTCGCCGGGAGCCTGCTCGGCGCCCTCGCCGGGCTGCGCGGGGGTCTGGTCGACCTCCTGGTGGTGCGGCTGACCGACGTCGTCTCCTGCTTCCCGCCGTTCATCCTGGCGCTCGCCTTCGTCGCTGCGGCGGGAGGGGGCGGCCTGGCCCCGATCATCGCGGGGATCGCCTTGACCCGTTGGACGGGCACGGCCCGCTACGTGCGCGGCGAGGTGCTGCGGCTGCGCGGCGAGGACCTGTGGTCCGCCGCGCGCTCGACGGGCGCGTCGCTCCCGCGGCTGGCGGTGCGCCACCTGCTGCCGCTTCTCGCCTCGCCGCTGGCGGTCCTGGCCGCCTTCGGGGTCGCGCACGCGATCGTCCTGGAGTCCGGCCTGAGCTTCGTCGGCCTCGGCGTGGAGCCGCCCACCCCGTCGTGGGGAGCGATCCTCTCCGAGGCCCGCCAGACGCTCGACGCTGCGTGGTGGCCGGTCGTCTTCCCCGCCGCGGCGCTGCTCTTGGTGCTCGGGACGTTGTGTCTCGCGGCCGAGCGGGGCGGCGGGCCGGAGCGCGGCGACGGGACTCTGCTCGGCTGAGTCCGGCTCGGGGGAGGCGTGCCCCTCAGGGCGCCCGGCAGACCTGGTTCTTCCCCCGTCTCTTGGCCCGGTACAGGCCGCGATCCGCCGCCTCGACCAGCGCCGAGGGGCTCGAGGCGTCGCCGGGCAGAGTCGCGGCCCCGACGCTGACGCGGACCCGGAGAGGCCGCTTCAGGCCGGGCAGACGGAGGTCCCTCCCCTCCACCTCGGAGCGCAGGGTCTCGCCGATGGCCAGTGCCTCGTCTGGCCCCGCTTCGGGGAGGATCACCGCGAACTCCTCGCCCCCGTATCGGGCCACCGTGTCGGAGCGCCGCAGCAGCCTCGCCACCAGATCGGCGACGTGGCGCAGGACCTCGTCGCCGACCGGATGGCCGTGGGCGTCGTTGAAGCGCTTGAAGTCGTCTATGTCGAGCATCAGGAGCGACACCGTTCTGTCGGTCCGGCGGGCCCTGTCGACCTCCTGAACCAGGAGATCGAGGAAATGGCGGTGGTTGTGGACGCCGGTGAGCCCGTCCACCTGTGACAGCCTCCGCGTTCTGAGGAGCAGGCGCTGCGTCTCGACCGCCACCGCCGTCAGGTCCGCGCAGTGCTGGAGCACCTGGAAATCCTCCGGGTCGTAGGCGTGCCGGCGGCGGCTGGCGACCCGGAAGGCTCCCATGATCTCGCCGCGGGCCCGCAAGGGGATCGTCATGTCGCTCCGCAGCCCGGAGCCGCGCAAGCTCTCGGAGAACCTCAGCTCGGTGGAGATGTCGTTGCGCCATAGGGGCCGGCCGCCGAGGATGACACGTCCCATGAGGTGGGACTCTTCCGCCGCCAGGTGGACCGGGTCCCTGCGGACCGCCCCGCCCCGCCTGAGGATCTCGCGCACCACGATGGCGCCCTCTTCGCGCAGGCCGAGGGCGGCGCCGTCGACCGGGAAGAGCCGGCCGAGCGAGCGGGCGATGCGCTCAAGCACCCCGTCGAGGTCCTCCGCGCCGGCGCACGCCGAGGCGATCTCCATGTAGGCGCGAAGGAATCGCCGGACATCACCCGCCGACTCCGGCGGGGGAGGCGGGGGCGAGGCGGCGAGGTAGGCCTCCACCGGCTCCTGCGACGGCCGGCCGCGGAGACCTCCCCCCCGGTCCGCCGCCGGCAGGCCGAGCGCCACCAGCGCCTCGACGCGCCCGCCCTCCCCGAGCCCCGCCAGCGCCCGCAGCGTCCCGTCCCCTTCCGGCGGCCCGACGGCCAGGGCGGCCAGTCCGGCGTCATCCGCGGCCAGCGCCATCTGTGCGGCCGCCATCCAGGCCGCGCCCCTGCCCGCCGGCCCGCCCCCGACCTCGCACAGCGCGATAAGCACCGGGGCCTCCGCCAGGGCCGAGCGCGTCTCGGGGGCCGTCTCGCGGGCGAGCAGCGACTCGGTGACGCAGCGCCGGAGCTCTGGATCCTCGATGGCGACGGCGCGACAGAGGGCGGGACCATGGGTCGGCAGGTAGCGGCCGGCGTCGAGGACTCGGTCCAGGCGGCGCCGGTCCACTGGCCCCCGGCGGAAGCCGGCGGCGGGGCGCCTGCGACGCAGGAGGGTCTCGAGATCCACCGTGGCCCCTATTCAGCAGGATGCCGCCCTCCCTCCGGGCGCACGGGGGCCGGCGCCCGGCAGGGGATCAGGCGGTCTGGGGTCCGGCAGGCGCGTCGGCGCCTCCCGGCCGGTAGCCGAGCGGGTCGATGAGGACCTCGTCGAACCCCGAGGAGCGGACCGCGGCGACGAGCCGGCGCCGCGCCGCCCGCGATCCCGAGCGGGCCAGACCCTCGGGATCGAGCTCGACCCGCGCCCCGCTGCCGCGATAGCGGACCCTGACCTGCCGGTAGCCGAGCGCCCTGAGCGCCGCCTCGGCCCGCTCGACGCGGGCGAGAGCCGCAGCCGTCACCTCCGTGTGGCGCGGGATGCGGGAGGCCAGGCAGGCCATCGCCGGCTTGTTCCAGGTCGGAAGCCCGAGACGCCTCGAGAGCTCGCGGATCGCCCGCTTGTCGATCCCCGCCTCGATCAGGGGCGCCCTCACGCCGGCCTCGGCGGCCGCCCGCATCCCGGGGCGCTCCTCGCCCAGATCGTCCGGGATGGCCCCGTAGACGATCGTCCGCCCGCGCGCCCCATCCACCACGCTGCGCAGGACCGAGAACAGCTCGCGCTTGCAGTAGTAGCACCGGCGGCCGTCGTTCCTGACGTAGCCCGGATCGTCCATCTCGCGGGTCTCGATCACCAGATGCCGGACCCCCATCCGGCGCGCCAGGTCGAGGGCCGCGTCCCGCTCCGAGGCCGGGAGGGAGGCGGACACGGCGGTCACCGCGACCGCCCCCTCGCCCAGGACATCGTGCGCCACCCTGAGGAGGAAGGTGCTGTCCACCCCGCCCGAGAACGCCACAAGGCAGGGTCCGATATCGCGGAGCAGCGCCCTCAGGGCTGCGAGCCGATCTTCCAGGCTTCCCATCGTGTCCCGCTCCCGCGCCGGGAGCCCTCCCGGCGGCCCCGCGCCCCGCGGCTCCGGCCCCAAAACCGGCCGTCCCCGACCCCTCCGGGGCCGGGCAGGTCCCGCGCCCCGGGAGGGTCGGGCCGGGCGGTTGCCGGGCCTCCTCCCGACCCCCCGGGGCATGGGTCCCAACCGGCCGATTCTATGGACCTTACGGGAGGGCTGTCAATCTTCCGGCGAATGGCGATCCGGGCCGATTGCCGATCTCAACTTTTTCTTGACACCCCAAACCCTTGACCGTATATGGGGCACGGCAAGTTAGGCGCTTGCCTTGTATTCGCTGGTTTTTCGCTGAGTGCTGGTTGAGTCATTACCACCGAGCGTCGAGGTTCTAGGGGAACCTATTGACCCCCCGTAGACCCGTGGCCAAATCCACTTTCGGCAAAGGACGGGCCTCTGTTCTCATGCGATTCAGTCACCGAGGAGGACAAGCATGAACGCACTCTTCGCGCCTGGAGCGAAGCGTAACCGACTCCTGATCGTCACCGGTCTGGTGCTCTTCCTGGCCAGCCCGGCGATGCTCCTGTGGGCCAACCGGTCCTCGAAGTCCCTCACCGAGTCCGAGGAGCTGGCTCGGATCGAGGAGGAGATCAACCGGCAGGACTCGCGGCTCATCCAGAGCATGCAGCTGCCCGCGGCGACCAAGAGGCCAGAGGCCTTCTCGCCCTTCGGGCCGGGCTTCAAGGGGCCGCGGCTGAGCCCCAACCCGACCGACCGGCACATCCTGATCAACCTCGGGCACCTCGACATGGCCAACCCGCATCAAATTTATGGCGGGATTCCGGCCAACCTGCTGCTGCGCGAGGACCGGATGACCCGGACCCCGTTCGGCCGCCTGAGTGCGCCCGGCCTGAACTACATTGTCCTCGACCCCGAAGCGATCTCCAGGCAGTCGCTTCCGGCCGTGACGCAGTCGGTCGCCCAGCACGCGCAGGTCGTCGACCGCCGCCCGAACAACACGCTGCTGGTCTACCTGGACGAGAAGAAGGACCTCGGGGCGCTCGCCGGCAACCCTAACATCCGCTTCTCCGAAGCGATGCAGCCCGCCGGCAAGATCGCGCCCTGGACCGGCCGCAAGCCGCTGATCCAGGCCGCCCGGGCCGTCGATCCGAACCTGCTCCTCGACGTGACCGTGGTGCGCGGCACCGAGAAGGGCGCCCGCCGGCAGCTCCTGGACATCCCCGGGGTGCAGGACGTCGTGAGGAACAAGTTCGAATCCTCCACCTTCCAGGTGAAGGCGGACTACCGGGCCGTGGCAGCGATCGCCAGGATCCCCAACGTCGTTTGGGTCCAGGAGTCCCTGGAGTTCATGCTGCACAACGCCGAGGGCACGCTGATCACCCAGGTCGGCAACGTCGAGAACACGTTCGAGATCCGGGCCTTCGACGTGGCCGGGGTTGACGGCGGCGGGATCGCCGGCCCCAACGGGCGGATCAACGACGGCACGGCCGAGGTGCCGCCGCAGATCGTGGCGGTCACCGACAACGGCATCAGCTTCGACCAGCCCGGGTTCTCCCAGACCGACACCCAGCCGCAGACCCTGACGAACCCGATCGGGCCGTCGCACCGCAAGGTGCACGCCATCCACAACATCGACGACCCCGCCCTGGCGACCTGCGACGCGGCCCTGTCGGGCGCCGGCACGCACGGCAACCTGGTGGCGAGCGCCGTCGCCGCCTACCCGACCCAGCTGGGGTTCTTCGCCAGCCGGACCGGGATCGGCGGAACCGGCCAGCCGCGCGACGTCAACCTGGACGGCGTGGCCAGGGGCGCCCGCATCATCATGCAGGACGCGGCCGACGCCAGCCGCTGCACGGTCAACGCGCTGGTCGAGAAGGGCGGCAACATCTCGCCCGGCAACCTGCTCGTCCGCCTGAACGAGATCATCTGCCCGAGCGGCGGCGGGGGCGGTGACTGCACGGGCCTGGTGGGCGGCGGAGAGGACGTTCACCTGGCGGTCTTCCCGTTCGGCGCCCCCTCGAACTTCTCCACCGTGACCGACTCGGCCACCAACGGGACCTACCCGCAGGAGGCCGCGGATCTCGACCTGTTCCTGTACAACAACCAGGACTTCATGATCGTCGTCCCGGTCGGCAACAACGGCGCGGTGAACGACGGCGGGCGGCTGCAGCTGCTCGACCGGATCTATCCGGACCTGTTCAACGGCACCGCCGCGGACGATGACCCCAACACCCCCGCCGGCCTGCAGGTCACCCCTCCGGCGACCGCGAAGAACATCGTCTCGGTCGGATCGGGCCGGAGCGACGTCATCACCCTGTTCGGGGTCGGCTTCGACGCCGAGAACCGGTTCAACAACTTCAGCTCCCGCGGCCCGGCGACCGCCGCGTCGCTGCGCGGCGCGCCGATGGTGATGGCGCCCGGCTCCGACTCGTCGCCGATCTTCGGCGCCCCGTCGACCTGGCTGATCGCGGCCTTCCGCAGCGGCGACAACGACAACACCGGGAAGGTGGAGGCGCAGCTCGACGAGGCCAACTTCGGGACCTCGTTCGCCGCCGGGTACGTGACCGGCGCCGCCGCGGTCGTGCGCGACTACTTCGCCCAGGGCTTCTACCCGACCGGCGACCGGGGAGACGTGACCGACAGGATGAAGGTCTCGGGCGCCCTAGTGAAGGCGGCCCTGATCGCGTCCACGAAGTTCCAGCATTTCATGGGGGGAACGCAGGGACAGGACGACAACGAGCGGGACCTCCGCCGCACCCGCGGCATGAACGTCGGCTCCCCCGCCGGCGTCCCGGTCGGCGTGATGATGAACAACGAGCAGGGGTACGGGCGCGTCGTCCTGAGCCACGTGCTGCCGCTGTCCAACTGGTCCAACTCGTTCTTCCACGATCCCTTCTTCGTGCCCGAGTACCCGGCGGCCTCGCTGCTCGCCTTTGACTATCTGTCGACCGGCGAGCCGGTCCTGAACGCCGACAACACCGCGAACACGCACACCTTCCGCGTCGACAGCCCGACGCGGGTGACGAGCGCGGACGGAGGCGAGGCGGTCGGGGCGGCCCAGATGCGGATCGGGCTGGCCTGGGCCGATATCCCGCTCGGCCCCGGGTCGGACGGGATCCTGGCCAACGACCTCGATCTGCTGCTCGAGAGCCCGGGACCCGACAACTGCCTCGCCGAGGGCGACGCCAAGTTCGACGGCACCGTCTGCCCGGCCGGCAGCGAGGCCGACAACGAGTTCTACGACGGGAACGTGTACTCCGGAGGGAACAACAACCCGTTCACCGACCAGTGGGCCCTGAGGCGCGACGCCGCGACCCCGGCGATCAACGACTTCCGGAACCCGCAGGAGGCGCTGCACCTGACCTCCGACCCGAACATCGACGGGTCGGACAGCGACTCGCGGCTGTTCGTCGGCAACTGGCGCGTGACCGTGAAGGTCGGCCTCGGCGGCATCAGCCCGGGCCAGATCACCCTGACGGCCCCGCCCGGCGCCAACGAGGACCTCGACGGCGACGGCCGCTTGGACCCGGGTGAGGACGGACAGGGCGGCGGCATCGTCAACGGCCTGCTCGACCTGCCGGGCCAGCCGTACGCCCTGGTGATCGCGGGGCCGGTGTTCAACGCCGACGCCGCGCCGCCCGCGTCCGGCCCGAGCTCCTTCCCGCAGAGCAGCATCTCCTTCGATCAGGTCCGCTACAGCTGCGCCGAGGACGCGGTCGTGAGCATCTTCGACACGACCGGCGGCGCCAGCACGGCCCGCTCGACCGCCTCGACGACCTTCTCGGTGGTCAACGCGGCGGGCGCGACGGTCGACACCGAGACCAGCATCGGCTTCAGCTCCGGGGCGAGCTCTGCGATCACCAGGTCTGCCGGCGTGCCGGTCCGCCTGGCGTCGCCGCCGATCCCGAACAACGGGATCCTGGAGGCCGACACCGGCTACGAGCTGACCGCCACCTACAACCCGGGCAACGGCCAGCGCGCCGTGGTGGCGCGGGCGCTCGTGGACTGCACCCCCGACATCATCCCCAACTTCTTCACTGAGATCGGTGCGCAGGCCTTCGGCCCGCAGGTGGCCCTCGGCGCGGGCTGCGACGACGACGAGTCGTTCGACGCCGGCGAGACCGTGACCTACGGGGTCGCGTTCACCAACCGGTCGAGGGACAGCGGCTTCGACGACGTCATCGCCACGCTGACCCCGTCCGGGCCCGGCGCCGACGCGCTGCTGGTGCTGGACTCGCCGCGGAACATCGGCCGGCTCCCGGCGGCGACCACTAACGCCGCCTTCTTCCACGTGTTCGTCGACCCCGCGAAGGTCCCGGCGAACGTGGCCGACCGGCGGGTGACGATGGTCCTGACGCTGGACTCGATCAGCAAGGGCGAGGTGATCGGCCGGCAGACCTACAGCTTCGACCACCCGATCAACGCCGACGAGGAGCGCTTCCATTACTCCACGGAGTGCCCGCAGGGCGGCTGCGTCGAGGTGCGCGACCTGAACCGCAACCTGGTCATCGACGAGGCGGACTCCCTCGACCCGTTCGACATCGTCGTGGTGGCGGACGAGTTCATCACCTTCGACAACATGTTCATCCCCGGCGACGCGGCCGGAAACGTGACCAACACCCTCGGCGAGGACCTCGACAACGACGGCAACCTGGACCCCGGCGAGGACATCATCCCGAACGGGGTCCTGGACCGCGGGATCCTCGCCGATCCGGCCGGCCCGAGCGCCGGAGACGTGGTCCCGTGGAACTTTGACGCCAACGACGGCGGCTGGCTGCCGATCCGGCATCCCGGGAGCACGCCCGGAGGGATCCTCGCCTCCCCGGTCTGGGAGCACCAGACCGGCGGGCTGTGCGGGTTCCAGACCGCCGGGGGCGCGGGGCAGTTCGGGATCTGGCACACCGGCGACGGCAACCCGCTGACGCCGTCGGCCAACGCCACGGCCTGCGACAACCACGCCCAGCCGTTCAACCCGGCCACGCAGCCGGCGGCCGAGCTGATCTTCGACATCCTGACGTCGCCGATCGTCGCCAAGGTCCACCAGGTGAACGACGAGCGCGGCCTGCCGTTCGAGGTCGAGTTCCAGCGCTTCGCCGCCAACCTGAACACCCAGACGAACGACGCCTACGCGGGCGCCGCGATCAACATCGACAACAACATCGAGAGCGACGCCGAGAACTGCCTGCTCTGCCAGCAGGTGGACGTCTATTACTCCCGCCGGTTCGGCGGCTGGTCCTACTCGCACTTCCGGCTCGGCCCGCCGCAGTACTTCGGCAGCGGCGACGGGATCGACCCGGCGAGCATCTCGCCGCGGCAGCGGACCTTCGGCCCGTTCCAGAACCCCGACGGCTCCGCGCAGCTCAACGGCGACGAGAGCGGGTTCACCGGCGAGACGCAGGACACCAACGTCGACAGCACGACGCCCATCCCCGAGGCGCCCCCGGACCAGCTGGCCTTCCCGCTGCCGGGCGCCCCGCGGGCGGGCGTCTGCGACGGGGGACCCACGCCGGGCGCGGCCTGCCAGATCGACAGCGAGTGCGGCACCGGCGGCGTCTGCCGGCTGACGGACAACACCATCGCCGGCTCGGTCCGCAACTTCGACGCGACCCTCGTCGGCTTCGAGGGCGGCTTCGTGAGCGTTCTCGGCGGCACGCCCAGCGAGACCTTCTCGAGCGTCATCAGCGGCGAGGCGGGCAACCGGTGGCAGATCGGGATCGGATTCTTCTCCATCGAGAGCGGATCCGGGGTCACCGACTACGGCTTCGGGGTGGACGACGTCGTGTTCGAGTGGGACGAGGTCCACTTCAAGGACGAGGAGGCGTTCGGCGACGGCCGCGGGCCGGCCTGCACGCGCTTCACGGCGGCCGGCGAGGGCGAGTGCGCCACCATCACCGTGGACCGCACCAACCTGTACGACTGCGAGGAGGCGATCGAGATCACCGTGGTCGACCCCGGCAACACCGCCCCCAGCATCGAGGTGGCGGTGGTCACCGACAGCGACTCGGTGCCGTTCGCCACGCTGCGCTTCGCGGTCCTGACCCCGAACGAGAAGCGCTACACGCTCGACGCGGTCCCGGGAAGCCCGGGGCTGTATAAGGGCACGGTCACCTTCTCGGGCGTCTCCAACACGCCGAACAACGTGTTCACCAACCCCGGGAGCGACACGCAGTTCCTGGTCTACTACGTCGACCCGGAGTGCGACGGCGACGGCGACGACGACCTGGCCGAGAACGACTTCGACAACGCCGACGGCGACGGCGTGCCGTTCGACGTGGACAACTGCCCCTTCACCTACAACCCCGGCGATCCCCAGGCGGACGCCGACGGCGACGGGCTGGGCGACCTGTGCGACAACTGCAAGGACGTGGCCAACCCCGGCCAGGCCGACAGCGACGCTGACGGCGCGGGCGACGCCTGCGAGTTCGACGATCTGGACGGGGACGGGGTCGAGAACGTCTTCGACAACTGTCCGGACGTCTTCAACGACGACCAGGCGGCCGGCGTGGGCGGCAAGGGCGACGCCTGCGACGCGCCCAACGCCGACGCCGACGGCGACGGCATCGTGGACCGGAACGACAACTGCGTCCTGGCGGCCAACGCCGCCCAGACCGACACGGACGGCGACGGCATCGGCGACGCCTGCGACGGCGACTGCGAGGGTGCCACGCCGGAGCTGATCTGCAGCGAGGACGGCTCGTCCTGCACCGCCTTCGGCGACGCGTGCGGCGTGGCCGGCACCTGCCAGACGGGGGCGCGGCACGGCAGCGGCGCCTGCTCGGCGGTGGACGACGACGCCGACGCGGACGGGGTCGAGGACAACATCGACCTGTGCGCCTCGATCCCCAATCCGCCGATCATCGCCGGGACCAAGCGGCAGTCGGACGTCGACCGCGACGGCATCGGCGACGAGTGCGACCCGCCGGGCTCGTTCGACGACGACTTCGACGGCATCCCGGACGACCTGGTGACCTTCACCGGGACGATCGGGTGCAGCAGCCAGCCGCTCGCCCAGCTGGCGATCCTGTCGGCGAATTACACCGACACCAACGGCGACAACGACATCTTCCCGGACACCGGCGAGACCGGGCGGGTCGCGGTGCAGATCAGGAACCTGGGCACCTCGCTCACCGACGCCGCGATCGTGATGACCTCGGGGGATCCCAACGTCGCCTGCATCACCCGGCCGTCCGTGATCCTGGGCAGCTTCGGGTCCGGCGCGACGGCGACCGTGGGGACGCTCGATCCGCTCGCGACGGCCGGGGTTCTCGAGTTCGTCGCCAGCGACTCGCTCAACACCGATACCGGCTCCGACCCCGCGCGGATCGAGCTGTGCCTGACCGTCACGGCCAACGAGACGCTGGGCACGACGGCTCCGGTCTGCTTCAAGCTGCTGGCGGACCTGAACACCCCCAGGGTCTGCGACAACGACACCAGCCTCTCCTGCGCGACCGACGGCGACTGCCCGACCGGCGGCATCTGCATCGACGCGCCTCAGGTGTTCACGCGGGGGCCCGACGGGATCGCCGGCACCGGTGACGACGGCTTGACTGCCGAGAACTTCGACATCGACAAGAACGCCAACGGCGTCCTCGACGTGGGCGACACCTTCCTGCAGGCGGAGAGGGCCGACGGCACCAGCCCGTTCACCTACACGGGCACGCCCGGCTTCTACCTGCGCGGCGGCGTCGGCATCGACACCATCGCGGAGGTGGCCTGCGGCGGGTTCGACGACCCGGCCGCCGGCAACCTGGCCTGCGTCCTGGATCCGGACTTCCCGATGGACTGGCACTTCCACTGCCCGCCCGGCGCGTCGCTCGCCCCAGACACGACAGACGCGGACGGGGATGGGATCCCAGACAACCCGGGCTGCCCGAACAACGATGTCCCGTCGTGCGTCGGCGGGTGCTCCTACCAGACCCCGCTGGACAACGCCATGGGTCTGAGCGGGCCCAACTCGCTGCACATGGGGGCGCACTTCGACCTGACCTCCCAGGCGGCCGGCAACACGACGCACTTCCGGACGCTGCAGGCCTTCGTCACCGCGCCGATCAACCTGGCGCTGTTCCCGAGGGCGGGCGATTTGGAGATGTCGTTCTTCCACATCATCGACATGATGGACAACAACACCGTCAACCTGCCGGACGGGCTGTGCGGCGACTGCGCCGACGTGCAGGTCCAGGTGGACCTGAACCCCGATCCGGGCGTCGATGAGTGGGGCTTCTGGGACAAGCTGGTCCCGTTCCAGAACATCTACGATCACCAGCCGGACAACGGCACCTTCGGCTACTACTACTGCCTGTTCACCCCGGCGGACGCCGGCCCGGACCCGGGCGCGCCGCGCGGCTTCAAGGAGACGATGTGCTTCCCGCAGGGGGCCTGGTCGAACTGCGGCAGCGACACCGGCACCGCCGCCACCGCGGTGGGCGACTGCAGCGCCGAGCCGGGCACCGTCGACCCTGCGGACAGCGTCGGCGTCTGGGTCGAGACCAAGTTCAACCTGGCCGGGTTCCTCGGCCAGCGGGTGCGCATCCGCTGGATCGGCGCCTCCTGGCTGTTCGATGCTAACTCCTCGTCGTACTTCGAGATCGGCGGCGGATGGGACAGGGTCGGCCAGGACGACGGATGGTGGCTCGACAACATCACCATCAGCGGCACCATCGAGTCGCCCGTCACGCCCAGCCCGGACGCGCTGGAAGCCGGCGACCCGGTGGCCGCGGCGACCTGCCCGACGGCCGGGGCGGAGTGCAACGAGGGCTTCGATCCGAGCGACAACGGGACTCTGCCCGCCCTAGCGGCGACGGACCTCAACGGCGCCATCATCGACGGCGTCAATGTCCTCGCCCAGGCGGGCGAGCTGGTCCGCATCAGCGCCATCAACTCGACGATCCCGGGCGGCTGCGCCAACGGCGCGGCGCAGTTCCAGTTCTTCAAGGACGGGGAGCTGGCCCAGGACTGGTCGTCCAAGACGTTCCTGCAGGATTCGCCGACCAGCGACGCGACCTACACCGTGCAGGTCCGCTGCAGCTCGGACTTCTCCTGCACCAGCACGCAGGGCGCCAGCCTGACCCTGCCGGTCTACACCGGCGACGGCGGCGACATCTCCCTGTCGGCGTCGCACGCCGCCGGGACGACCACCCTGAGCTTCAAGGCGCGGCCGCAGCCTCCGTCCCTGTCCGGCTACGACCTGTTCCGCGGCAGCATCACCACCCCGCCGGACACCGGGCTGAGCACGCTGGTGACCCTGTCCTGCAACATCGCTCAGCAGGCGCTCGGCAGCAATATCAGCGGGACCGACAGCGAGACGCCGGCGGTGGGCAACGCGTTCTACTACGTGGCCGGCCACCGCAGCGTGGATCCGAGCGCGACGACGGTTCTCGGGCGCGCCTCCGACGGCAGCGTCCGCAGGGCCGGCTTCACCTGCCCGTAGGGGCGGCTCAGATCGATACCCCTCGAGGGGGCCCGAAAGGGCCCCCTCTTTTTTTGCGAGAACGCCCGACGAGCGTGCGTGCGGATGGGCGGTGCGGGGTCCGGGCGCCGGCAGGTCGCCCGGGGCCGCCCGATCCTCCCTAGGGAGACCCGACTATTCCCACAGGCGGCTCTGCCGCGAGCCCCGGGCGGGGCCGAGGTGCTCCACCGCCCGAGGGGTGACCCGGCGGCCCCGGGCGGTGCGGTCCAGGAAGCCGATCTGAAGCAGGTACGGCTCGTAGATCTCCTCGATCGTGTCGCGCTCCTCCCCCAGGGCGGCCGCGATGGTGTTGAGGCCCACCGGGCCGCCGTCGAACTTGTGGAGGATGGTGGTCAGGATCCTGCGGTCGAGCTGGTCCAGGCCGAACCGGTCCACCTCGCGGCGCTCCAGATACCGCTCCGCGACCGGCCCGCTGATCCGGCCGTCCAGCTCGACCTCGACGAAGTCGCGCACCCTCCGGAGGAGCCGGTTGGCGATCCGGGGGGTGCCGCGCGCCCGGCGCGCGATCTCGCCGGCCCCCGCGTCGTCCACCTCGATCCCCAGGATCCCCGCCGACCGCTCGACGATCCGGACCAGGTCGCCGGGGGGGTAGAAATCGAGATGGTGCGTGATCCCGAACCGCTCCCGCAGGGGCCCGGTCAGAAGCCCGACGCGTGTGGTCGCGCCGACCAGCGTGAACCTCGGGAGGTCGAGCTTGACGGTGCGCGCGGTCGGGCCCTGACCGATGACGATGTCGATCTGGAAGTCCTCCATCGCCTGGTAGAGGATCTCCTCCAGCGCCGGGTGGAGCCGGTGGATCTCGTCGATGAACAGGATCCCCACGCCCTCGAGGTTGGTGAGGATCGCCGCCAGGTCCCCCGCCCTCTCGATCGCCGGCCCGCTCGTGCAGCGGATCGAGCTGCGCATCTCGTGCGCCAGGATGTGACCGATGGTCGTCTTGCCGAGGCCCGGGGGACCGTACAGCAGCACGTGGTCCAGCGCCTCGCGGCGCCGCCGCGCGGCCTCGATGAAGACGCGCAGGTTGGCCTTCATCTTCTCCTGCCCGATGTACTCCGAGAGGGTCGCGGGCCGCAGGGCGGCGTCGGCGGCCCGGTCGATCGGGCTCGGCACCGGATCGAGCAGGCCGGAGGGCTCGGGGGCGCCCGGGGCGAGGTCCGGTCGCGCTCCGGCGCGGCCGGGGCCCGCCGGCGTCCCGGGGGCCTTCCGGCCCGCCCCGCCGACGGGACGATGCTCGCGCCCGATGCGATCCTCCCGGCGGTCCGGCCTCCGGCTCAACGGCACCCCCGTCCCTTCAGCGGCTCAGGAGCCTCAGCGACCGGCGCAGGAGCGGCTCGAACGAGGGCGGGCCCGAGGACTCTCTCAGGGCCCGGCCGGCCGCCGCCGACGCCGCGCGGGAATTGTACCCGAGGTTGACCAGCGCCGAAATGAGATCCCGCCGGACGCCCGTGACGCCGGCCGCCGCGGCATCCCTGGGTGCGGCTCCCGCCTCGGGCGCGGCCACGTCGTCGAGCCGGTCGGCCAGCTCCAGGACGATGCGCTCGGAGGTCTTGCGGCCGATCCCGGGGACCGTCCCGAGGCGGCGGCCGTCGCGGGCGTGCACGGCCTCGATCACCTCCTCGGGCCCCAGCCCCGAGAGGAGGGCGACGGCGATCTTCGGCCCGACGCCGTTGACCTCGATCAGCATCCCGAAGATCTCCTTCTCCCTCAAGGTGAGGAACCCGTAAAGCGCCAGCACCCCCTCGCGGACGTAGGTGTGGACGTGCAGGCCCACCCTCTCCCCCACCGCCCCGACCCCGGAGTAGGTGGACAGCGGCACCGCCACCTCGTACCCGACCCCCGCCACGTCCACCACGAGCGTGCCCGGCCGTTTATGGATCAGCGTCCCGGAGAGCCTCGCGATCATCTCTACCTGTATGGACCGCCCGCCACCGGCTCGCCGCTCTCGATGCGGGCCCGCAGGCGCAACGCGTCCGGCTGCCGCGGATCGAGCGCCAGCGCCTCCTCGACCTCCTCCAGCGCCTCCCTCGAGCGCCCGTTCGCGAACAGGGCGTAGGCCAGGGCGTTATGATAATGCGGCGCGCGCCGGCCCATCTCGCGCGCCTCGTCCACGAGGGCGCGGGCGCTGCCGAGGTCCCCCTGCAGCCCCAGGGCCACGATCAGGTTGGCCCGGGACTCCACGCTGCCGCGGTCCTTTTCCAGGGCCCTCCTGAGCACCGTGACCGCCTCCGGGAGGCGACCCTGCTGCGTGTAGATCGACCCCAGGTTCGCCATCGCCCCGGTCAGCTCCGGCGACGCCTCCAGCGCCTTCCAGAACGCCGCCTCCGCCCCGTCGAGATCCCCTTGGCGCTTCAGCACGAGCCCCAGCCAGTTGTGGAGCATCCCGGACCGGGGTCTGCGGGCCAGGGCCTCGCGCAGCCTCGGCTCCAGCTCCGCAGCCCGGCCCTGCGCGTCCAGCAGGGTGAACAGCTCCTGCATCGCCGGCAGGGAGGCGGGGTCGATCTCCAGCGCGCGGAGGTAGGAGCGCTCCGCCTGTTCGGGCCGGCCGGCCGCCGCGTGGAGCAGCCCCAGCGCGACCTGCCGGCCGATCTCCGAGCGGCCCCGCCCTCCGGTCCCGGCGGGCGATCTCGACTCCATGTAGGCCACTCCGTCGGCCGCACGGCCCATCCTGACATAGATCTCCGCCATCCTGATGAAGGCGGCCAGGTCGTCCCCCGTGTGCAGCCGCACCAGGGTCCTCAGCACCTCGAGCGCGCGCTCCGGCGCGCCGCGCGCCTCGTAGAGGATCGCCATGCCCGAGAGGGCCTGAGGGGAGGAGGGGTCCAGCCGCAGCGCTTTGCGGAACTGCGCCTCGGCCAGCTCGAGCTGGCCCTTGCCCAGGTAGACGCCCCCGAGGTTGACGTAATAGAGCGCGGTCGGCACCCCGCCGCCCGGCGGCGGAACCTCGCCCCCGGGCGGCGCCGGCGGCCCCTCCTGGGGATTCTCCGGCCCGGCGCCACCGATGTACCCCAGGGAGCGCAGCTGCTCGAGGATCTCCTCCTCCGCCGCCCCCTCGAGGAACTCCCCCTCTGATCGTCCCGGCCCGCCGGCGCCCCGCGTGGAGGCGATCTCCTCCGGCCCGGCCAGCCCCTCGTAGGAGGGGACCCGCTCGATAGGGTACGAGGATGAGAAGGCGGGGTCGATCGCCGCCTCGAGGACCTCTCCCACCATGTCGTCCGGCACCGGCAGGCCCAGGATCCGGAGGATGGTCGGGGCGACGTCGTAGATGGTCACGCGCGGGATCTCACCGGGGCGGATGGCCGGCCCGGCGGCCACGAAGATCCCGCGCATCTCGTGCCACAGGCCCGGCTTGCCTTCGATGAACGGCTTCACATCCGCCGGCCGCGCCTGACCCGAGGCGAAGCCGTGGTCCGACATGACGATCACCGTGGCCCCGGGATCGCGGTCGATGATCTCGCCCAGGATCTCGTCCTGGTACCGGTAGAACTGGGCCAGCGCCCTCCGGAAACGGCGATAGTCGGCCTCGGGACACAGCGGCACCCGCGGCGGCGCGCAATGGGCGAAGCGGTGGCCGACCTCGTCGATCCCCTGGAAGTAGACCGCGAACAGGCTCGCCGGCGTCCCCTCGGCGGAGCGCCTCTCCAGGAGATCGAGGGCCACCTTCCGGTAGGTCTCGGTCGCCGCCAGCACCCGCACCAGGACGCGGATCGATTCCAGGACCTCGGCGCCCGCGGCCTCGCCGTCCTCCGCCGCCCGGGCCCGGCGATACTCCCGCTCCGTCACGGCCACGAACCTCGAGACCTGCTCGTAGCTGATGTCGTCCTCGAGGACGCGCAGCGACTCCACGGCGTCCCCGTACTCCGGCGGATGGACCGCGCCGCGCCGGCCCGCGAGGGAGGAGACCGGGAAAGTGGAGTAGGCCACGCGGTCGGAGACCAGGTGCCCGAGGACCGGCTCGGCGGGCCACGTCGCCCACCAGGCGATGAAGTCGCTCTCCAGCCCGGCCTCGGTGAGGATATTCCACAGCGCCTTGGAGCGGCGAAAGGTCGAGTTGATCGGCACCCGCCGGCCCGTGGCCGGGTCGCTCACCAGGAAGTCGTTGATGCCGTGGCGGTCCGGAGTCTTGCCGGTGGCGATCGAGGTCCACAGGAGCGGCGACAGGGTCGGCACGCTCGATCGGAGCCGCCCCCACGCCCCCCGGCGCTTCAGCGAGCCCAGGTGGGGCAGCTCGCCGCGCGCCAGCATCGGGTCGATGATGTCCCAGTCGGCCCCATCCAGGCCGATCAGCAGGACGCGCGCGCCGGTCTCCCGGCGCTTTTCGAGGATCGCCTCGCGCCCGAACGAGGCCCGCACCTCGGGCGGCAGCCCCGCGGGGCGAAGGGCCAGGCGGGAATCGGGGCCGAACCGCTCCCGGAGCCAGCTGCGGAGCTCCGCCTCGAACGCGGCGAGGGCGTCGCCCGAGGCGAGCTCGAAGGTCCCGAAGCCGGCGGCGGACACCTCGAGGCGCCGCTCCAGCAGGCGGCGCAGCCCGGCCCGCGCGCCGCCGGTGCCACCCTCGCGGTGCAGCGCCAGGAGCCCCTCGTCGCCGGGGCGAACCGAGGCCTCGTAGGGCAGCGTCACGCGGTTCCCCTCGCGCGAGCCCGCCGCCGCCTCCCCCCGGACGGACACCTCGCCCCTCTCGTACCGCTCGATGCGCTGCAGGAGCGGGATCCTCAGTGCGAAGCCGGGGCCGAGCAGGCGCGGAGTCCCCCCCCCGCGCCAGGAGAGGATCGCCCTCGACCCGGAGGGGACGCGGACCACCGCCGCGGCGGCGCAGGCGAGCCCGACCGCCGCCGCGGCCACGAGGAGGCGGCCGCGCGGTCTCATCCCGACCCCGCGGGCCCGAGCTGCACGGCGCGCTCCCCGGGCGCGCGCCGGACGGGCCGCTCAGGCCCGGGCCGCGTGCCGCAGGGCCGGCGCGGGAACGGAGTGGGCATGGCAGATGGCCACGGCCAGCGCGTCCGAGGCGTCGAGCGGCAGGCTCCCTCCGCGCAGGGAGAGGAGAAGACGGACCATCCGGCGCAGCGGCTCCTTCTCCGCCGCGCCGTAGCCGCCCACCGCCTTCTTGACCAGTCGGGGGGGGTATTCGTGGATCGGCACGCCGGCCCGGAGCAGGGCCAGCAGGACCACGCCGCGCACGTGCCCCAGCTTGAGGGCGACCTTGCTGTTGCGGGCGTGGAACACCTCCTCCACGGCCGCGCAGTCGGGACGCGCGCGGAGGATGAGCCGCTCGAGGGCCGAGAACAGCCGCGGCAGACGGTCACGGAAGGCGAGCCCCGGCGGGGGGACGATCGTGCCGTAGGCGACGGCGCGCAGCCGGCCGGGGCGGCTCTCGACGAGCCCGTATCCGGTCACCCTCGAGCCGGGGTCGATCCCGAGGATGAGCATGCCCCTAGGATGCGGCGCGGTGCTCGGTGATCTCCGACTCGTCGATGTCGAAGTTCGCCCAGACGTTCTGCACGTCGTCGTGCTCCTCGAGGGCCTCCATCATGGCCAGCAGCTGCTGCGCCTTCTTCCCCTCCACCCTGACGCTCGTCCGGGGGACCATGGAGATCTCCGAGGTGGTCGGGCGGATGCCCCTCGCCTCGAGCCCCTCCTTGACCGGCTCCAGCCGCTCCGGGGCGCTGAGGACCTCCCAGTTCTCGCCGTCGTCCCGGACGTCCTCCCCGCCCGCTTCCAGGACCGTCTCCAGGAGGGTCTCCTCCGGCGCGCAACCCTTGGGGACCACGATGTACCCTTTCTTCTCGAACATCCACGCGACGCAGTTGCTCTCGCCGAGGTTGCCCCCGTACTTGGCGAACAGGTGCCGGACCTCGGCCAGGGTCCGGTTGCGGTTGTCGGTGAGCGCGTCGACGAAGACCGCCACTCCCCCCGGGCCGTACCCCTCGTAGGCCACCTCCTCGTAGCTGACCCCCGGGAGCTCTCCCGTCCCCTTCTTGATCGCCTTCTCGATGTTGTCCTTGGGCATGTTGGCCGCCTTGGCGGCGGCGAGGGCGGTGCGCAGGCGCGGGTTGCCGTCCGGGTCGCCGCCGCCGAGCCGGGCCGCCACCGTGAGCTCCTTGATCAGCCTGGTGAACAGCCGGCCCCGCTTGGCGTCGGCGGCCGCTTTCTTATGCTTGATCGAATGCCATTTGGAATGACCGGACACGCGACCCCCGGCGATCAGAACCCGGGCCTCATTCTAGCACGGCGGGCCGGAACGAAGAAGCCCGCGGCTCGCGCCGCGGGCTTGTCGATCGGCTCCCGGCGATGTCCTACTCTTCCGCGCCGTTGCCAGCGCAGTACCATCGGCGCTGGAGGGCTTAACTGCCGTGTTCGGAATGGGAACGGGTGTGACCCCTCCGCCATCGTCGCCGGGAAGCTCCTGGCAGCTCCACTCGATTGTAGCAGGTCCCGCCTAGAAAGTGAACTTGAACCCCACCCCCAGGGAGAACCCGCCCAGCTTGATGTCCCCGCCCTGGACGATGAACACGTCCGCGACGTTGTCCGCGCCGGTGGTCGCTGCGGTCTTCCCCGTCGGCGGCGGGCAGCCCTCCGGGGTGTTGAAGCTGCCGACCTGCGGGATACTCGTGGTGCATCCCTCGGGCCAGATGTGCTTCCGCACCGCGGTCGACTCCGGCGGGTTGCGATCCTGGCACTCGGGGAACTGGTCGACGAGATCGGGATCGGTGCAGACGTCCACGCCGAACGACAGGAACCGATCGAGCATCCCGTTGAAATTGACGTCCTCGGTGTCGAGATTGAGCAGGATCTGGGGCTTCTGCGGGTGGGCCATACTGCCGTCGCAGACCTGGCGTTCGGGATCGCACGGAGACGGGAAGGTGCCGAACCGGATCACCTTGGCGTTGTTGTCGCAGTTCGGACAGTAGAAGGTCATGTCGTCGAACCGCTCGTTCGGGTCCCTGGTGCCCGGCGGGAGGACGTAGATGACGCCATTGTCCTCCGTGTCCAGGATCCCGTTCTCGTTCGCGTCCTCGCCGTCGTCCAGCCGGCCGTTGAAATTGACATCCTCGCCGAAGTCCAGCAGGCCGTTGAAGTTCTTGTCCTCGGTCTCGAGGTAGCCGCTGTTCTGGCAGTTGTACTCGATCGGGCCGCCCACCGTCCCGGTGGCCTCGTCGTAAGCGTGCGGGTCGCTCGCGCAGCTGGCCTGGAAGACCGAGTTGCCGATGACCCCCGTGAACAGGTTCCTCCGGACGCCCAGATCCTCCCACAGGAGGCACTGGCTGTCCGGGCCGTCGCAGCGGTCGAACGGGGATGCGATCTCCCCTTCCTGGAACAGGAGAAGCGTCCCCTTGTCGGGCACCGCGATCCGGACCTGCGGCGCGCCGTCGCTGCGGATCTCCACGGCGCCGTCGGTCCAGACGTAGCGGGCGTCGACGAAGAACGAGAAGCGCTCGTTGACGTAGTAGTCCACGCCGCCCACCGCGTGCCACTCGAAGGCGTCATGGACCTCGGCGGCCAGGGGGCCGGGCGTGAAGCCGGTGCCCCGCGGGTCGGGCGGGGGGGTCGCGTCGGTGATCTGGCCCCGGCTGATCGCGCCGACGGTCAGCTTCGACACCTGCTCGGCGCGGGCCTGGAAGTCGTCCCCGGTCTGCAGGTCGGTGAAGATGTAGCCCACCCCCAGCCCGATGTACGGGTCGAAGGGGCTCTCCGGGCGGAAGCGCACCAGCCCGCTGAGCATGAGCGGGATCTCGGTCAGGTCGCCGACCGACACGAAGGAGTTCGTGGTGGTCTTGAACTCGCTTGAGGTCTCGTAGTTGAAGCAGGTCTGGCCCAGGTCCGCACCGCAGATCGCGAGGCCATCCGGGTTCGCCTTCCCGGTCGAGGTGATCGGCTTCGTCTGGTCCTCGCTGTAGAACTCGAAGTCGCCCACCGGCGCCTTGAGGTAGGAGGTGGCGAGCTCCACCGCCAGCCAGCGGGTGACGCCGTAGCTGACGTTGAAATCGAACTTGAAATCGTCGCTGACGCTCGGCTGGTTGAGGAGGTTGTCGTCCGGCCTCTCGTCGACGTAGCGGACCGACGGCAGGCCGCTCTCGTCGACCACCTCACCGGTGAGCGCGATGTCGGCGTTGCTTCGGATGATGTCGGTGGTCGAGTAGAACGAGAGGCCGAACCCGAACTGCCACTTCCCCGTGGTGTCCTCCGCGAAGCTCGGCCCGGACGCGACAACGAGGCCTAGTGGCAAGAGTGTCAAAAATCGGACGATTTTCGTCGAAATCATGATCCCTCGCCCTGCTGAGCCGGCGGAGCCTCAGGGTCGGCCTGAGAGTACGGCGAAACCCCTCTGGAATCAACAGCTTTATCCCCCCCGCGCTGCACGGATTCAGCACCGGCCGCGACGGGTCGCCCTCGCCCGCGCGGTCCCATCGGTCCTCTCCGCAAGGCGATCGGGGGTTTGCGGGCGGGTGCTGTCCGCGGGTTCAGGTGCGGGGCGGGAACTCCTCCGC
This sequence comes from Acidobacteriota bacterium, assembly GCA_046758905.1. Classification (GTDB taxonomy): domain Bacteria; phylum Acidobacteriota; class Polarisedimenticolia; order Gp22-AA2; family Gp22-AA2; genus JBHIBC01. The sequence continues at coordinate 1,052 of JBHIBC010000024.1, read as the reverse complement.
GGGAGCGGGCGTCTTCGCCGGAAGATGCCGTTGACAACGATCCGGTCAACTCGCAAAGGCGCTGCGAGACGTCATGGTCAAGCCTCACGGCCAATTAGTACCGGTCAGCTGAATGGGTTGCCCCACTTACACCTCCGGCCTATCAACCTGGTCGTCTCCCAGGGGCCTTCAGTCCGCCCGAAGGCGGAGGGGATACCTCATCTCGGGGGGGGCTTCGCGCTTATATGCTTTCAGCGCTTCTCCTTTCCGGACATAGCTACCCAGCGCTGCCTCTGGCGAGACAACTGGTACACTAGTGGTCCGTCCGTCCCGGTCCTCTCGTACTAGGGACAGATCCCCTCAGGTATCCTGCGCCCACACCAGATAGGGACCGAACTGTCTCACGACGTTCTAAACCCAGCTCACGTACCGCTTTAATGGGCGAACAGCCCAACCCTTGGGACCTGCTTCAGCCCCAGGATGCGATGAGCCGACATCGAGGTGCCAAACCTCCCCGTCGATGTGAACTCTTGGGGGAGATAAGCCTGTTATCCCCGGCGTACCTTTTATCCGTTGAGCGACGGCCCTTCCACACGGAACCGCCGGATCACTAAGCCCTGCTTTCGCACCTGCTTGACTTGTAGGTCTCGCAGTCAAGCCCCCTTGTGCCTTTACACTCGACGCACGATTGCCGACCGTGCTGAGGGGACCTTTGGGCGCCTCCGTTACCTTTTAGGAGGCGACCGCCCCAGTCAAACTGCCCACCTGGCACTGTCCCCCTGCCGGGTTACGGTCAGGGGTTAGGGCCAAAACTTAACCAGGGTGGTATTTCACTGACGGCTCCACCGAGGCTAGCGCCCCAGCTTCTCAGCCTCCCACCTATCCTCCACAAGCTAAGCCCTAACTCAATACCAAGCTACAGTAAAGCTCCACGGGGTCTTTTTGTCCTGCTGCGGGTAAAGCGCATCTTTACGCCTACTTCAATTTCGCCGGGTCCCTCGTTGAGACAGTGCCCCACTCGTTACGCCATTCGTGCAGGTCGGAACTTACCCGACAAGGAATTTCGCTACCTT
>JBHIBC010000023.1:0-40222 GCA_046758905.1 Acidobacteriota bacterium | reverse complement strand
GGCCGTTCTTCCTGTGGATCGACCTGTACGACCCCCACTCCGACCACGACCCTCCCGGGCCGCTGGCGGAGCGCTTCGCGCAGGACCCGTACCAGGGAGAGGTGGCCCACGTCGACTCCCAGATCGGGAGGCTGCTGGAGGGCCTCCGGTCGAGAGGCCTGGAGGGCGCCACCCACGTCGTCCTGGCCGGATCGCACGGCGAGGGGCTGGGCGACCACCAGGAGACCGGACACGGGATCTACGTCTACGAGGGCACGATCCGGGTCCCGCTCATCGTGGCGCCCGCCGGGTCGCGATCCGGCCGCGTGGTCCGCCGCGTGGTCGGGCTCATCGACGTCGCGCCCACCATCCTCGAGCTGCTCTCGGCGAGGATCCCCGCCTCGATGGCGGGGCGCTCGCTCGTCCCGCTCGCCGGGCCGGCGGGCGCGGCGGGGGAGAAGAGCGCGCCGGCCCCGCGGGGCCGCGCCTACATCGTCGAAGCCTGGCAGCCCTGGGCCGCCTACGGCTGGAGCCCGATGTTCGCCGTCATCGAGGGGCGCCGGAAGGTGATCCTGGGCCGCCGGCTGGAGGCGTTCGACCTGGAGTCCGACCCGGCCGAGGAGAGACCGATCGATCCGGTTCCCGGGTGGGCCCGAGACCTCGCGGCGCTGGCCCCGTCCGCCTCGCTGCCGCCGGGACCGCGCCCCGTGTCGGAGCGCACGCGCCGCAAGGTGCTGAAGGGCGTCCGGGCCCTCGCCCTTCCCTGGGACAACAGCCCGATCTGCCTGGAGAAACAGAACTGGCCCGACCCGAGAGACCTCACATCCCTGAACGACAGCCTGTTCCGCGCCCGCCTCGCGGGCGATCACGGCGCCGCCGGCACCGCCTCGACGATCGCCTACGAGGTGCTGGAGCAGGACCCCGCGAACTACACCGCGCTCGAGCTGATCCTCTTCCTGATGGTGCGCAACCGGCGCCATGAGATGATCCTCGAGCCGTTCGAGCTGTTCCAGTGCAACTATCCCTTCAGGGGGGCTCCGTACCACCTCCTCGGACACTACTTCGAGCGGAGCGACCCGGAGAAGGCGGAGGGCGCGCTGCAGATCTACCGCCTCCTGGAGCCCTGGAGCGAGGAGCCGGAGTACGACCTGGCCGTCCATTACGCGGGGCGGGGGGCGATCGACCTCGCCTTCCGCCACCTGAAGAGATCCATCGAGCTGGGCGCGGAGGATCTCGAGTTCATCCGGGGGGACGGCCGGCTGGCGGCCCTCAGGAAGGACCCGCGCTTCGCCGATCTGGTCGGCCCCGTCGGCCCCTAGCCGACCCGCCATCCCGCCCGGGAGGGGCCGGGTGTCGCTTCCTGGACACAATCGGGCGCTCCCGGTCCGATATGTTTGGACAAGAGGGGGGGATGGCGGTATATTTCGGGCCGTCCCCGAGGCGGGAGTTCAGGAAAATCAACCATTGCGGCGGCCCGGAGACCGTCCGGAGGGGCAGAACAACCGCATGCGCCAGATGGGGTTGAGCGTAGAGCATCCGGAACCGGAGGTGCGAAGCGGCGGAGCAGGCCTGCGCGACGCGGCCGATATCGAGCCGGACGAGGCCTACTTCGCGCGCCTGCGGTCCGGCTTCGGGGCCTGCGGAGTATCGCTGTCCATCGGCCCGGTGGGGATGCGGCTCGAAGGGCTGTCGCGGGAGCAGGCGGCGTGGATGGCGGACGTCTACCGGCCCTTCGTGATCGACGCGGCGGAATCGCCCGACATGACCATCACCCTCCACCCGGCCGGGGTCGATGCCTTCCTGCGCCTGCCCGCCGACGGGAGCGCCGAGATCTACCGGATGGGCAGGCGCGCCCGGGGATCGAGGCTGCACCTGTGGTCGTACGAGTTCGCCGGACGGGTGGACAGCGAGCCGCGCCGGGCCGCTCTGGCCCTCGTCAGCAGCGCCGGCCCCCTCTTCGAGCGGGGGCTGGAGAACTTCCTGAGGGTGCTCACGGCTTCGATCGTCGTGGAGCGCGGCGGGTTCCTGCTGCACGGCTCCGGCGTGGTGAGGCGGCGCAGGGCCTACGTCTTCTTCGGGCCGTCCGGCAGCGGCAAGACCACGGTGACCCACCTCTGCCCGCACGACACGATCCTCAGCGACGACCTGACCCTGGTGGTCCCGCACGACGGCGCCTACGTCGCGGCCGGCATCCCGTTCGGCATGGCGTTTCACCGCGTGCCCGAGACCCGCGCGTGCTTTCCGATCGCCTCCCTCAACCGCCTGGTGAAGAGCGAGCGGGTCGCGCGGGAGAGGCTGACGGGCGCCCGCGCCCTGGCCGAGGTCGCCGGCTGTCTCCCGTTCGTCATGCAGGAGCCGCAGCGCGCGGCGCGCGCCCTGGCGGCCGCCGGACGGGCGCTGCGTGAGGTCCCCGTGTACAGGCTGCGCTTCCGCCGGGACGATTCATTCTGGAGCGTCGTGCAGGAGAGCTGAGCCGATGGACCTCGACGCCGTGCTCACCAGGAACCCGGACGCCGCCTACCGCGTCTACGACGGGGAGGCCACCGTCGTGCTCCCCGAGGAGGGGGAGGTCAACGTCCTCAACGAGATCGGGAGCACGGTGTGGGACCTGATCGACGGCCGGCGATCGCTTAGGGAGATCGTCGAGGCGATCGTCGCGCGGTACCAGGTCGGCCGCGAGCGGGCGGAGAGGGACGTCCTGGAGTTCGCCGCCTCGCTGCGGGCCCGGCGGATGGTGAGCTGAGATGCCCGGCGTCCTGGAGCGGATCAAGATCCGCAACTTCAACCGGGCGGCGCCCATGTCGGCGCTGTTCGAGCTGACCTTCGTCTGCAACCACGCCTGCTCCTTCTGCTACAACTGCCCGACCGGGCGGCGGGAGATGTCGACGGGGGAGGTGATCGACGCGCTGCGCAAGCTGGCGGATTTCAACATCCTCTATCTGGGGCTCACCGGCGGCGAGCCGCTGGTCCGCAGGGACTTCTTCGAGATCGCGCGGGCCGCGCGCGGCCTGCGTTTCGCGTTGCGCATCTACACCAACGGCTACCTGATCGACGCGGCGACGGCGAAGAGGATCAAGGAGGTCGCCAACCCGGTGGAGGTCGAGATCAGCATTCACGGCGCCCGTCCCCGGACCCACGAGAAGCTCACCTGCGTGCCGGGCTCGCTGCAGCGGGTGATCGACGCGGTGCGCCACCTGCGCGGGCTGGGGATCAAGGTGAACCTCAAGTGCCCCATCACCAAGGACAACCAGGACGAGGTGCTGGACATCCATCGGCTGGGCCGGGAGCTCGGCGCGACCGTCCTCTTCGATCCGGTCATCACGCCGCGAGACGACGGCGATCGGGACCCCCTGGCCCTGATGGCGTCCGACGACTTCCTGGAGAGATTCTGGAAGGACGAGGCGTACGCCGGGGCCCGCCGGGAGAGCGTCCCCAGGCCGCGCGAGCACGCTCCCGGCGAGGCCGTCTGCGGGACCGGCCGCTCCTCGGTCACCATCGATCCGTACGGGAACATCTACCCCTGCGTCCAGTGGCGCCGCAAGGTGGCCAATATCAAGGAGATCGGCTCGCTGAAGGAGATCTGGTTCACCTCGCCCGTCCTCCAGGAGGTCCGGAAGACGGCGGTGGAGATGGCGCAGGAGGTCCTGAAGCGGAGCGAGACGGGAGGGTTCTGCAACTTCTGTCTGGGCGTGGCCGACCTCCAGACGGGGGATCCGAAGGCCCTCTACCCGCAGGCGCTCAAGAACGCCGAGTTCAGGAAGAAGGCCTACGAGGCCTGGAAGGCCGACACGGGATCGAGGCTCGACGAGCAAGCCGGGGGAAGCCTCGCCAAGGGCGGGCTGTGACACGACGAGCGTGACGCGCGGCGACGCGTCGCCTCAGGGAGGTGATGTCCGGCCCTCGCCGGCGCAAGATGTTCGATCGTTTCCTCCGGACCGCGTGCGCGGCGCTGGTCCTGGCGGTCGCGACCGCCCCGGGCGTCGGGTCGGCGCGGCCGGTCCAGGACGCCGCGACGCTGCGCCTGAAGGCCCCGCCCCCCCGCTTCGAGCCGGTCGCGGGCGGCCGCTGGAGCGTGCCCCGCATCCCCGACTTCGGACACATCAGCCGCCCGGGCGAGCCGGAGCTGCCGCTGCGGATCCTGCTGGTCGCCATACCGGAGGGGAGCGCGCCTGAGCTGCGGATCCGCCGCGCCGCCTCGATCACAATCGACGATCTCGACCTGGGGCCGGTCCCCGCGCTCCGGGTGACGGACAGGAAGGCGATCGGCGCGGCCGGCCCGCCGGCGGCCGGCGCGGCGCGCGACCCGGCGGGGGCGGGCGGCCCGGCCGGACCCAGCGAGCTGCCCCGACCCCTGTACCGCGACGCCTTCATCCCCGACCCGGAGGTGTACGGCCGCGACGCGGACTTCCCCGCGACGCCCGTGCGGCTCGGGAGCGTCGGCTACCTGCGCGAGCAGCGCTTCGTCGAGGTCCTGTTCACGCCGCTCCTGTACAACCCGGGACGTCGCCGCGCCCGCTTCTACCCGGAGGTCGAGGCGGAGGTGATCTTCAACTCGCCCGGTCCCCCGGCGCGCGGTGTCGCGGCGCGCGCCGAGGGGCTGTTCGAGCCGGTCTACCGCCGCGCCTTCGTCAACTACGAGCAGGGGAGGGCGTTCCGCTCCGCCTCCGGCGGGCAGGGCGCGGGCCCACCCCCGGGCGCGGAGAGCTCCGGCGGCTGGGGGGCGGGGCCGGCCTCCGGCCCCTCGATCGAGGCGGCCGCGACCGGGCCGGCCTTCAAGATCCTGGTCTCCGCGGCCGGGATCTACCGCCTGGACCACGACTACCTGCAGGCGAACGCTCCGGAGATCCTCGCCGCCGACCCCCGCACCCTGCGGCTGTCGGCCGAAGGGGTCGAGGTGCCGATCTCGATCCGCGACCCGGCGGGCGCCGACGGCGAGGCGGACGGGCGGCTCGACCCCGGGGATTTCCTCGAGTTCTACGGCCTGCCGAAGACCGAGAGCCCCGCGATCCTGAACCACGACTTCGGGAGCACCTTCCCGGACATCTTCCAGGCGAACGATTTCACCGACACCCAGGTCTACTGGCTGGCGGCCGCGGCCGACCCGGGGCCGCGTCTCAGGATCCCGTCGGCCGACGGCGCGCCCGGCTCACCCGGCCTGCCCGCGGCGCCCGATTTCGCCTCGGCCGCGGTATGGGAGGAGAACGACGTCTTCTTCCCGCTGGGGGAGGCCGAGCCGTACTTCTCCATCCCCTCGCTCCTCGCGGGAAGCGCTCAGGAGCAGCGCGACGTCTCCCTGGCCCTCCCGGACCCCGCCGCGGTCGCGGCCGCGGCGAGCGTGACCGTCCGCCTGAGGGGCGGCACGAGCCAGATCGAGGACCCCGACCACCGGACTCAGGTCTGGGTCAACGGCAACACCTCCGAGGGAGTCGACTTCACCTGGGACGGCGAGGTGATCCACGAGCAGGAGTTCTCGGTCTCGCAGTCGTCGCTGGCCGACCCGACCACGGTGCATCTGCTGGCTCCGGGGATCGCGGGCGTCGGGTTGGACCGGCAGTATCTGGACCGCATCACGGTGCGCTACCGCCGACGCTTCCGGGCGGTGGGCGACGCGCTGACGTTCTCCTACCCGAACCAGGACGCCCGGTTCGAGGTCGAGGGGTTCAGCGGCGCGGCGCCGACGATCTACGAGGTCGGCCGGAGCCTCCCGACCGGGGGGCAGGCCGACCCGGTGCGCATCACCGGGGCGGCGGCCGGCGTGCCCACCTCGACCTACACCTTCGAGGTGCGCCGCGACGACGACCCCGCCGCGCCGGCGCTGCGCTCGTTCGTGGTGGCCGGCCCGGGGGGGATCCGGATCCCCGACGCGATCCTGCGGGCGCCGGATCCCGTCCTGAAGGACCCGGCCAACGCGGCCGACATCCTGGTGATCGCGGCGCGGGACACGGTGGACCCCTCGCCGGGCGGCGCGCTCGACGCGCTCCTGAGCCACCGGCTGACGACTCAGGGACTGACCTCCCGGGTGGTCTACATCGATCAGATCTACGACGAGTTCAGCTTCGGCCTCAGGGACGTCAACGCCGTGCGCGCCTTCCTCGCCTACGCGTTCGACAACTGGCGGGGCGGCGGCGCCGCGCCCCCCTCGGTGGTCCTCCTGGTGGGGGACGGCACCCCCGACTACAAGAACACCCTCGGCCGCGCCGACTGGGTCGATCAGGTGCCGACCCCGATCATGTTCCACCTCAGCTCCATCCTCGGGTACTACAGCAGCGACAACTGGATCGCCTCGTTTAGGGGCGACGACCAGCTCCCGGACGTCATCCTGGGGCGGATCAGCGCCCGGACGGCGGCCGAGGCGGCGGCGGTGTTCGACAAGATCCGGCTCTACGAGCAGTCGCCCCCCCCGGGGCTGTGGAAGGGGCGCGCCCTGTTCGTGGCCGGCGACGGGAAGTTCGCCGGCGAGGCCGCGTCCTTCGAGTCGATCCACGACGACGCTCAGGCGAGATATTTCGCGCGCGCCCCCTACAGCGCCCCGGACCCGCCCCTCTACTTCGCCCGCCCGCCGTGGAACGCGGGCGATGCGGCCGGCTTCCGGACGGCGCTCCTGGACGAGCTGGGGGGCGGCGCGGCGATCCTGTCGTACATCGGGCACGGGTCCTTCGACACCTGGGGCCTCGACACCTTCTTCACGACGGCGGACGCGAAGGCGCTGAGCAACGACGGACCGCTCCCGTTCATGCTGAACATCAACTGTCTGGCGGGCGGATTCCACTTCCTCCTCGAGCACGGGTCGCTGGGCGAGGGGATGACCAACAACCCGGCCGGCGGGGCGATCGCCACTCTGGCCCCGTCCGGCCTGTCCAACGTGTTCGCGGGCGAGGTCCTAAGCGATCAGGTGCTCGAGCCGCTGTTCGGCCCGGCGAAGGAGCGGGTCCTCGGCCCCGCGACGCTCGCCGTGCGCACCGCCCTGTGGAGCCGCGGGTCGATCGTCGACCTGCAGTCGTACACCTTCCTGGGCGATCCGCTCACGGTGCTCGCCACGCCGGCCCCGCCCCCCCCGGCCGATCTCGCGGCGAGCGCGGGCAACGCCGAGGTGCAGCTCTTTTGGACGCCGCCCCCGGAGCCGGTCGCGGGAGTGCGCCTGTTCCGGGCCCGGGCCGATCCCGCCGGCCCCTACGCTCCGGTGGAGTGCGAGCCGACCGGCCCCTCCTCGTGCGCCGACCGCACGGTCGACAACGCCGTCACCTATTACTACTACGCGGTCTCCCTCGACGACGAGGGGTTCGAGGGAAGGGCCTCGAACTTCAACAGCGACTGCGACGCCGGCCCCGACTGCGTCGCGGCCACGCCGATCAACCCGGATCCGCCGGGGCCTCCCGCCGGCCTCGCGGCCAGCGATCCGGGAGCCGGCGACCGGATCCTGCTCGCCTGGCTGCCGAACCCGGAGCCCGACATCCGGGAGTACGTGGTCCATTACGGGACCGCGAGCGGCGAGTACCCGTTCGCCCTGACGGTCGACGGACAGAGCACCTCCGCCGCCGTCACCGGGCTGCTCGAGGGGGTCCGCTACGTCTTCGCCCTGAGCGCCGTCAACACCTCGGGCCTCGAGGGCGCCCTATCGGAGGAGGTGGCCGGCGTGCCCCACATCTTCCTGGGGATCGCGCCGCCGCGGGTCATCTCGGATCTGTCCCTGGCCCGGTCGGGACCCGACCTGATCCTCTCGTGGACGCCGCCCGCGGTCGACATCTACGGCCGTCCCACGACGGTGGTCGGATTCCGGGTGCATCGGGACGTGGTTCCGGGGTTCGTGCCGTCGCCCGCCAACCTGATCGACACCGTAGGCGACGGCTCGACGTGGACGTACGTCGACGCCGGCGCCGCCTCGACGCAGGAGGACCTGTTCTACATCGTGATCGCGGAGGACGCGGGGGGGCTGCTGTCGGGAGGCGGCCGCGAGCTGCCGAACGGGATCCTCGACCTAGCGGCCGATGTCGTATCGCCCGACCGGCTCCGCCTCTTCTGGCCGCCGGTGCTGGCCGACATCCAGGGCCTCCCGACCCTGATCGACCACTACGAGGTCCACTCCGCCGCGGCGCCGGCCGCAAGGGCGTCGCTCGGCCCCTCGACCCTGGTGATGGACAACGTTCGGGATCTTTCGGTAGAGTTGCCGCTGCCGACAGGTCCCGTCTATTTCAGCGTGCTCGCGGTGGATAACCGGGGCAACCTCAGTCCCTTCTGAGGGAAGACCGCCATGGAGGCGACCAAGACCGGAGCGCTGACCGAGGCCGGCCTCGAGGCGGCCGTCCAGGGGGAGGCGCCGGAGGTGAGCGAGCTGGTCCGCCGGGCCCGGCTGGGGGATCCGCACGCCTTCGACGACCTGATGCGCCTTTACGAGCGCCGGATCATCGCCATCGGGATGCAGATGGGGCTGTCCCGGGAGGACGCGCTCGACGCCTGTCAGAACGCCTTCACCAAGGCGTTCCGCTACATCGCCCGGTTCCGGACCGGGCGCTGTTTCTTCAAGTGGCTGTACCGGATAGCCGTCAACGCCATCTACGACCAGATCCGATGGCGCCGCGATCCCGGACTCGGATCGCTCGAGGATCTGGACGGCGACCGGTCGGACTTCCTGCGCCAAAGGGGCGCCAGCCTGGAAGAGACGGTCGAATCGGCCGATCTGGCGCGCAAGCTCCTGTCCCACCTCGGCTGCCTCAGCCGCCAGGAGCGGATCGTCTTTGTTTTGAGGGACCTGCAGGAGATGTCCACGAGGGACATCGGACGGATCCTGCGCCTGTCGCAGGTGACCGTGCGGCGCCACTGCCTTTCGGCCCGCAGGAAGCTGAAAGAGCGGCTTTTTTCACCCGCCCCCTGAACGCTTCGCCGGGGACGGCGGTAATTATGGGATAGTACGGCAATTGCAGCATTGCAGGCGGGCGCCCGGCGGGCAGTTTTTTCTTGACTGCGAGCCGTTTCGCGGTATCTAGGGCGCAAGGGATCATGTGCTGCCGCCGCGGTCTCCACGTCCACGGCCGGGGTGGCGAGTCGGACGAGACCTGTGTATGGACAGCGAGAACTCAACGCTCATACCTAAACCAGGGGGGAAATGTATGAAGCTACTCCTCAAATCCCTCGTAGTGACCGGAGCCATCGCGGCGGTGTTTCTGGTCGCGGCGCCCGCATCGCACGCGCAGTGTGATTTCAGCCTGCCGACGGGCCACCAGCTGGGCACCGCCTGGACCGGGCTGCCGGAAGGGTTCCTTTCGGGCGTCGTGGCGGTGCAGGGGCACCCCGAGTCGTACAACGGCGGCGCCGACTGGTTCTGCGGCGCGGCCGGCGATCCCACCGACGGCGCCGGCCCCTGCTTCGCCCCCGCCGGCGCGGCGGACGACGGCAGGATCACCATCCAGGGGAACTGGGCCGCCCCCCAGGCGACCGACTGTCCCGTGGTCCTCGACAGCGGGGACGCGCCCAACGTCGCCTTCGTGACCTCGATCGAGAACGAGGGCTCCCCGGCCCACGCCGGGCGGTACGTGATCGCCACCGTGGGGTGGGACCGCGGCCTCGGCCAGTACATCTTCGACTACGCCGGCGGGAACCAGGACCTGGCCAGCACCCGGATCCCGAGCCCGCGCCTGTCGGGCGCCCCGGTGCCGCAGGGCGACGGGACCGAGCAGGTGTCGATCGCGTGGGACGCGGCGGCGACGAGCGACGAGTGCGACAAGCAGGACGTGCTCGGTCCGGACTTCCAGGGGACCTGCCCCGAGGGCTCGCGGCCGAGCCCGGTCCAGGGGTACGCCATCTACCAGATGGTGCGGCCGTGCGACTCCCCCCCGACCACCAGCATGGCGGCGATGTGGGGCGACCCGATCGCCAGGCTCAACGGCGCCGGGAACACCTCCGCGACGCTGATCGTGCCGGAGTCGAACGCCGGCGACTGCACCTATCTGGCCCTGGGGATCGTGGCCGTGCCGTCGGAGACAGGACAGGGGACATGCCGCCAGGCTCCCGTGGTTTGTACGAGCGACGCGGAGTGTATCCTCTTTGGAACCGACGTCGGTCCCTGCGATCTGCCGGGTCACCCGGGGACGGCCGTCTCGGCCCACCTGTCGCTCGGCTCGACCGACAGCGACGGTGACGGCGTGGCGGACAACCTGGACAACTGTCCCGACACCCCGAACGCCGGTCAGGTCGACGGCGACGGCGACGGGCTCGGCGACGCCTGCGACAACTGCTCCGGCGACGCGAACCCCGACCAGGCCGACGTCGATCAGGACGGGGTGGGCGACGCCTGCGACAACTGCCTGAGCGTCCAGAACTCCGGCCAGGCGGACGGCGACGGCGACGGAGTCGGGGACGATTGCGACATCTGCCCGTTCGCCGCCGACCCTGACCAGCTGGACGGCGACGGCGACGGGCTCGGCGACGCCTGCGACAACTGTCCGGGCATCTCCAACCCCGGCCAGGCGGACGGCGACGGCGACGGAGTCGGCGACCTCTGCGACAACTGCCCGGCCGATGCCAACCCGGACCAGGCCAACGACGACGGGGATCTGTTCGGGAACGCCTGCGACAACTGCCCCGTGCACCCGAACGACGATCAGCTCGACCAGGACCTCGACGGGTTCGGCGACGCCTGCGACGACTGCCCGACGGTGTTCGACAACCCGCAGGATCCCTCGAAGTGCGATCAGCAGATCCGCGACCTGACCATCAGCTTCACGAGCCCCGAGGGCAGGGGGTCGGGGACGATCTGCTGGAGGACGACGGCGGAGGTCGACATCCTCGGGTTCAACGTCATCGTGATCAACCAGAGGGGCCAGCGGGTCCAGCAGAACGACGCCACGATCGACTGCAAGTCGTGCACCGACGGGCCCGCCGCCACCTACGAGTTCATCATCCCGAAGCACAAGAGCGGCCGCGGGATCCACATCGAGCTGCTGCGGCAGAACGGCTCGGTCGTGACCTTCGGGCCGGCGATCAAGGGCGACTGCCCGGTCGCGCCGTAGGAGGGGCCTGGATCGTCCGATGCACCCCCGGTTCCGCCCCGACCCAGGCGCGGAACCGGGGTTTCTTTTCTCGGGTGGGATTCGATGAGTCGGAGGGAGAGCGACGGCCGGGCCGCTCCGGCGCTGTGCGCCTGCGCGCTGTTCCTGCTGGAGGCGGCCCCGGCCCTGGCGCAGCAGTCGCTGCGCTCCAGGATCGACTTCGCGGTGGGCCAGCGTCCGGTCGCGGTGATCGCCGCGGATCTGGACGGCGACGGGCTTCTCGACCTGGCCAGCGCCAACAAGCTGAGCAACGACCTCAGCCTGCTCAAGGGGTTCGGCGACGGGACGTTCCGGGTCGTGGCCTCGCCCCCGGCCGGCCAATCGCCCTCGGGCCTCGCGTACGTCGACGTCACCGGCGACGGCCTCGCCGACCTGATCACCGCCAACCTGCGCAGCCGGGACGTCTTTGTCCTCCCGGGCGACGGGCTGGGGGGCTTCGGCGCGCCGATCTCCAGCCCCGCCGGAGCGGGCGCGTTCGGCTTCACCCTGGGCGACTGGGACGGCGACGGCCGCCTCGACGTGGCGATCATCGACACCGGGACGAACGGCGTCACCCGGCTGCTGGGGGACGGGGCGGGAGGCTTCGTCAGCCCCCTCCAGTTCAGCACCGGCTCCTCCCCGACCCACATCCTCTCGGACGACCTCAACGGCGACGGCCACCTCGATCTGGCGGTGGTCAACAACCTCTCCGCCACGCTGCAGATCTTCAGGGGCGACGGCACCGGGCAGTTCAACCTGGCGACCACGCTTCCGACCGGCTCCGCCCCGGAGTCGGCCCTGGCGGCGGATTTCAACGGCGACGCCGTGCCGGACCTGGCGGTGAGCAACAACGGGTCCAACACGGTCAGCATCTTCCTCGGCGACCAGTCGGGCGGCTACGCGGCGCCCGTGCTGCTCGCGCCCGGGTTCGGGCCGAGCGCGCTGGTCGCCGCCGACGTCGACCAGGACCAGGATCTCGACCTGGTGGTGACCCTCTCCAAGGTGCTCGGCATCGGCAAGGTGGCGGTGATGCTCGGCGACGGCGCCGGCGGCTTCGCGCAGGGCCCGACGCTGGGCACCGGCCCGGTGCCCGAGGCGGTGGCGGTCGCCGACGTCAACGGGGACGGCCACCCGGACCTGATCGTCGCCAGCCTGACCGGAAACTCCGTGGCGGTCATCCCGAGCCTCGCGGCCGGATCGTTTCTGACCTCCGGCAGGATCGACCTGCCGGTCGGCACCTTCCCGCACGGGGTGATCGTGGCCGACTTCAACGGCGACGCCGACCCGGACGTCGCCACCGCCAACTCCGCCATGGACAATGTCTCGGTCGCGACCGGCGACGGGACCGGCGGCTTCACCTCGGTGAACTCGGCCAACAACACCGGCATCACGCCGTTCTCGATCGCCGCGGCCGACTTCGACCTGGACGGCGACCTCGACCTGGTGACCGCCAACAACGGTGACGACACGCTGTCGTACCTGCAGGGCAGCGGCGCCGGGAACTTCACGGTCACCAACGGGATCGCGGTCGGGTGCGACCCGGTGGAGGGGGGCGTCGTGTCGGTCTCCGCCGGCGAGATCTCGGGCGACGGCCTCGTCGACCTGGCGTTCGTGTGCGAGGTGTCGGACGAGTTCTGCTCCCTGCGGGGCACCGGCGGGTCGGGAGCCTCCGCCTTCGGCGCTCCGGTCTGCTCGGCGGTGGGGCGGACCCCCCAGGGGGTGGCCCTGGGCAACTACACTCTCGACGCGCTGGAGGATCCGGCGGTCACCTCCTCCGCCCTCGACCTGGTGCAGATCGGGATCTCCGACGGCTTCGGGGGCTTTCTCGACATCCCGGCCGATTTCCCGGTCGGCGATCAGCCGAAGGGGGTGGTGCGCGGCGACCTGAACGGGGACGGCTTCCTCGACCTGGTCGTGGCCGACACCGGCGCGGCCGGCGTCAGCGCCCTGCTGGGCGACGGCGGCGGGGTGTTCTCCTTCCCCTCGATCGACACGGCGGCGGGCGCGGCGCCGACCGCGCTGGCCCTGGCCGACTTCGACCTCGACGGGAACCTCGACGTGGCGGTCACCAACACCAACGGCAACAACGTCTCGCTCCTCCTGGGGGACGGGCTGGGCCACTTCAGCAACGCGGGGGATTTCGGCACCCGCGACCTGCCGATCGCCGTCGGGGCGGGCGATTTCAACCGGGACGGGAAGCCCGACCTGGCGGTGGCGGACAATTTCAGCGACACGGTCACCATCCTGCTCAACGAGACGATCCCGGGCGACCCGCTGGCCTTCATGGCGGTGTTCGGCGGCACCCGGACCGTCCTGAGGTGGGGCCTGGTCCCGGGGGCGGCCTACGACCTCATCCGCGGCCGCATCCTCTCGGTGGCTCCCGGCCCGGCCGCCTTCGACCTCGGCCCGGTCACCTGTCTCGCCGATGACCTGCCGGTGACCGACACGGCCGCCGCGCCGGACGAGTCGGCGCCCCCGCCGGGGGACGCCTACTTCTACGTCGTGCGCCCGGTGGTCGGCGGCGTCCCGGGCGAGTACACCGTCTCCACCGACGGCCGGCCCGGGATCCCGTCGTCCGGGGGCTGCCCGTAATCGACTATTTCCCCGAGGGTTGGGTTGAACGGCCCGGCCCCGCGGGCGGTATATAGGCACATGAGCGACTGCGCGAGGTTCCGGCCCCTGCTGCCTTTAGACGCCGGCGGCGAGCTCGACCGGCGGGAAGGCGCCGCGGTCCGTGCGCACCTCGACGCCTGCCCCGGCTGTAGGGCGGAAGCTTCTGATTTCTCACGACTTGTGGCGCTGAGCCGGGGGCTCGGGAGCCCCGGCGGGACGCTTCCGGAGCCGGTCCGGGCGGGGATCGCCAGGGAGGCGGCCCGGCGAGCGAGCCGCGAGCCTGTCTGGAGGGCCTGGGCCGCCGCCCTGCCCTCCGCGCCGGCCCTGCTGCGGCCGCTTCCCGTGGCCGTCGCGGGGGCGCTGCTGCTGGCGCTGGCCGCGCTGCCTGTGGCCTTCCGGAGCGGCGCGCCCGGCGGCGGCCGCGCGGAGCGGCCCCTGACCATCGAGACCGCGATCGAGGGCGGCAGGGTCACGCTCGCCTGGAGCGACGGGCAGAAGGAGTCGTACACCGTCTACAAGAGCGCCGACCCGCGGGGCTTCCCCCCGCGCGAGGCGCACGTGGTGCGGGGCAACGTCTGGACCGATCCCGACGCCGGATCGTCGCCGATCGTCTATTACAGGATCGAGTGAATGGGGCGGTTTTACATTTACCTTGACAGGAGGACTTTTGGGCGTACATAGGGCTGGACCGGCGCGTGGGCGGTGCACCCCGGTATGTTTCCGAAGGTCTCATATGTCGCTAACCTGATGGAGGCAAAGAAGATGATGAAACCCAAGTCATCGCGCCTTACGGTCGCAATACTGGCTGTGGCCGCGCTGATCGTGGCGGCCGGCGGGACCGCCGTCGCGTCGAACATGGCCTTCAAGCTGAACAAGGCGATCGTGTTCTCCGGCACGGGGCAGATCGGCAACAACTGGACCTCGCTGCCGTTCAACAACCCGTACACCAACGGGCAGTCGCTGTGCGACCAGCTCGGCCTGGTCGGCAACGCGTCGCTGTCCGTCCTGGACGGGACGACCGGGACCTTCACCAGCGGCATCTGCGGCAGCACCGCCGTGGGCGTCCCGATCACAGCGGGACAGGGCGTGCTGATCCGCCAGCCGGCCGACGCGGGGGCCCCCTCGAGCGTCATCATCGTCGGCTCGCACAACCCGACCCTGTCCTTGAGCATCCCGGCCGTGGTGCCGGGCGGCGGGCCGAACCAGGGGAACCTGTGGTTCGCGGTGCCGTACCACACGACCGCGGTGACCGCCGAGGACCTCTGCAACTCCACCGGGATGACGCCGCTGGTCGGCTCCATCACCCGGCTCGACGCCGCCGCCGGCAACTTCGTCAGCTGCGTCTGCGGCGCGACCTGCCCCGGCGTGAACCTCGTCCTCGGCGAGCACGTTCAGCTGCGGAACGGCGACGCCGGCCTTGCGAACATCGGCATCGCGCACTTCTAATCGCGCAGCATGCGGAGGGAGAGTGACCCAATGTCCAGACCAGTCAAGGCCATAACGATCCTGAGCCTCGTCGCCGTGGCCGCCCTGTGGGCAGCCCCCGCCAGCGCGCAGTGCACCTTCCCGCAGCTGTTCGGGCACGTCCAGCGCACCTGGCTCGCGTGCGACGATTCGGGCCCGGTCTTCGCCGACGCCACCGCGATCCGGAGCGACGGCACCACCGTCTCGACCGACGGCAGCAAGACCATCATCTGCAGGAGCTCCCAGGACGCCTCCATCGTCCAGGGCGCGATCTGCGGGGCCGAGTCCGGCGTCGTCGGCGACAACCAGATCCAGATCTCCGGCAACTGGGGCAGTCCGGGCGTGACCGGCTGCGCCAACCCGACCGGCACGCCGGGTGAGGGCCGTAACTTCTACACCGTCAACGACGCCTCCGGCGACGAGATCATCCTCTCGGTCGGGTACGACACCGGAGTCGCCGGCTACATCGCCGATCTCGCCGGCCCGGCCGACAAGTCGCCGCTCGCCTGCGGCCCGGCGTCCGGGGGGATCACCTTCGGCGGCTCGACCACGAACGCCGACGGCTCGGTGACGGTGAATATCACCGTGACCGGCTGCCCGCGGATCTTCAGCGACTGCGACGCCGGCAGCCTCGGCCAGGCCCTGGGCGGGACGACCTGCACGCAGGCCGACGCCGACCTCCTCGCCGCGATCAAGCCGCTGAACCTCTACACCGCCGAGGGGCCGTGCGACAGCATGGATCTGTCGCTCGGCACCGGGATGTGGACCAGCGCCGGCGAGGTCCCGGCGGACGGCAACGCGGTCGTGACCGTCCCGCCGCCGGCCGCGGGCAACTGCGCCTTCATCGGCCGCACCTGCGGGACGAAGACCGTCATCCTGCCGGGGTTCTGCGCGGCATTTCCCGGCCTCAGTTGCACCACCGATGTCGATTGCACGATATTCGGACCAGACCTCGGTCCTTGCGTCATCCAATCGCAGCTGAGCGAGATCGGTGTCGTCTCCGGGGCGGTGCGGGTCGCGGGCGATCTGGCCGCGCCGCCGCGCGTGCAGGACCTGCTGGCGGGCCTGGCGAGAGGACACGTCCAGATCGACTTCCGGACCACGACCGAGCTCGGCCTGGCGGCGATCGCGGTCGTCACCCCCTCCGGCCGGGTGGTGGCGAACGTCGAGCCTCGAGGGATCGGCGGCGCCGGAGCGGAGTACAGCCTGAGCGTCGGAAGGGGCCAGTTCAGGAACGAGAAGGCCCTGATGATCCAGCTGACGCTCGCGTCCGGCGAGAAGATCAACTCGAACCAGGTCCGCTTCCAGTAGGCGGAGGGAGAGGCTCCAAATGAAGAAGACCTACGAAAAGCCGGCGATCATCCACACGGAGAAGATCGAGGCTCGAGCGGTGAGCTGCGCCAAGGCCGACGACACCTGCGTCCAGTCCGGCGGCCCCCTGAGCAGCTAGGCGACCGACCGGCAGGACCCCAGCAATCCAGGGCCACCGGGTCTTCCAGGACCCGGTGGCCCTTTCTTTCGTCCCCGCGGCCCGGGCCCGCCTCCTCCTCCGCCGCTCCGAGGTGCTAGAATCCGCCGTCTATGACCGATCCGACGTCGTCCGGGCGGGCCGCGGCCTTCGCGGCGGGAGAGCCGGCGCGCGGCACCGTCGTCGTCCCGACGATGGCCTTCGGCTTCTACCTGCTCGCGGCGGCCGGCGGCGGGCTGCTGCTGATCTCCGGCCTCAGGCTGCTGCGGCTGAGCGTCGGCTGGACGGCGGAGGCGACGCTCGCGGCCGTGGCCGCGGTCGGCGCCGGGGCGGCGGTGGGGGCGTTCTGGGGCGGGCTGGTGGCGGAGCGCACCGCCCGGCCCTGCGCGCTCCTGGCCGTGGTCCAGGCCGGGCTCGGCCTGGCGGCGTTCCTGTCGGTGCCGCTGTTCCACGCCGCGAGGAGCGGCTATCTGGCCCTGTGGCCGCTGCTCGGCGGCAGCGCGGCCGGCACCTGGGGGCTCCGGCTCCAGCTCGCCCTGGCCCTGCTGGTCCTCCCTTCCCTCTGCTTCGCAGCCATGCCGCCGCTGATGGCCCGCCTCGTCGTCCCCCGGCACCGGGGCTCGGGGATCGGCGTCGGCTTCTCCTCGGGGCTCACGCTGCTCGGCCTGGCGCTGGGGCTCGGCGTCGGCGGAACGCTGATCTTCCCGACCCTCGGGCTGCGGGGCACCTTCCTCCTGGGCGCGGCGATGGCGGGCCTGGCGGCGGCCGGCACCTCGATCGTGCGGCAGTGCGGCATGGAGGGGGAGGGGTGCGTCGGCGTGGCCCTGTCCGGGGTGCAGATCCGCGACGAGCGTCCGGCGGCGGAGGTCGGCCCCCCGCCCGGCTGGATCACCCTGGGGGGCAAGATGGCCGCCGGGACGCTCCTGCTCGGGTTCACCACCTGGGCCTACCTGGTCGCCTGGAGCCGCAGCCTCACCTTCGCCCTGGGCGACACGCTGGCCGCCCGCGCGGTGGTGGGCGCGGTCTTCCTCCTGGGCCTGGGGATCGGCTCGCTGCTGGCGGCCGGCCTCGTCGATCGGATCGGATCCCCGTGCCTGTGCCTGATGTCCATGGTGGCGGCCTCCTCCCTCGTCGCCTACGCCTCGGGCTACTTCGTCCCCGGGGCGGGGCTGCTCTACCTGAGGCTCACGCCCCTGCTCGACAGGCCGGGGCTGACGCAGGTGCCGGCGCTGCTCACGGCCGCGGCGCTGCTGCTGCCGTCGAGCCTCCTGCTCGGCGCGGCCCTGCCGGTCCTCCCGATGGCCGCCGGGGCCCGGCAGCGCCCGGTCGTCGGCGCGGCGAGCCTGATGGCCCTCGGCGCGGTCCTCGCCGAGGCCGTCGTCGCGCTTCTGGTGGTCCCGGCGTTCGGCCTGCGCCGCTCGCTGTCGCTGGCGGCCGCGGTGGGGCTCTTGGCGGCCATCCTGTTCCTCGGCGGCGTCACCTTCCGCAGGCCCACCTACCGCACCACCTTCTCCCTGTCGCTGCTGCTCCTCATGGTCCTCTTGGGCCTGCGCGCCGCGAGCTGGGACCCGCGCCTGGTCGGCTCCGGCTTCTACCGCTACGGGGCGGCGTCGCTGGCCCGGTTCGGGTCGGTGGATCGCCTCCGGGCGGCGCGCCGCGGGGCCGAGGTACCGTTCTACCGGGAGGGGCGCAACAGCACCGTGATGATCGAGCTGGCGTACGAGGCGTCCCCCGGCCTGCCGCCGACCGAGGCGCTGGCGCTGAGCGTGGACGGCAACGTCACGGCCTCCACCGGGAGCGACATCCGGGCGCAGGTGCTGCTGGCGCACCTCCCGATCCTGATGCACGGCCCGACCGAGCGGGTCCTGCTGATCGATTTCCTGAACGGGGTGGCGGCCGGCTCGGTCCTGCGGCACCCGGTCAAGTCGCTGACGATCATCGAGGAGGAGCGGGCCCTGTTCGAGGCGGCCACCGGCGGTCCGGGAGAGTCGCCCCCGTTCGCCTCGTACAATCACAGCCCGCTGGCCGATCCCAGGGTCCGGCGGGTCGTCGACAGCGCCCGGGCGCGGCTCGCGGTCGACCAGACGCTGTACGACGTCATCGTCCTCGCCTCCATGCAGCCGTGGCGGCCGTCCCGCGCCTGTCTGCTGACCGCCGAGGGCTACGATCTGATCCGCTCGCGGCTGCGCCCGGACGGCCTGCTCGCCCAGCGGGTGCAGGTCTCGTCGACGACCCGGCCCGCCCTGGAGGCGGTGCTCAGGACCTTCGCCGACGCGTTCGAGTCGGTGCTGCTGTTCCAGATCGCGGCGGACGATCTCCTCCTGGTCGGCTCCTCCGAGCCGCTGGCGCTGGACGTCGGCTGGTTCCGCAACGTGATCGGCTCGAGCGCCGAGGTGGCGGTGGATCTCGCCCGGGTGACGGTGCTCGGGGCGAACGAGCTGCTGCTGACCTACCGTCTCGACGGCGGCTCGCTGCGCGCGCTGGTGGGGGACGGGCCGTCGAACCGCGACGATCCCGCGCCCGTCGAGGTCGCCTCGGCGCGGCAGCTCCGGGTTCACGACGGGGGGCCCCTGATCCGGGCGATCGACTCGGCCTGGGCCGGCCTGGTCCCGGTGCTCAAGAACTACGGCGCGCTGCCTCGGGAGCGGGCCCGGTTCCTGTACGGGCTGGCGAAATCGTACCTGGGGATCGCGGGCGACGCGGAGCGGGCGCGGGGCCTGGCGCGCGAACTCGCGGAGATGGGGGAGACCGCCATGTCGCGCTGGGTGATGGGGGAGAGCCTCATCCAGCGCCGCGACGTCAACGGCGCGATCGAGCAGTGGCGCGCCGTGCTCGACCTGGAGCCGGACAACCTCGACGCCCTGTTCAGCCTCGGGACCTTCTACCTGGACGGGCACGACTACTGGAAGGCCGTCCCCTACCTGGAGCGCGCCTCCCGCGCGCACCCCGACACCGCGGTGGTCCGCTATCATTACGGCCGCAGCCTGTACTTCCTCGATCGGCACGAGGAGGCGATCCGCGAGCTGCGGAAGGCGCGCGAGCTGGCGGGCGCCTCGGAGCAGTACCCGCTGGTGGACTACCTCGTCGGGGTCTCGACCCTCAGGGTGCGCCGCTACGACGAGGCCGCCAAGTCGCTCGAGGCCTATCTCGACTGGGCCTACCGGCAGAGCGGCCTCACCCGGCTGGAGGTCGACGCCCACCTCAAGCTGGCGGAGGCGTACGACGGGCTGGGGAGGCGGTTCCAGGCGCACCGCCAGCGCCAGAAGGCGGAGGAGCTGCGGCGCAGGATCCTGGCCTCCGCGGCGCGGCGCGGCGGGGGGACCGGGGCGGGCGCGGCGCCCGCGCCGGAGGATCGCGCCGAGGAGGCGCTCGGCGAGTCGATCTCCGACCTCCCATGAGAGGACGCGGCCTCGCCGCCCTCGAGGCGCGGCTCGGCTACCGCTTCCGCGACCGGAGCCTCCTGCAGCGGGCCCTCACCCACTCGTCGTACGCGAACGAGAAGAAGGCCGGGGCCGACAACGAGGCCCTGGAGTTCCTGGGGGACGCGGCCCTCGGGTTCCTGGTGGCCGAGCTCCTCCTGGACCGCTTCCCCGGCATGGACGAGGGCGGCCTCTCCAAGCTCAAGGCCTATCTCGTGAGCCGGTCCAACCTCGCCGCGGCGGCCCGCAGGCTCGGGATCGGATCGCAGCTGCGCCTCGGCAGGACGCTGGCCCGGGGCGAGGGCCGGAGGAGATCCTCGATCCTGGGCAACGCTCTGGAGGCGGTGATCGCTGCGGTGCACCTGGACGGGGGCGATGCTCCGGCCCGCGCCTTCGTCGCCTCGCTGTTCGGCGAGCAGCTCGCGAGCCTCGACCGGCTGACGGTCGAGGGCAAGGACCACAAGACGGCCCTGCAGGAGGCGCTGCAGGCGAGCGGGCGGGCGGCCCCGCGTTACAGCGTCGAGGCGACCGAGGGACCGCCGCACCGGCCGACCTTCCACGTGGCGCTTTCGGTCGGCGGCGAGGTCCTGGGCCGCGGCCGGGGCCGGAACAAGAAGGAGGCCGCGCAGCGCGCCGCACGCCAGGCGCTGCGGCGGTTGGGGCGGGCCTCCGGCGCGGCCTGATCCGAATACGCCGTCCGCCCCGCCGTCGCCGGCCCGGTATCGCCGCCCGCGCCGGCCGGCTACCTCCGGTCGCCCGGACGAGGGCCCCCGCGTTGCGGGCCGGGCCGGGTCCCGGCGGGCCCGGCCCCGGCCTGCGCGTCGGTCAGGGGCTGGTAGCCGCGGGCCCTCATCTCGAGCGTCGCCGAGCGGACCTGCGGCCCCTGGGGCAGATCCGGATCGAGGGCCAGCGCCCTCTCGAAGGCGTACAGGGCGCGGCCGGGCTCGCTCAGCCCCCGGTAGAGGACGACGCCGCGGTTGTAGTAGAGCTGCGCCATCTCCCGGGGCGTGCGCGAGCTGTCCTGCGCCAGGGCCGCGTCCAGCTGCCTGAGCGCGGCGCGGCCGTCGCCACCGTTGAACAGCGCCTCGGCCAGCTCGATCCGCGCCAGCAGGTCCTCGGGCCACAGGTCGACCGCCTTCCGCAGCCACTCCACGGCGCTGGCGTTGTCCCCCTTGAGGGCGTGCGCGCGGGCCATCTTCCTGAGCGACAGGAGGTACGAGGGCGCGAGCCGCAGGACCTCCTCGAACTGCAGGATGGCCGCGTCGAGCAGCGGCATGGCCTGGGAGCGCTCCCCGCGCCCCAGGCGGTCCTCGGCCTCCTGCACCAGCGCGATGCCGAGCCCGTGATGGATGCCGACGTGCATGCCCCTGAACTGCGGCCCGCGCGCCGTCCGCTCGATCTCGAGCTCGCGCCGGAACGCCTCGCGCGAGGCCTCGGGGCCGAACCGGCGGCGCAGCAGCTCGTCGCCGGCCACCCCCCCCGGCCCCTCCCCCAGCAGGTAGATCCCGAGCATGTAGTTGCGCCGCGCCTTCTCCGGCTCGCCGAGGCCGTAGTACGCGTTGCCGATGACCAGCGCCCGCTCGATCTGCGGCACCAGCCCCCGCGGCCTCTCCAGGTTGACCCAGATGGCGAGGACGGCGAACAGCCCGATGGCGACCCACTGACGGCGATCCGGCCGCAGGGCGCGCGCCCGATCCACGATGTCGCCCGAGCGGGACGCCACCGCGACGCCCAGCCGGAAACACCGCGCCAGGAAGCGCCCGATCGAGAGCAGGCTGGTGGCGGCGAACAGCGCCAGGATCGGCACCACCGGCACGCGGAACCGGGAGAAGTTGAAGAAGACCAGGACCGTCGCCATGTAGCCGAACAGCAGGACGTGAAGGGTCAGGAGACGGCGCCGGCTCCGCCGCGTCAGGTAGAGCCCCACGAGCCCCAAGGGCGCCAGGGTCCCGAAGGTCGAGAACAGGTGCAGCCGGGAGGCGATCCAGCGCCCTCCGACGGGCGCCTTCAGGCTCGGCAGCCAGGCGGGAGGGAAGGTCGCGTTGAGCGACTCCAGCAGGGGCGAGAAGTGTCTCAGCACCAGATAGTCGAGGTTGTCCGGAAGCTCGAAGTAGTTCCAGAAGTGGACCGTCTTCAGCCACAGGAGGCCGATCCACCGCAACGGCTCCTCGAGGATGAAGTCGAGGCCCTGGCGGAACCAGAACCAGGAGGACTCCATCGCCGTCAGCGGCCGGCCGGCGATCTCGGAGGCCCGCTCGACGAAGTCCCCGTGCTCGTACAGGGGGTCGGGCCTGACGAACGCCGGCGGCACGTACAGCCCGTTGGCGTCGGCGTTGTTGCCGATGAAGAAGACCTCGCCGCCGCCCGTGGTCAGGAGCACGAACTCCCCCGACACGGCCCAGTTGCGCAACGTGACCGGCGCGATCAGCAGCGCCGCCCCCAGCGTGAACGCCCCCGCCGACCTCAGGCCCCTGGCGCTCAGGCCCCCTCCCAGGGCGAGCGCCAGGGCGGCGAGCGCCGGCGCCAGGAGGATGAAGTTGTCGCGGTCGAGGGTCAGCAGACCGAAGGTGGCGCCCGCCATGCCGAAGGCGAGCAGCGCGCGTCCCGCCGGGCCGCGCTCCGAGGCCTCGCGGGCCCGGTCGATCAGGATGGCCAGGAGCATGGTCAGGAAGGGGGAGAGGAAGGTCTTCATCACCATCCCCTCGTAGAAGATCAGCGGGGCGTACAGGGCGACCAGCAGCGCCGCGATCAGGGCGCGGCCCGGGTCGAAGAAGCGCCGTCCGGCGGCGTAGACCAGAAGGACGGTCCCGCACCCGACCAGGGCCTGCGCCAGCAGGATCCCCGCGAGGCCGTCCCCGAACACCTTGATCAGCAGGCCCAGAAGGTAGGCGTACAGCGGGCTCTGGACGAACGGATCGCGCCCGATCCAGTCGCCGGCGGCGATCTCCCTGGCCCAACTGTAATAGAAGCCGGGGTCGAGATCCTCCGGGATCACCACCGGCAGGATCCGCACCTGCCACGCGTACGCCACCCGCAGGCTCAGGGCGACGGCGGCCACCGCGGCCACCCAGACCCAGTGCGGCAGGTCGCGGATTCCGGCGCGCATCCGCACCGTCAGGCTCTCTCGTCGCGGATCTGGTTCAGGCGCTCCAGGAACTCCGGCTCGACCAGGACCTCGCGCGGCTTGCTGCCGTCCGCCGGCCCGACGATGCCGTTCTGTTCCATCATATCGACGAGGCGGGCCGCCCGCGCGTAGCCGAGCTTGAGCCGCCGCTGCACGTGCGACACCGAGATCTGGCCCATCTGGACCGCCAGGCGCACCGCCTGGTCGTAGACCGGATCGACCCCGGCGTCGCGCCGCCCGGCGCCGCCGGGGCCGGCCGGGGCCTCCTCGCGGGTCACCGACTCGTCGTAGCGCGGCTTCGCCTGCCTCTTCAGGAACGAGACGATCCGGGTGGCCTCCATCTCGGTGACCAGGGGTCCGTGCAGCCGGATCAGGCGGGCCGACCCGGGCGGGATGAACAGCATGTCGCCGTGCCCGAGGAGCTGCTCGGCCCCGTTCGAGTCGAGGATCGTCCGGGAGTCGATCTTGGTGGAGACCCGCATGGCGATGCGGCACGGGAAGTTGGCCTTGATCACCCCGGTGATGATGTCCACCGAGGGCCTCTGGGTGGACAGGATCAGGTGGATGCCGACGGCGCGCGCCATCTGCGCCAGACGGGTGATCGACTCCTCGACCTCGGCCCCGGTGGTCATCATCAGGTCGGCCAGCTCGTCGATCAGGATGACCACGTAGGGGAGCCGGGCGGCCGCCCCGGGGACGGCGGCGCCCCTCGACTCCGCCGCCCCGGCCCGCCCGGGAGTCGCGCGAGCCGCGGTGCGGTTGTACTGCTCGATGCTGCGGACCCCCGCCTCGGCCAGCTGCTTGTAGCGCCGCTCCATCTCCAGCGTCGCCCAGCGGAGCGCGTTGGCGGCCTTCTTGGTGTCGGTCACCAGCGGGGTCAGCAGGTGGGGGACGTCCTCGTACAGCCCCAGCTCGAGCCTCTTGGGGTCGATCATGATGAAGCGGACCTCGTCCGGGCTCGCGCCGTAGAGGATGGACGTGATCAGGGCGTTCAGGCAGACGCTCTTGCCCGACCCGGTCGATCCCGCGATCAGCAGGTGCGGCATCCGCGCGAGGTCGGCGTAGTACGGCTCGCCGTTGATCTCCTTGCCGAGCGCCAGGGTCAGCGGCGCCGAGGCCCTCTGGAAGCGCTGGCCGGAGAGCAGCTCGCGCAGCGAGATCGTCTCCCTGTTCCGGTTGGGGGCCTCGATCCCGACGGTCGACTTCCCGGCCATGCGGTCGATCCGGATCGACTCCGCCTGGATCGCCAGGCACAGATCGTCCGCGAGCGACACCACCCGGCTGTACTTCACGCCGGCGTCGGGCTTGAACTCGAAGACCGTGACCACGGGGCCGGGCTGGATGGCGATCACCTGACCGTTGACGTCGAACTCCCGGCACTTCTCGGTGATGAGCCGGGCGGTCTCGACCAGCGCCTTCTCGTCCACCTGGAAGTCCTGCTGCGGGGGGTTCAGCAGGGACAGCGGCGGCGGAGTGTAGCGCGGCAGGCCGTCCACGAAGTCGAACTGCGACTGGCCCTCCGATGGGCCGCGCCGCCGCGCCGCCGCGGCCGCCGCCGGATCCCGGGCCCCCGGGCGCGCGGTCGCGGCTGTGGATCGAGCCGCCGCGGCGCCGGGCGATGGGGGCGAGCCGTCGTCGGTGGCGACGGGGATCGGCACGTGGCCGTGCGGCTCGACCGGCGCCGCGTCCTCCGGGCCGGCCGTCACCGCCGCGGCGCGGGCCCGGCGCTCGCGCTGCCGCCTCGCCACCTCGAGCCGGAGCCGACGCTTGCGGCGCGCCTCGCGCTGGCGCACGAAGCCCGCCCAGCCGCGCCGCGCCAGCGCCGCGGCGTGACGGGAGAGGGTCCGGACCGCATCGACGAACGAGGTCCGGGTGACCAGCAGAAGGCCGGCCGCGAGCAGCGACGCCGCGACGACCAGGCCGCCCCAGCGGTTGAGGAACCGCGCGAGCTGGCTCCCGAAGGCGGCGCCGATCCACCCTCCGGTGCCCGGGATCCGGCCCGGCCCGCGGCCCTCGAGGAGCAGGTGCAGGCAGGCGGCGGCCGATGCCACCAGCAGGCCGTAGCCCGCGAGATGGGGCAGGCGCCTGCCGCGGCGGCCCCAGAAGATCCGCCAGCCGACGAGCAGGAGGACGGGCGGCACCGCCCAGGCGGCGTGGCCGAGCAGCTGGTGCAGCAGCTCCGCGAGAAGGGCGCCCAGAACGCCGGCGAAGTTGCCCACCGGCTCCCCCGACCAGCTCCCGAGCGGCCAGGGGACCGGGTCCTCCCTCCGGTACGACGACAGGCTGAGGACCAGGAGGACCGCCAGCGACATGGTGACGACGGCCAGGGCCTCGGCCCAGAGGCTCCGCTTCGCCGGGGTCTCGCGGCGGGGGGAGACCTTCCGCCTGCGCTCGCGCATCGCTGCCGATTCTACCACCCGGAACTCAGGTCTCGATGATCGCCGG
Organism: Acidobacteriota bacterium; assembly: GCA_046758905.1. Taxonomy (GTDB): domain Bacteria; phylum Acidobacteriota; class Polarisedimenticolia; order Gp22-AA2; family Gp22-AA2; genus JBHIBC01. The sequence goes on along the minus strand of JBHIBC010000023.1, from coordinate 14,689 downwards.
GATGATCATCGGCCGGCGGTCGAGACGCTTCCGGAAGAAACGCTTCAGGTCGCGCTGGATCAGCGCCTTGATCACGCCGCGGTCGGCCCGCTCCTCCGGGCTCGCCGCCTCGACGCTGCGGCGCACGATGCGCGAGGCCTCCCTCAGCAGGCCGCCGCGCGCCTCCTCGAACACGAACCCCCGGCTGACGATCTCCGGCTCGCTCCCCATCTCGCCCGTCTGCTTGTCGATCGCCACCACGGCCAGGACGATCCCCCCCTCGGAGATGTGCCGGCGGTCGCGGACCACGATCTCGTCCACCTCCTCGAGGGTCCCGTCGATGAACACCCGCCCGGCGCGCACCTTCCCGGCCAGGCGCCCGTGCCGCGCCTCCAGCTCGATCACGTCCCCGCTCTCGGCCAGCAGGATCCGCTCGCGCCGGATGCCGGTGCGCTCCGCGAGGCGAGCGTGGCTGTGGAGCTGCCGGACCTCCCCGTGGATCGGGATGAAGTACCGGGGCCGGGTCAGGGCGAGCATGATCTTCAGCTCCTCCTGTCCGGCGTGCCCGGAGACGTGATAGGGGGAGCGTCCGCCGAACAGCACGTCGGCGCCGCGCCGGTGGATGTGGTTGATCACCCGGTTGATCGACTTCTCGTTCCCCGGGATCGGGCGGGCCGAGATCACCACCAGGTCGCCGGGATGCAGGGAGACATCCCGGTGCTCGTCCAGCGCGATGCGCGACAGCGCCGACATCGGCTCGCCCTGGCTGCCGGCGGCCACGATCACCACCCGGTGGGGGGCGAGGCGGCGGGCCTCCGCGGGCCGGACCAGGGCGCCTGCGGGCGCCCGCAGGTGGCCCGTCTCCGCGGCGACCTCGGCGGTCGACACCATGCTGGAGCCGACCAGCGCCACCCTGCGCCGGTGCGCGACCGCGGCGTCGATCACCTGCTGGATCCGGTGGACGTTGCTGGAGAAGGTGCTGAACACGATCCGGCCCGCGGCCCGCCGGAAGATGCCCTCGAGCGCCCCGCCCACGGTGCGCTCCGAGCCGGTGAAGCCGTCCACCTCGGCGTTGGTGCTGTCGGACAGGAGCGCCAGCACGGAGCGGTCGCCGTGCGCCGCGAAGGCCCGGAAGTCGAAGCCGCGTCCGTCCACCGGCGTCTGGTCCATCTTGAAGTCGGCGGTGTGGATCACCACCCCGACCGGAGAGCTGATCGCCAGCGCCAGGGTCCCCGGGATGCTGTGCGTGACCTGGATGAACTCCACCGCGAACGGGCCGAGGACGACGCGCTCTCCCGGCCGCACCCGCTTCAGCCAGCGCTCGTGCGGCAGCCGGTGCTCGCGCAACTTGCGCCGGGCCAGCCCGAGGGTGAAGTCGGTTCCGTAGATCGGCACGCGGGCCTTCTCGAACAGGTAGGGGAGCGCGCCGATGTGGTCCTCGTGGGCGTGCGTCAGGATGATCGCCCGGACCTCCTCCAGGCGATCCGTCAGGTAGGTCATGTCCGGGATGACGAAGTTGACGCCGAGGGCCTGCTCCTCCGGGAACATGGAGCCCGTGTCGACGACGATCAGCTCTCGCGCGAAACGGAAGACCGTGCAGTTGACGCCGAATTCGCCCAGGCCGCCGAGGGGCACGATCTGGAGTCGGGGGTGGTGCCGCTGCGGTCTGTCCCGGCGGGCGTGGCTCCTCACGGCGGACATTATAAGGGCCGCCAGGCGTCGAGAAGCGCCCGGTACCCGTCCACCGGCACCGCCTCCGGGCGCATCCCGGGGTCCAGGCCCGCGCGGCGGATCAGACGCCCCGCCTCCTCCGGGCTCGCCCCCGGCAGGCGCGCGAGGTTGTTCAGCAGGGTCCGGCGGCGCCGCGCGAAGGCGGCCCGCACGAGGCCGGCGTAGGCGTCGAAGTCACGGGAGGCCGCGCCGCCCGGATCGCGCAGGGTCAGGCGGATCACCTCCGACTCGACCCGCGGGCGCGGGCGGAACGAGCCGGGGCGGAGCCGCATCACCCGCTCCACGCTCGCGTAGGTCTGGCACAGGACCGAGAGGCCCCCGTAGACCTTCGTCCCCGGGGCGGAGAGGACCCGCGCCGCCACCTCCCGCTGCACCATGACCAGAAGGTCCGACAGGAGCGGCCGCAGGCGCAGGCACCGCACGATCACCCGGGTCGCGATGTTGTAGGGCAGGTTGGCGATCAGCCGCGCCGGGCGTCCGCCGCTTCGCACCCGCCGCAGGAGCCGCGCGAGATCGATCTCCAGCACGTCGCCCTCGACGATCTCCAGGCCGCCCGCGGGCCGGCAGTCGGCCAGCGCCCGGCGCAGGGCCGGGCCGAGCTCGGGATCGATCTCCACCCCGAGCAGGCGATCGACCCGGCCGGCCAGCCGCCGGGTCAGGGCGCCCCGCCCGGGGCCGATCTCGACCACCGCGTCGTCGGGCCGCGGCCGGAAGGCCGCGACGATCGCCTCGGCCGCGCCGGCGTTGATCAGGAAGTTCTGCGCCCAGCGGCGGCTTCTGGATCCTTTCCACCCGTCCCGCATCTCTTATGTCGCGGCGGCGGGGCCGGGGAACGGGGGCCCGCCGGCCTCTCCGGAGCCCGAGGGTTCCTTGAGGAGGCGCGGACAGTATGGTATAAGAGCCGCCCGGTCACCGTCCAAAGGCCGACGAGGAGAAACGCGAACCATGAGCAAGAACATCCTGACTCTCACCTCCAGCAACTTCGAAGAGGAGATCAAGAAGGCCGGCTCCCCGATCCTGGTCGACTTCTGGGCCGAGTGGTGCGGCCCCTGCCGCATGGTGGCCCCGGTGCTCGAGAAGCTGGCGGAGCAGTACGACGGCAAGGCCCGCGTCGGCAAGGTGAACGTCGACGAGAACAGCGCCCTGGCCTCGAAGTACGGGATCCAGAGCATCCCGACGCTGCTGCTCTTCAAGGAGGGGAAGGTGGTCGAGCAGTTCATCGGGGCGACCACCCAGGACGCCCTCGCCAGCATGCTCGACAAGCACGTCTGAGGTCCGGGCGCGGCGCCGCCGCCCCGGCCACCCCCTAGAGGATCCTCGGCCGCCCCCGGACGGTGGTGATCGTCAGGCTGCCGTCCCGCAGGTCGGCCGTCACGCTCCGACCACGGTCGCCGCCGGTGTCGCTGGCGACGATCTCGATCCCCTGCCGCCCCAGAGCGCGCAGCGCGGCGTCCACGTTCTTCTCCCCGATCGCGGGGCGCGACGGATCGCCCTCGTAGGCGAACATCCTCGAGCCGCCGGCGAGCTTGGCGCGCAGCGCCCCGCGCCGCGCCCCGAGGCGGAGCGACTCCTCGATCATCACCGCCACCGCGGTGGGCGCGTAGCGGCCGACGCGTTCCGTGCGGCCGGGCGGGGGCTCGGGGAGTATGATGTGCGCCAGGCCCCCCACCCGCGCCCCCGGGTCGTACAGGAAGACGGCGACGCAGGAGCCGAGCCCGCGGATCACCAGCCGCGCCGGCGCCCCGGCCACCCGAAGCTCCCCGGCGAGCAGAGCCCTCACGCGGGGCCCCGCCGCCCGCCCTCGTCGCCGCGAGCCCCCCCCAGCACGGAGTAGGCCTCCGGATCCGGCAGGAAGAACAGCCCGACCCTGAGGCCGCTGGACGGCTCGTGCACCTCGCTCGCCAGCACCAGCGCCGCGTCGGCCAGCGGCGCCCCCTCGATCAGCAGGTAGTCGGTCACCGCGCCGACCATATCGATCGCCAGGCCCGGGATCGAGGGGAGCAGGGTCACGCTCAGCAGGCGGCCGACGGCGTCCAGATAGGCGGCCGCCAGGATGTTCCCCACCTCGCGCAGCGCCGATCGCTCCAGCTCCGTCACCGGCAGAGCGCGGCCGCGCCGCCCCCGGGCCGCCGCGCGCGCGTCGCGCCGGCGGCCCAGGATCAGGGCGAGGAGGACCGGGACCTGGTCCTCCCCGAACACCAGCAGCAGGTTGCCGCGCGCCTCGCCGCGGGCCCTGAGGGACAGCGCGCACACCACCCGGGAGGCCCCGCCGGCCAGCTCCGCCACCTGGTGCAGCGGCACCGCCCGGGCCCACGGCACGTCGAGCCGGACCGGCCGCCCGATCATCCGGGACAGGGCGGTGGCGGCGTTGCGCGCCCCCGCCTCGCTGATCGACCGGAAGCGTCCCGGGTCGAGCGGCGCCTCCCCTCGATCCCTCCTCACGCGGCCCTCGACAGATGGGTCAGGTTGGCCGGGTCCAGGATCAGGGCGATCCGACCGTCGTTGAGGATCGCCGCGCCGGCATAGTGCGGCATCATCTCGAGCGGGTGCTTGAGCGGCTTGATGACGATCTCCTGCTCCCCGAGGATCTCATCGACCGCCAGGGCGAAGGCGCGCGCGCCGGCGCGGCAGATGAGGGCGGGGAAGTCCGCCGGAAACGCCGCCCGGCGGTCGTCGAGCAGGAGGCCCGCGAGCGGCAGCACGGTCAGCACTTCCTCCTCGCGCCGCAGGATCCGCTCGCCGCGGCTGCCCTGAAGCCGGCCGCGGTCCACGTGGACCGTGCTCAGGACCTGAGAGACCGGAACGGCGTAGACCTCCCCCGCGGCCCGGCACAGGAAGGCGCGCGTCACGGTGACCGTCAGGGGAAGGTTCAGCTCGAAGCGGGTGCCGACGCCGACCGTCGATCGCACGTTGAGGCTGCCGCCGAGCTTGCGCAGCCGCGTCTGCACGACGTCCATGCCCACGCCCCTCCCGGAGATGTCGGTGGTGCGCGCCGCCGTCGAGAAGCCGGGGAGGGTGATCAGCTGGTACGCCTCCTCGTCGGAGAGGACTTCCGCCGCCTCCCGGGTGATGAAGCGGCGATCGGCCGCGGTGCGGCGCAGCGCGGCCGGGTCGATGCCGCGCCCGTCATCGCTCAGGCTCAGCACCACGCGATCCTCGTGGCGCGACAGCCCGACGGTGATCCGGCCCGCGGGCGGCTTGCCGGCGGCGCGGCGCGCCTCCGGAGACTCGATGCCGTGGTCGATGCTGTTCCTGAGGAGGTGCTCTAGGGGGTCCATCATCTCCTCGAGGATCAGCCGGTCGAGCGAGACGTCGGTCCCCTCGACTGCCAGGTCCACGTCCTTCTCCAGCCGCCGCGCCAGATCCCGGACCGCGCGCTGCAGGCGGGGCTCGAGCGCGGCGAACGGGATGAGCCGCATGGTCATGACCTCGTCCCGGAGCGCGTCGATGGCGCGGCCGAGCCCCTCCAGGATCGCCGCCTCGGGGGAGCGCGGGTCCGGCCGCAGGACCAGCTTGAGCCGCTCGCGGTCGAGGATCAGCTCGCCGACGCCGTCGAGCAGCCGGTCCAGCCTCTCGGTGGCGACGCGGATCGTGCCGATCCTCCCGGGCCCGTGGGGTGCGCCCTCCGGCGGCGGGTCGGGGCCGGGCTCGGCCCGCCGGTCGGGGACGAGCCGGCGCCGCGACCGGCGCCGCTCCTCGCCGTCGCCGGCGGCGATGCGGCACTCGTCGACGTCGGGGACCTCCAGCAGGATCGACGCGAGGCGATCGCCCGCCACGGCCGTCGCCAGGGTGACGCGCAGCGGGCCGGAGAAGCGGCCCTCCGCCATATCCGCCGGCGGCGGGACCGACTCGAGCACCCGGCCGTGCTCCGCCAGCCTCTGCAGCACCACCAGCGCGCGCGCCGCCGGGAGCGCCGCATCGGGACGGAGGGCGATCTCGACCGCCACCCGCGGGCGCGGATCCGCCTCCTCCTCCGGCGCCGCCGCGGCATCCCCTCCGGCGGCGTCCGGCGGCCGCGGCCCCGGGCCGGCGGCATCGAGGGAGCGCAGCGCCTCGATCAGCCGATCGTCGCCCGCCGGCTCGGAGCCGCCGGCCACCGCGTCGACCTGCTCGGCCAGCCGGTCGGTGGCGCGGAGCAGCAGGTCGAGGCTCTCCGCCCCCGGCGGCGCGCCCCCGTCGCGCCAGCGGTGGAACAGGTCCTCCACCGAGTGCGCCAGCGCGGCGAGCGCGGCGTAGCCCATCGAGGCGGCCATCCCCTTGAGCGAGTGCGCGTGGCGGAACAGGTCGTTGATCTCCTCCCGATCCAGGCTTCCGCGGCGGGCCTTCAGCAGGAGGGAGTTCATCCCCTCGAGGTGCTCGCGGGACTCGGAGAGGAAGAGGTCGAGGAAGTCGCGGGTGTCCACCGCGGCGCCTCTCAGCGCGCCGCGGCCCTGCCGTCGGCGGGGAAGACCTTGGCGAGGACCTGCAGGACCCGGTCCGCCGTGAAGGGCTTGACGATGAAGTCCTTGGCGCCCGCCGAGATCGACTCGACGACCAGGGCCTCCTGGCCCATGGCGCTGCAGATCACCACGCAGGCGGCCGAATTGACCTTGAGGATCTCGCGCGTCGCCTCGATGCCGTCCATCTGCGGCATGACGATGTCCATGGTCACGAGGTCGGGCTGCAGCTCCCGGTACTTGGCGATCGCCTCCCGGCCGTTGCTGGCCTCCCCGACGATCTCGTAGCGGTCGCCGGCGTTGTGCAGGATGTCCTTGATCATGGACCGCATGAACATCGCGTCGTCAACGACCAGAACGCGGATAGGCATCACCCCTCCCCTCCCGGGCCCGAGGGCCCGGGCTTGAACCCGTCGCGGAGCGCCTCCTCGACGCGCGACACGAGAGCGGGCAGGAACAGCAGGTTCAGGAGCCTGTCGCCGACCGGCACCCGGGCGCGGAGGAGGCCCCCTTCGTCCGGGAGCCCGGAGGGACGCGCCGATCCGTCCGAGGGCGCCACGTCGACGTCCGACCGCACCAGGATCCCCAGGTGGTCGAGCGGCGGCGCCAGGACGACGCCGAGGCCCGCCCCGCCGACGCGGCCCGCCTCCCCTGCGTCCTCCGCCGCCGGGAGGGCGGCGGGGCCCGGGCCGCCCAGCACCCTGTCGAGGTCGATCAGGGTGACGATGCGCCCGTGGATCTCCGCCAGGCCGGCGACGATCCTCGGGGAGCGGGGGACCGGCCGCAGGCCCTTCAGGGGGGCCACCTCGAGGATGTCGCGCGCCGGCAGCCCGTACAGGTCGGACCGCGACTCGAACGTGATGATCGTCTCCGCCATCTGCCTCACCGTGAGCGGATCCTAACCCACCTTGAACACCGCGATCAGGTCCTTCAGCGTGTCGGACGCCTTGGCGAGCTCCTGCGCCGACGCGGACATCTCCTGCATGGAGGCCGTCTGCTCCTGCGTGGCCGCCGACGCCTCCTCCGTCCCCGCCGCGTTGTCCTCCGCGATCTTGGAGATCTCCTCGATGGCCCTCACCAGGCCGTCGGCGCCCTTGGCCTGGGTCTGCGACAGGGCGGAGATCTCCTGGATCTTGTCCATGCTGGAGAGCACCGAGCGGACCATGGCGTCGATCGACTCCTTGGCCCCACGGATCACCCCCTCGCCCTCCCGCGCCGAGCGCGTGGTGTCGTTCATCGACGCGATCACGTCGCTCGACTCCGAGTTGATCTCCTTCGCGAGCCGCGCGATCTGCTCGGCGAACTTGCGCGACGCGTCCGCCAGCTTGCGGATCTCCTCGGCCACCACCGAGAACCCGCGGCCGTGCTCGCCGGCGCGCGCCGCCTCGATCGTGGCGTTCAGCGCCAGCAGGTGGGTCTGCTGGGAGATGTGGGAGATGAAGTCGACCGACTCGTTGATCCGCAGCGCCCGGTCCTTGAAGCCCGCGACATTCGTGGTGGCGGTGTCGATCAGAGACACGATCTCCGCCACCTTGCGGGAGGCCCCCTCCATCTGCTCGCCGGCCTGGCGCGCCCGCTGGCCCGCCTGCTGCGACGATTGCGCCGCGAGGTGCGCCTTGCCGGAGATCCCCTCGATCGCCGCCGCCATGTCGCGGGTGATCGCCGAGGTCTTGTTGACCATGTCGGCCGTCCCCTCGGCGCCCCGGGCGATGTTCTGGACGGTCGAGGAGATCTCCTCGGTGGTGGCGTTCATCTCCTGCGCCGTGGCCGACAGCGACTGCGCGGACTCGAAGATGTGGCCGCTGACCGAGCGCACCTCGGTCACGATGTTGAACAGGCTCTGCCGCATGGCGTTGAAGGTGCGCGCCAGATCCCCCACCTCGTCGCCGCTGCGCAGCTCCAGCCTGCGGGTCAGGTCGCCCCGGCTGATCACGGAGGTCGCCGCGGCCAGGTGCCTGAGGTTCTTGGTGAAGTACCTGGACAGCACGACCGCGGCCGACAGCCCGATCAGGACCTCCACCGACACGTAGCCGATCAGCTCCCAGAAGGTGTAGAAGCGCGGCGGCGTGAACAGGAAGTGCGTGATCACGAACAGGAAGGTGACGATCAGGAAGGCCAGGGCCAGCTTCATGCGCATGGCGTTGCCTCGAGCGCCCGGGCGGTCCCCTCCGGGACGGCGGGGCAGCGGCGATAGACGCGGTCGCGGGCGCTGGCCACCTCGAACAGGGTGCGGGCCTCGCCGAACAGCCGCTCGACGCGGCCCAGGACCAGGTAACCCCCCGGCGACAGCGCCCCGGCGAAGCGCGAGAGGATGGTGGCCTGGTGGTCGAGCGAGAAATAGATGAGGACGTTCCTGCACAGGATCAGATCGAGATCCTCGCGCTCGAACCGGTCGAGGAGGCTCTCGCGGCAGAACGCCACCATCCGCCTCAACCTCCGGGTCGGCGTCACCGCGCCCGCCTCACCCGTCTCGAAGAACCGCCCGGCCCCGTCGGGCGCCGACCGCGCCAGGGCCTCGGCGGTGAACCTCGCCTGCCGGGCCCGCTCCAGCGCCGCGAGGTCGATGTCGGTGCCCAGGACCCGGACCCGCACGTCGCCGCGCCGCCCGAGCGCGTCCGCGAACAGGGCGGCGACCGAGTAGGCCTCCTCGCCGCTGGCGCAGCCGGCGCTCCACACCGCCACGCGCCCGCCCCTGCGGGCGGAGCGCGCGATCAGGTCGGGCACGACCGTCTCCCTCAGGAACGAGAAACAGGAACGGTTCCTGAAAAACCCCGTGACCTTGATCGACAGCGCCCGCAGCAGCGGGCCGACCTCCTCGGGGTGCCTGACAACGTATCCGGCATACTCGTCCAGCCCCTTCAGCCTGAGGGCCCTCACGCGGACAAGGAGGCGACGCCTGAGGTAGCTCTCCTTGTAGCGGGAGAGATCGAGACCCCGGCGCCGCGCGAGGTGCCTCTGGATCGCCTGGAAGGTCCGGGGCGCCTCGTGGCCCATCGCTTCACCGGCCGGCGCGCCCGCCGACAACTGCCCGATTCCTCTTCGACTTCCGGGCGGCGTCGCGCACCGCGGGGGAGTATAGGTTCCGCCCCGGGGATGATCAACCGGACCGGGGCTCGGGGATCGGGCGCGAAATTGACTCGTCCGGGTGCCTGGTCTACAATTCCGCGCTCGGCTCAAGTTCAATTCTCGCCGGAGCTTAGCGCGCCGATGCAGCCCGACATCAAGCGGATGAACGACCTGGTGGCGAAGGAATCGGCCTTCGTCGAGCAGGTGCTGGGGGAGGTGCGCAAGGTGATCGTCGGCCAGAAGGTGCTCCTGGACCGCCTCCTGATCGGCCTGCTGGGGGACGGGCACCTCCTCCTGGAGGGGGTCCCCGGGCTGGCCAAGACGCTCTCGATCAAGACCCTGGCGCAGGCGATCGACGCCAAATTCCAGCGCATCCAGTTCACCCCGGACCTGCTGCCGGCCGACCTCATCGGGACGATGATCTACAACCAGAGGGACGGGCGCTTCGTGCCCCGCAAGGGCCCGGTGTTCGCGAACATCATCCTCGCGGACGAGATCAACCGGGCCCCCGCGAAGGTGCAGTCGGCCCTCCTGGAGGCCATGCAGGAGACGCAGGTCACCATCGGCGACGCCAGCTACCCCCTGGAGCCGCCCTTCCTGGTGCTCGCGACCCAGAACCCCATCGAGCAGGAGGGCACCTACCCGCTGCCCGAGGCGCAGGTCGATCGCTTCATGCTCAAGCTCAAGGTCGACTACCCGAACCGCAGGGAGGAGCGTGAGATCCTGGACCGCGTCACCAGCCCCAACCACCAGCCGGTGCGGCCGCTGGTCACTCCCTCCGACATCCTCAGCGCGCGCAGGGTCGTCAGCCAGATCTACATCGACAACCGCATCAAGGACTACATCGTCGAGATCGTCTTCGCCACCCGCCGTCCCGAGGATTACGATCTCGACATCAAGGGGCTCGTCCGGTTCGGCGCCTCGCCGCGGGCCACGGTGTTCCTCACGGTCGCGGCCAAGGCCCACGCCTTCGTCCGCGGCCGCGGCTACGTCACCCCCGAGGACATCAAGTCGATCGCGTTCGACGTCCTCCGCCACCGCATCATCCTCACCTACGAGGCCGAGGCCGAGGACGTGACCACAGAGCAGATCATCCAGAGGGTGCTCGACACGGTGGAGGTGCCATGAGCCGAGCCCGCCCTCTGTCCGCCCCCCGCCCTCGATGCTGCCCGCGGAGATCCTGAGGAAAGTCCGGCGCATCGAGATCCGCACCCACCGGCTGGTGAACGAGTCCCTGGCCGGCGAGTACCACTCGGTGTTCAAGGGCCGCGGGATGGAGTTCGCCGAGGTGCGCGAGTACCAGTTCGGCGACGACGTCCGCACCATCGACTGGAACGTCACCTCGCGGATGGGGCACCCGTTCGTCAAGCGATACGTCGAGGAGCGCGAGCTGACGGTCATCCTGCTCGTCGACTTCTCGGCCTCCGGGGAGTTCGGCACGCGGCGCCAGTTCAAGCGGGAGATCGCCGCCGAGATCTGCGCCCTGCTGGCGTTCTCCGCCATCCAGAACAACGACCGGGTCGGGCTGATCGCCTTCACCGACCGGATCGAGACCTTCCTGCGGCCGCGCAAGGGGAAGGAGCACGCCCTCCGCGTGATCCGCGAGGTCCTCTACTTCGAGCCGGCCGGGCGGGGGACCGACATCGCGGCGGCGCTGCAGACCCTGATCCGGACGATCACCAAGAGGAGCGTGGTCTTCCTGGTGTCGGATTTCCTGGGGGACGGCTACGCCCAGCCGCTGCGCGTGGCCGCGCGCAAGCACGACGTCATCGCCGTCCCGATCACCGACCCGCGCGAGGAGGCCCTGCCCCCGATCGGGCTGATCGACCTCGAGGACGCGGAGACGGGGGAGCGGCTGCTGGTCGACTCCTCCGACCGCCGGGCGCGGGAGGGGTTCCGCGGCGGGGCGGCGGAACGCCGGGCGGCGCGCGAGTCGCTGTTCCGGTCGACCGGCATCGACGCGCTGGAGCTGTTCACCGACCGCCCTTACGACGTGCCGCTGGTCCGCTTCTTCCACCGGCGCGCGCGCAGGATGAGCCGATGATCGGCCGGGGGCCGGGCCGACGCCGGCTCGCGACGCTGCTGCCGGCCCTCCTGGGGGCGGCGATCGCCGCGTCGGTCCCGCGTGCCGCTCCGGGGTCGGGCGGGGAGCGGCCGGCCGCGGGGGCCCCGAGGCTGGAGGCGGAGGCCGACCGGACCGCCATCACCCTCGGCGACCCGATCGCCGTCACCCTGCGGCTCGTCTATCCGGAGGGCTGGCGGATCGTCTCGTTCGAGCCCGAGCGAAGCCTGGGCTCCCTGGTCCTCCTCGATCGGAGGGAGGAGCCGACGCGACGGACCGAGGACGGGATGCTGATGGACGTCCTCGTCCTGCGGGTCACCGCCTTCGAGGTCGGCGAGGGCGCGATCCCCCGCTTCGAGGTCTCCTACGTCGACCCGGAGGGCCTGGAGGTGACGGCCAGGAGCGAGCCGATCCCCTTCGCGGTGGTCTCGGTCCTCTCGGAGGGGGACACGGAGCCGGCCGACATCAAGGGCCCGGTCGCCATGCCGGAGAGCCCCCTGTGGCCGTGGCTGTTGCTCGGGGCGACGGCCCTGGCGGCGGCGCTGTACGCCTGGCGGCGCCGCCGGCGCCGGCGGGCGACGGCCGCGGCGACCCCCCCGGCGCCGCCCCGCCCGCCGCACGAGACCGCCTACGCCGACCTGCAGCGGCTCCTCTCATCCGACCTGCTGGCGCGGGGGCGGGTCAAGGAGTTCTACATTGAGCTGTCGGAGATCCTCCGGCGCTACGTCGGGGCGCGCTTTCGGATCGAGACCTTCGAGCGCACCACGAGCGAGATCCTGGAGGGGCTCCGTGAGGTCCGGGCCGGCGCCGGCGCGATCACCTCGTCCAGGGAGTTCTTCGGGACCTGCGACCTCGTCAAGTTCGCCAAGTACGTCCCCGCATCCGAGCAGACCCGCGCGCACGTCGAGCGGGCCTACCGGCTGGTGGACGAGACCCGGCCGCCCGCCCCGGCGGCGGCCACGCAGGAGCCGGCCGCATGAGCCTGTTCCGCTTCGCCAGCCCGTGGGCCGGCCTCGGCGCCCTCATCCTGCTCGGGGCGATCGCCGTCCTGCTCTATCGCCGGCGGCACCGCAGGCCCACCTTGATCTACTCGGGGCTGGCCCCGTTCCGCTCCGTCCCCGCGGGCGCCGCCGTGCGCCTCCGGAACCTGCCGCCCGTCCTGCACCTGGCCGGGCTGCTGCTCCTCGTCGTCGCCCTGGCGCGGCCGCAGACCGGACGCCACGAGGAGGAGATCCTCACCGAGGGGATCGACATAGTGGTCACCGTCGACATCTCCGGCAGCATGCGGACGGAGGACTTCCGGCCGAAGAACCGGCTCGAGGTCGCCAAGGACCTGGTGGGGCAGTTCGTGCGGGGGCGAAGGAACGACCGTATCGGCCTGGTGATCTTCGCCGCCAACGCCTACACCCGCTGCCCCCTGACGCTCGACTACGGCGTGCTGCTGGACCTGCTGGGGGACGTCCGGATCGCCCCTAGCGACGAGGACGGCACGGCCATCGGCATGGGGCTCGCCACGGCCGCGTCCCGCCTCAAGGACTCCAACGGGAGGAGCCGGGTCATCGTCCTCCTGACCGACGGGCGCAACACCAAGGGGCAGATCGACCCGCTCGGGGGCGCCCGCGTGGCCGAGGCCCTCGGCATCAAGGTGTACACCATCGGCGTGGGCACCGAGGGGCCGGCCCCCTACCCGATCGAGGACCCGATCATGGGGAAGCGCTACATCAACGTCACCGCCGACATCGACGAGGAGACGCTGCAGGAGATCGCGCGGGTGACCGGGGGGCGATACTTCCGGGCGACGGGCGCGGCCTCGCTCAAGAGGATCTTCGACGTCATCGATCGCATGGAGCGGACCGAGATCCGGGTGCGCGGCTACCCCCGGCACACGGAGCTGTTCCCTCTCTTCCTCCAGCCCGGGGCGATCCTGCTCGCGGCCGGGCTGGTCCTCTCGGGCACGGCGCTGCGGAGGATCCCCTGATGCGGTTCGCCGCCGCGGGCCACCTCTGGCTGCTGCTCGGGCTGCCGGTCCTGGCCGCCCTGTTCGCGCTGGACTTCCGGCGGCGCCGGAAGGCGCTGTCCGCCTTCGGCGAGTGGGGCTCCGTCCGTCGCCTGCTGGCCGGCGTCAGCCTGGAGCGGCGGGCCATCAAGGCCGCCCTGCTGGTCGCGGCCGCTCTGTTCCTCGTCCTGGCGCTGGCGCGCCCGCAGTGGGGGGCCAAGCTCGAGGCCGTCACCCGGCGCGGCCTCGACATCATCGTGGCCGTCGACACCTCGCTGAGCATGCTGGCCGAGGACGTCAAGCCGAGCCGGCTGGCGCAGGCGCGGGCCGCGGTCTCCTCGCTGATCGACATGCTCCGCGGCGACCGGATCGGCCTGGTGGCGTTCGCCGGGACCGCGTACGTCGCCTGCCCCCTGACCCTCGACTACGGCGCCGCCAGCCTCTTCGTGGACGTCCTCGACACCGACCTGGTCCCGACCCCGGGCACCGCGGTCGCCGAGGCGATCCGCACGGCGCTCCGCTCCTACCCGTCGGGCAGCCGGCGGTACAGGGTGCTGATCCTGATCACCGACGGGGAGGATCACGAGGGCGACGTCGAGGCCGCGGCGCGGGCGGCCGCCGAGGAGGGCGTCACCATTTACACGGTCGGGGTCGGCAGCCCCGCGGGCGAGCCCATCCCGCTGCGAAACGAGCGTGGCGAGGTTGTAGGATATAAGGAAGACCGCGACAATCGGAAGGTGACCAGCCGTCTAGGAGAGAGCACCCTGGACGGGATCGCCGCGGCGACGGGAGGCCGATACTACCGGGCCACCGCCGAGGGGATCGAGCTGGAGCGGATCTACGAGGAGATCGCCGGCATGGAGCGCCGCGCCCTGACCTCCAGGCTGCACACGGCGTACGAGGATCGGTATCAACTTCCCTTAGGCGTCGCCCTGCTCCTGCTCGGACTGGAGGCGCTGCTCGCGGAACGGAGCGGCGCCGGCCCCGCGCCGCAGGCGGCCGTCCGGGGCAGGCAGGGGGGAGGTCCGTGAGGCCGGGCCGCGCCGCCGCCGGCCCGCCCGCCCTGGCCTTGGCCCTGGCGATCGGCTGGTCCGCGCCGGCGCTGGCGGACTCCGCCGCGTCCCGAAACAACGAGGGGAACCGGCTGTACGCACAGCAGCAATACGATGCGGCGCTCCGGATGTACATGGACGCCCAGGCATCGCGGCCGGAGGCGCCCGAGCTGCACTACAACATCGGCAACGCCCTGTACCGGAAGGGCGAGCACGAGAAGGCCGCGGAGGAGTACCGCAGGGCGGAATCGGCCCGCGACCGCTCCCTGGCCCAGGCCGCCGCCTTCAACCGCGGCAACGCCCTGATGATGCTGGGGCGTGTCGACGAGGCCGTCACGGCCTACGGCGCGGTCATCGAGCGCCACCA
>JBHIBC010000022.1:0-40416 GCA_046758905.1 Acidobacteriota bacterium | reverse complement strand
CTGGTACGACAACGAGTGGGGGTACGCCAATCGGGTGGTGGACCTGATCGACCGGCTTGCCGCCTGAGGACGGAGCGCCGGGAGCCCTCTCAGGGCCTGCGTCCCTTCGGCTTGTCCTTGCCGGCGGCGTGCTCCCGCTTGCGTTTCGCTCCCCCCTTCGCGGCCGGCGCGACCGCCCGGCCCTTGTGGGGGCGGCCCTTCCTGTCGGCCACCAGAGTGGACACGCGCTTGCCCTTCCCGCGGGCCCGGGCCATCTCGAGCGTGGACAGGCCGGCCCAGCGCGAGCCGATCTGGACCTGCACCAGCCCCACGATGGCCGCGTCGGACAGCCGCGCCCTGCGCCCCTTCTTCCTCCAGTGACCCCAGGCCTTGCCGTATGGCGGGCCGGGATCGCGGTCGATCCCGAGGAACAGCACGTCGAACGGGACACCGACATGGCCGAAGATCGCCGACCAGCTCATGCCGCGGGCGCGCAGGCCGACGACGAAGTCGACCGAGCGTCCCGACTTCCTCGCCAGAAACAGCGCGACCGGGAGGTCCTCCTCCACCGCCCGGAGGCGGGGGAGGATCGGCTCGATCACCGCGCGGTCGTACCCGTAGCTCGACACGGTGAGGTTGAGGAAATACTGCTCATCATTCGAGACACGGCTGACGCTGAACAGGAAGTCGAACGACGCGGCGCGCGCGGTGGCCGGGCACGCGGCCGCCGCGAAGAGCAGCGCGAGGCCGGCTAACCCGATCGCTTTGAATCGCATGTCTTTCCTCCTCCATGACGTGAAGTCCGCTCAGGATGCCCGGGCCGCCCGGCCCCCTGTCGGAGCGAAGGCGAAGATAGTGTCCGCGGGTGCGCCCAGGCAAGGTCTATGGACGCAACTGACTGAAAATAATAAGGTTGACGCGCGCCGGCCGGGGCCGACGCGGACCCGCGCCTCGCCCGGGCGGCCGGCCTCGTGTACCGTCATCGTCGCCGCGCCGCTCACCTTTTCCGGCCCCGTCCGTCCAACGGGGGCGTGGGACTGCGCCGGCTTGACAGGGATGCTCGGACAGCCGGGCGGACGGAGACGCTCGCGGCGCGCGGGACCCAACCGGACGTCGAGGACAGTGGCGGCTATCGAGGAGAGCGCGCTCATCCGCAGGGCCCAGGCGGGCGACTCCGGGGCTTTCACGGAACTGGTGCATCGCTACGATCGCCGGGTGCTCCGTCTGGCGCTCAATCTGGTCGGTTCGGAGGAGGAGGCGCGCGACCTCTACCAGGAGTCGTTCCTCAGGGCCTACAGGGCCCTGGCGCGGTTCCGCTTCGAGTGCGCGTTCGGGACGTGGCTGTTCCGCATCGTCTCGAACCTCTGTCTCGACCAGCTTCGTCGGCGGACGGCTCGTGCCGAGGAGCGCCTCGCGGGCCGGAGAGGGGCGGACGCCCGGGGCCCTCTCCGGCTGCGCCGTAGCGAGCTGCCGGACGGTGACCCCGAACTTGCGCTGCTCCGCGCCGAGATGCGCCGGCGCATCGACGCCGCGCTCGCCCGGCTGGCCCCACGGGAGCGGTTGGTCTTCGAGATGCGCCATTATCAGGACATGAGGCTGGCGGCGATCGGCGAGGCGCTGGAGACGACGGAGGCGACCGTGAAGAACTGCCTGTTCCGTGCCCATCGAAGACTGCGGGCCGCGCTGAGCGACCTGCGTGCGGCGCCGGGCGTCCCGGGAAATCACAGGGCTGACGCCGTGCGGGCGGATACACGGTGACCGAGCGCCGCCGAGCCAGCGAGCGGAGCCGCACCATGGATTGCGGTACCTCGAGAGAGCGTATCGTCCTCCTCTTCTACGGGGAGCTCTCGGACGCGGAGCGGGACCGCGTCGAGAGCCACATCGCGTCGTGCCCCGACTGCGGGCTCGTCTGGGCGGAGGAGCGTCGGCTGCTGTCGCTGCTCTGCCAGCAGCCGCGGCGCGAGCCCTCGGAGGATCTCCTGGGCCGCTGCCGGGAGGACCTGGCGGCGAGGCTCGAGACGCTCTCGAGAGTCGCCGATGTCGGGCCGGGCCTCCTGGCACGCGCGCGGCGGCTCCTCGCCCGCTCCCGCCGGCC
The DNA here is from genome assembly GCA_046758905.1 of Acidobacteriota bacterium. Classification (GTDB taxonomy): domain Bacteria; phylum Acidobacteriota; class Polarisedimenticolia; order Gp22-AA2; family Gp22-AA2; genus JBHIBC01. The sequence continues at coordinate 38,342 of JBHIBC010000022.1, read as the reverse complement.
GTGGCCATCGGCCCGGGTGTCGCCGGTCGCCGCGGTCGCGCTCCTGCTGGTGGGGTTCCTCTGCGGGCTGGTGTCGATGGCCCGGGTGTCCGGGCGGGGCGCTTCGCCCGTGACCGCAGCCCCGCCGGTGGAGGACGCCGGGAGCATCGCCGCTTCCCTGAGTTCGCTCACCCTCCACCCAGGGTCCGACAGGGTCGGCTTGACCTACGACACCGTGCGGCGGATGTCGCTCGAGGGCTCGATCGACGACCCTGAGATACGGGGCCTGATTCTGGCGGCGCTGCGCCACAGCCTCAACGCCGGCCTGCGCCTGGACGCCATCGACGCGTTGAGTCGGCGCGCCGGGGATCCGGACGTCCGCGAGGCGCTCCTGCGGGCGCTCCACGACGCCAACCCCGGCGTGCGGCTGAAGGCGCTCGACGCCCTGCAGGGACGGGCCGCGATCGACGCCGGGGTGCGGGCCGCGGTGGCGCGGGCGCTCCAACAGGACCGGAACCCGGGGGTGCGGGTGAGGGCGATGGACGCCCTGGCTGGCGCGCGCGACCGGGAGACGCTGCGGCTGCTCGAGCGCTTGGCGCGCGAGGCCGAGAGCGACTACGTGCGGCTCCGGTCGGCACAGGTCGTCGACGCCGCGTACGCTCAGGAGGACTGACGGATGCGCAAGGCGATCCGACCGTGGCCGCTCGTTCTCGCGGCGGCGCTCGCCGCGTTGCCGGCGTCCGCCCACGATGCCCGCTTCTACCGGAGGGGCCGCCACCTGTTCCATGAGATCGCCGGCGTCATACCCGCCGTCGCCCCGCGCATCCGGGTGGAGTCCGCCCTCGGGTCCGTGCGCGTCCTGGGATCGTCCGCGCCGGAGGTGCGGTACCGAATCCAGCTCCGCGCGAGCGGCGTCGGGGACGCGGAGGGGCAGGCCCTCCTCGAGAAGCTGCTGGTCAGCGCCGGCCGGAAGGGCGAGTGGATCATCTTCCGGGGCGAGGCGGCCCAGACCCGGTCGCTCGACGGGCTGGCCGCCGAATTCGTCCTGGAGGTCCCCAGGGACGCCCTCGAGATCGAGGCGATCACCGGGGCCGGCGACGTCGTGGTCCGTGGCCTGCGGGGGCGTGCCACGCTGCTCTCCCGCGGTGGGGACATCGTGGCCGAGGACCTCGGCGGGCCGCTGCGGGCCGAGACCCTCAGCGGGAACGTGCGCGCCGCCCGGATCCGATCCGCGGTCAGCGTCGCGTCCGGCGGCGGCGGCGTCCGGCTCGACCGGACCGACGGCGACGTCGTCGTTCGGACTTCGGGAGGCCACGTGGTCGTGGGGCACGTGGGGGGCAGTGTCCGGGCGGAGACCGGGGGCGGCGACGTCCGGGTCGAGGAGGTCGCCGGAGACGTCCATGTTGCCTCCGTCGGCGGCAACATCGTCCTCGGGAGCGTCGGTGGAGAGGTGAAGGCGTCGACCGGGGGCGGGAGCATCCGGGTGGCCTCCGCCCGCGGCGGCGTCGAATGCGAGACGGCCGCCGGACCGATCGATCTGCGCGGGATCCGGGGGCCCATCCATGCGATCACGTCGTTGGGCAGCATCCGTGCCGACCTGTCCGGACCGGGCGGGGCGCCCGGCGACTCCGATCTCCAGACCTGGCAGGGGGATGTGGTGGTCCTCCTCCCGGAGTCGCTGGCGCTGACGGTGCGCGCCCTGGTGGACAGTCCTCTGGGGCCGCGGATCACGAGCGATTTCCCCCTGAGCATCCGGCGCGAGATCGAGAGCGCCGGAAGGCCGATCGAGGTCGCCGAGGGCGAGATCGGCGGGGGCGGTTCGCTGCTCGACATCCGGACCCTCGGGGGCAACGTCCTCATCCTCAAGTCCGGAAAGGTGGGCGAATGACCCGATCACAGGGAGGTGCTGTATGAGTCGCAAAGCGATCCTGATCCTGCTCGCGGTCGGCCTCGCCGCGGTGTTCCTGCTGGCGGCGGCCGCCCCGGAGGCGCCCGCCCGCGGCGCCGGGCACGTCGTGGTGGCGCCTGAGGGGCGGGGACCCTCGGCGGAGGTGTTCTACCTGTCCAGCGGCTCCTGGCTCGGCGTGAGCATCGCCGATATCGACGGCGGGCGGGCCGAGGAGCTGGGGCTCGACGGGCCTAGAGGCGCGGAGATCAAGGGTGTCGTCCCTGGAAGCCCCGCGGATGAGGCCGGGCTCGAGGAAGGCGAGGTGATCCTGGTGTATGACGGCACGACGGTACGCGGGGTCTCACAGCTCACCCGGCTGGTGCGCGAGACGCCCCCGGGGCGCACGGTGCCGATCGAGGTGTTCGACGGGGGCTCGACCCGGTCGGTGCAGGTGAAGGTGGCCGGGCGCGACGCCGAGGATGTGCGCGCGATCATCCGGAGCATCCGCATCCCCGACCTTGAGGTCGGCGACATCGAGATCCCGGACATCGACATCCCGCACGTCCGGGCGCTCGAGCTGCGGGGCCGCGTCCGCCTGGGCGTCCAGGTGGAGAACCTGACGGGGCAGCTCGGGGAATATTTCGGTGTCGAGGGCGGCCGGGGTGTCCTGGTCCGCTCGGTCCGAAAGGGCAGCCCCGGCGACCGGGGGGGGGTGCGGGCCGGCGACGTCATCGTCGGCGTCGACGAGGAGGAGATCCGCCGCACCTCGGACCTGCGGCGGGCGCTGCGGGAGCGCGCCGGAGAGACGATCACCCTGACGATCGTCCGCGACCGCCGGGAGACCGAGCTGAGCGTGACCCTTCCGGAGGGGAGATCCGGATCGAAGTCGCGCTTCCACCTGAGGGAAGGGGGGTGTCGACGGGAAGAGGCGAGCGCCCCGGCCGGCGAGGCGGCCGTCGCGGTCTAGCCGCGCGGAGGCCCGTCGCCATGCGGCGCCGCACGTGCGCCCGCGGTGCTCCGGCGGCGCCGCGTCGTGCTATCGTCTCGCATGGCCGTCGCGTACGCCGGGGAGATCGCCGCCTTCGGCACCGTCCTCTGCTGGACGGTGGGGTCGCAATGCTTTGAGGCGGCCGGCAAGAAGGTCGGCTCGCTCACCGTCAACCTGCTCAGGCTGATCCTGGCGTTCGGGGCCTTCTGCGTCACCTTGACCCTGGCCCGCGGCTATCCGGTGCCGCTCGATTTCCCGGCGCGGGCATGGGGCACGCTGGCCCTCTCCGGACTCGTCGGCTTCACCCTCGGTGACCTCTGCCTTATCCGATCTTTCGTCGAGATAGGGCCGCGGGTGGCCATGCTGATCATGACGCTCGCCGCGCCCATCTCGGCCGTCATCGGATGGGCGTGGCTGGGGGAGGACTACTCGGCCCGCCAGTGGTGCGGGATGGGAGTGACCCTGAGCGGCGTCGCCTGGGTCGTGCTGGACAGACCGGCGGGGTCGGGGTTCCCCTCCGGGGAGGATCCGGGCAGGGGCCGGCGCAGGGTGCGGAGAATGACGCCGCGGGGCGTCGCGCTGGCGCTGGTCGGCACCGTCGGGCAGGCCGTCGGGTACGTCCTCAGCAAGTACGGCATGAGATCCGGCGGTGTCTTCCTCGATCCCTTCGCCGCGACGCAGATCCGGGTAATGGCCGGAGGGATCGGCTTCGTGGTGCTGTTCTTCCTGCTGCGACGCTGGAACAGCGTGTGGGTCTCGCTGCGCGACGGGAGGGCGATGGCCTTCATGACGGCCGGGGCGATCGCGGGGCCGTACCTCGGCGTATCGTTATCGTTGCTTGCGTTGCATTACACTTCGACAGGCGTGGCCGCCACGATCACGGCCCTGGTTCCGGTCGTCCTGATCCCGTCCGTCGTTCTGATCAACCGCGAGCACGTCTCGGCTCGGGCTGCGATCGGGGCGGCGGTGGCCGTCGGCGGCGTCGCGCTCCTGGTCTTCGGCACCTGACCCGCGCCCGCGTGGAGGAGGGAGATGGCGGCTGATCCACGCCGCTCCGACGATGAGTGGGGCCGCGTGCTGACCCCCGAGCAGTTCAGGATCTGCCGGCGGGGGGGTACCGAGCCGGCCTTCAGCGGCAGATACTGGAGCTGCAAGGAGAAGGGGGTGTACCGCTGCGTCTGCTGCGGCGCCGGTCTGTTCAGCTCGGAGGCGAAGTTCGAGTCGGGGACCGGCTGGCCCAGCTTCCGGGAGGCGCTGGAGCCGGAGCGGGTCAAGACCCGCGACGACCTGAGCCACGGCATGCGCCGGGTCGAGGTAGCCTGCTCCCGCTGCGACGCCCACCTGGGCCACCTGTTCGACGACGGACCGCCCCCGACCGGGAGACGCTACTGCATCAATTCGGTCGCCCTCGATCTGGACCGCTGCGGATGAGCGCACCGGCGGAGGAGGGACAGGGAGGAGCGGCCGGGTGTCCATCGTCATCGAGGCTCGCGGTCTCGGCAAGACTTACGGCAGCCTGAAGGCTGTGGAGGGCGTCGACTTCGCCATCCGGGCCGGCGAGTGCTTCGGCTTCCTGGGCCCGAACGGCGCCGGCAAGACCTCCACCGTCAGGATGATCAATTGCGTCTCCCCGGTGAGCTCGGGCTGCCTCAAGGTCTTCGGGATGGACGTGACGGGGCACGCCCGCGCCATCAAGGCACGCATCGGCGTCTGCCAGCAAGAGGACAACCTCGACCCCGACTTCACGGTCCTCAAGAACCTTGTGGTCTTCGCGCGCTATTTCGGCATCCCCGCGGGCGAGGCGGCGCGCCGCTCGCGCGAGTTGCTGCAGTTCATGGGCCTGTGGGAACGGCGCGGGGACAGCATCCGGCAGCTGTCGGGCGGGATGCGCAGGCGGCTGGTGATCGCCCGGGCGATCCTCAACCGTCCCGACCTCCTGATCCTGGACGAGCCGACGACCGGGCTCGACCCGCAGTCACGCCATCTGGTGTGGGATCGGATCCGGGCGCTGCGCCGGGAGGGGAAGACGATCCTCCTGACCACGCACTACATGGACGAGGCCCAGTCTCTGTGCGACCGGCTGGTGATCATGGACCACGGCCGGATCTTGGTGGAGGGGCCGCCCGCCGAGCTCGTCCGGAGCGGCGTGGGCAGGGAGGTCGTGGAGGTCTGGGGATATCCCCCGGATCTCGTGGACCATGTCCGCCGTCGGGGGTGGTCCTACGAGACCGACACCGACCGGTTGTTCATCTATACCGAGGATGGCGACGTGGTGTTCGGCGACATTCATCCCAGGTACGCGATGGAGCGCTGCACCGTCCGACCGGCGGGCCTGGAGGATCTGTTCCTGAAGCTCACCGGACGCGAGCTGCGGGAGTGAGGGCCGCGCCGGCCACGACCGGGGGAGGGAGCGGGAGATGAGCCGCCTCCTGAGCAACATCAGCTCGCGATCCTTGCGGGTCTGGCAGCGGAACCGCGACGTCTATCTCGTCACCTGGAAGACGAACCTCGTGCCGCCACTGCTCGAGCCGGTGCTGTACCTGGCGGCGTTCGGGGCGGGGATCGGCGCCCTGGTCAAAGGGGTGCAATACCGGGGCGAGGTGGTCGGCTACGCCGCCTTCATCGCCCCGGGGCTGCTGGCCACGCAGGTGATGTTTCAGTCGTTCTTCGAGAACACCTACAACACGTTCGTCCGCATGTACTATCAGAGGACCTTCGACGCCATCGTGACGACTCCCCTCACGCTGGAGGACGTGATGGCCGGTGAGGTGGCGTGGGGCGCGACCAAGGGAGCGGTCGGCTGCACGCTGATGCTGGCGGCGATCAGTTTCTTCGGACTGATCGAGTACCCGCACGCCCTGGTGATCATTCCGTTCTCGCTGCTGGCCGGGCTCTTCTTCGCGGGCATGGCCCTGTGCTTCACCGCCATCGTGCCGCAGATCGACTCGTTCAACTTCCCCATCTTCCTGCTGGTGATGCCGATGTTTCTGTTCTCCGGCACCTTCTTTCCCCTCGAGGTCCTGCCGGCGTGGGCCCAGGCGCTGGCCGAGATCCTCCCGCTGACCCACGTGACGCGGGTGATGCGGGAGGCCTGCTTCGGTCGCCTGCCGGGCCGCCTGTTGGTCGATCTCGCCTACCTGGCCGTGGGGGTGGTTCCGATCAACCTGCTCGGGATCCACCTGATGAGGAGGCGGCTCGTCAGGTAGGCCCCCGCCGGGCGCCGCGTCACTTCACGTCGACGGCCAGGACGAGCCAGGTGCGCTCGCTCATCTCCCGCCCGTGGTGCGGCTCCGTCCCCTCTCCCTCGTACCGGTACCAGGTATCGGGCCGTCTGGGGGCGCCGGGCTCGAGCAGGGGGAACTCATCCAGGCGCAGCCCATGGGCGACCAGCGGCGCCGCATCGATGAAGTAGACGATGTCCTCGTCTGATTCCTCGGGCAGGGCGGCGAAATGGGTCATCGCCCGGCTGCCGGTGTTCAGGCAGTACTCGCCGCTCGCGTCGGAGAAATCGATCGCCATGGAGGGACGGATCGCGAGGATCCGCGCGACCGCCAGCACCTCCCGGCGCGCCGGGCCGCGAAGCGACTTCACTGCGGCGCAGACCGGGTCATCCGGGGTCCCGGCGCCTCCCGGCGCCTCGCAGGCCATCAGGAACGCGGCGCAAGCCGTCAGGGCCAGGAGCCGGGCGGTCCGTCCGGGGGGCGGCGCAGGCGGTACGGGGCCGGTCGCGAGCCGACGGCGGCTGTGCATGCGGGCATCTCCCTGTCGAACGGGAGAGCCAGCCTAGCACCTCCCACCGGGGACGGCAACGCCGGGAGGGAGGGCGGGCGCCGGCCGCCGCTTCAGGTCGGCTCAGAACTTCAGGCCGAGGCCTAGGTAAACGCCCTCGAAGCTGACGTCGACGGCCCCGAAGTCGCCGGAGTCGACGTCGAAGTCGAAGTCCCGGTAGCCCGCGAAGACACCGAACGAGTGGGCGAAGTAGTACTCCATCTGGATCCGCGCGTCGAACACGTCGACCGACGTGCCCGAGACGGTCGCCGAGATCCCGTTGACCTCGCCGCGGATGCGGAAGCCGGGCAGGGGCTTGACTACCACGGCGAGGTTGGCGCTCGGGTAGGGGATGTCCTCATACAGCGCGCTCGACCCGGCGGTGGAGCCCACGACGTCCATGTCGAACTGAACGACATTCAGGCCGAGCCCGCCGCCGAACTCGACCAGCTTCAGGTCGAGGAAGGTGTAGCGGTACTGGGCCTGCAGGAAGCGCATGTCCAGGGCGGTGCTGACGTCCTCGCTGACGACGAAGGTGGTGCCGTTGAACGTGAGGCTCTGGGTGAGCGTCTGGGTGCCGTCGCGCGACGAGTCGGCGTAGTCGACGATCAGCCGGTTCTTCCCGAGGCGGAACCAGAGCCGCCCCTGAGGCGCTCCTGTCCTATCGTCGAGGTCCAGAGTCTCCTGAAGGTCCGCCGTGGTGCCCTGGACCGAGCCGTCGTCTATGGCGACCCGACCCTGGAGGTCCTGCAGCCACGGCGCGGCCTCGAAGCCGACCCAGTCACCGACCGCGCGGGCCGGCGTGGGAAAAGCGAAAGCGCTCAGGAACGCGATCGACGAGGCGATCAGCAGTCGGGACGGCGGGGCGACGAGACCGGTGACCTTCATAAAGCCCTCCTCTCGGGTCAGAAACACCCTAGGTCCCGCAAGGGACCGCCGCAATTTCGATCTTGTGCGGCCGGGGCGATCGGCACGGTTGACACCTGCGGAGGCGCCCCCCTATGATTCGTTTCATGTCCCGCAACGAAAAGCGGCCGGCCGACCTCATCTACGACTGGAACCGCGTCGGGACGCCGCCGATGCCCGGCTGCACCGTCACCCTCGATGACGAGACGCTGCGCGACGGCCTCCAGGGTCCGAGCGTCGTGGATCCGCCGGTGATGATGAAGAAGAAGATCCTCAGGGCGATGGATGCCCTCGGGATCGAGACGGCCGATGTCGGCCTGCCGGGGGCCGGCCCCCGGGCGGTCGCCGACGTCGTCGCCCTGTGCCGTGAGATCGTCGACGGCAAGCTGGCGATCCGCCCGAACTGCGCGGCGCGCACCGTGATCCCCGACATCGAGCCGATCGCCCGGATCTCCTCGTCGGTCGGCATCCCGATCGAGACCTGCCTGTTCATCGGCTCGTCGTCGATCCGGCAGTACACCGAGGGGTGGACGATCGACACCCTCCTGCGTCACACCGAGCAGGCCGTCCGTTTCGCGGTCAGGGAGGGGCTGCCGGTGATGTACGTCACGGAGGACACGGCGCGGGCCGACCCGGAGACGATCCGGCGTCTGTACACCGTCGCGATCTCCTGCGGGGCGAAGCGCATCTGCGTCACCGATACCGTCGGCCACGCGACCCCGCACGGGGTCACCGAGCTGATCCGGTTCGTCAGGTCGGTCGTCGACGCGAGCGGAGAGCGGGTCGGCGTCGATTGGCACGGCCATCGCGACCGCGGGCTCGCGATCCCGAACACGATAGCGGCGATCGCCGCCGGGGCCGATCGGGTGCATGGGTGCGGCCTCGGGATCGGCGAGCGGACGGGCAACACGCCGATGGACCTGCTGCTGGTCAACCTGAAGCTGCTCGGATGGATCGATCGCGATCTGACCCGCCTCGGGGAGTACTGCCGGCTGATCTCCGAGGGGTGCCGGGTCCCGATCCCTCACAACTACCCGGTGGTCGGCAGCGACGCCTTCGAGACCGGCACCGGCGTCCACGCCGCGGCCGTCATCAAGGCGCTCAGGAAGGAGGACGTCTGGCTGGCCGATCGGGTCTACTCGGGCGTCCCCGCATCCGACTTCGGCTTCTCGCAGCGGATCCGCGTCGGCCCGATGTCGGGCCGCTCCAACATCGTCTTCTGGCTGGAGCAGCACGGGATAGAGCCGCGCGAGGAGACGGTGAGCCGGATCCTCGAGGCCGCCAAGAAGAGCGATCGGCTCCTGGAGGAACGGACCCTGCAGGCCCTGGCGCGGGCCACCCCGCGTTCCCCCACCGGGGACGACGCCTGACCCCGGTCCCGCCGCGGCCCCCTCCCTCCTGCCCCGATCAGCCTCCCGCCGCCAGGCAGACCCGATCCCGCCCTGACTCCTTGGCCTCGTAGAGCGCGCGGTCGGCCCGCGCCACGAGGCTCCTGAGATCGCCTCCGTGGTCGGGGAACCGGGCGATGCCGATGCTGATGGTCACGCCGATCGTCCGGCCGTCCAGACTGAACGGATGAGAGGCGATCGCCCGGCGGACCCGCTCGGCGGCCTTGAGTGCCTCGGGGCCGGTCTCCGCCAGGTAGGCGATGAACTCCTCGCCGCCGTACCGTCCCGCCACGTCGGCCCCGCGCAGCGATTCCCGGATCAGGCGGCCCACCTCGGCCAGGACGTGGCTCCCCATCAGATGGCCGTGGGTGTCGTTCACGGTCTTGAAGCGGTCCAGGTCCATCATCAGCACGGCGAGCGGCAGCCCGTAGCGCTGGCATCGCTTGAGCTCCGTGCCCAGCGCGAGGAACAGGGACTCACGCGTGAGCAGGCCGGTGAGCCGATCGTACGAGATCCGGTTGCGCACCTCCTCGTGGAACCTGGCGTCCACGTCGTCCAGCAGGACGAACTTCAGCACGGTCTCCCCGATCTGGATCTTGTCGCCGTCCCGCAGCTCGGCGCGCTCGATCCTCCTCGAGTTGAGGTAGGTGTGATTGGTGCTGTCGAGGTCGATCAGGCGGAACTGCTGCGTCCGGGTGCGGGGATCCCAGACACACTCGACCCGCGCATGCTCGCGCGACGCGAGGTCGTCCAGGACGCGGATGTCGCTCTCCAGCCCGCGACCGATCAGCATGGACGCGCGTCGGAGGCGGAAGTCGCGACCGATCTCCGCTCCCTCGAGGACGACGAGCGAAGCGTGGGCCTTGCGCAGGCGCCCGCTGTCGAGCTTGGGCCGCTGCAGGGCCACGGTCTTGTCCGCCTGGTGTCGGGACATCGGCGAGGGTCGCCCCCCGGACCGGCGCCGCCCGGTACGATTCCGTATTCGGGCGGGGCGCTCCCCGCTCAATCTAGTGTCAGAGCCTCAGGAAGCACCAGTCCCGGGTGGCCGGGACGCTGCCGAGCTGCACGCCGCGCTCGGCTGTGACCAGCACCACGTCCGAGTGGTTGTACCCGAAGCCGAGGTCCGGGGCGTACAGTCCCGGCTCGTTGCTGAAGGTCATCCCCTCCTCCAGCATGGTATGGTCGCCGAGGGAGATGTAGGGCGGCTGGTGGCCCTCCGATCCCTGGCCGTGGGCCGGCCGGTGGTAGATGTAGTCCTGCATCCCGTGCTTCACCTGATAATCGTGCACTCTCTTGGCGACGTAGGAGCAGGTCACCCCGGCCGCCGAGGCCTCCGCCTGGATGCGGCAGCATTCGGTGTGCACCTCCCAGACCTTCTCGCGCGTCGCGTCCCAGGGGGCGATCTGGTAGGCGCGGTAGAGCTCGCCCCCGTACCCGCCGATGGTCACGATCCCCGCCACCTGGAGCGCGTCCCCCTTCCTGATGCGGTTGTGGTGGAACTGGTTCGGATGCGGGTAGGCCGTTCCCGGACCGGTCCGCACGCCGATCCGCACCTCGATCCCGACCGCGGTGTGCGGCCGGCCGTCGCGCTCGACGTCGCGCATGATCAGGTCGACGCCGTACCGCCGCGTGGCCGTCGCCACCTCGAAGTCGGTGGCGTCGGTACCGCGCTCGAGGATATAGTCCCGCGCGAACGCGTGGATGCGGCTGAACGCGTTCATGGCGCGCTGCGTCAGGGCGATCTCCTCGGCGGACTTGACCATCCGCATCCGCTCGCAGAGCCTGACGATCGCCTTCAGGCGGGTCTCGGGAAGAACGTCCTGGAACGCCGCCGTCGTCTCGGCCGTGATCGGGAAATCGACCCCGATCGTCCCCCGCCCCCGCCCGCGACTGCGCAGGCCCTTGAGGACCCAGCGCTGCAGGTCGACCGTCTCGCCCATCTGCACTCTGCCCCGGTCCGGGAAGGCGCCGCGGCCGTGCTTGAAGTCGAAGTAGACCTCGGCATCCCGGATCCACCAGCTGCGGACTAGGTCGCGATCGAGGCTGGGGTGGAACCAGGTCGGGTCGCCGGACGCGGGGACGAACAGGAAGAAGGGCCTCTCCGTTGAGGTGAACCACAGTCCGCTGAAATAGATGATGTTCCAGCGGTCGGCGAGAAGGGCCCCGTCGATACCCTCCTCCCGAAGTCGGTCCTGCAGTCGCCGCACCGCCCTGCGGTGCCAGGCCTGGTCGAGACGGTCGAAGTCGGCCGGCTTCGGGTGGTCGGGACGGCGCTCGAGGAGGGTGGTCGATGATCCGGCCGCCCCAGCGGACACCGGTTCGGCGCCGTCCGTCGTTCCGGGCGCCTCGCCCCGCGCGCCCGAGGGAGAGAGAAACGCCGTCGCAGCGGCGGCCATCGATCCCAGAAGGAAATTGCGCCGGCTCCTGCCCATGCCCTGCCTCCATGCCCCGCGCCGGGGGCGATGTTGGTGTCCGTGATCCCGGAAGCGCTGGATGTTAGCCGATCGGGATCGGGGGCCACAAGCGGGCCGACGGGGCACGCGGGCGGTTGAGCACGCTGCTGTTCGAGAGGCTCCGAAAGGCCTGCTCCACCTCGGCGAGGGCGGCGCGGCGCTCCCGCTCGCAGTCGAGGGGGAGAAGGGCGGCGGAGTCGGAGCGCAGGGCCGAGCGCAGGCGCATGTACGCGGCGAGAACGCGTTGGTGGCTCGACCCGGGGGCGATCTCCAGGATCTCGTACGGGCTGCGCCGGTGGGAACGGATCCCGTCCGGCGCGCGAGGCGGCGGGGGCGCCGGGGGGGCGGGGCGCGCCGAGGCGATCTCCTCCGCGGCGGCCCGGAACGCCTCGGCGATCCTCGATCTCGGATACTCGGCCAGCAGGGCGCGCCGCGACTTGACGGTCCTCACCAGCACCGGGTCGTAGGGCACCACGCCGGCGAGCCGGAGGGTCAGCCCGAGAAACCGGTCGCAGGCGACGCGCATCGATTCCCCCAGCGACACGTCGGCGTGGCCACGCGCCTGATTGACGATCAGGCAGGGAAGGAAGGCGTCCATGTGGGCGCGGAGCGCCTCGGCGGCCGGCGGACCGAGACCGGCGATCGCCTCCAGGATCTCGCGCGGTCTCTCGGGCACGCGGGGCGGGGGATCCCACACGCCACGGGCCCTTCCGCTCAAGACCTCCCCGACCGCCGGGCCGTAGCCCAGCAGCCGGGCCAGACGGAGCAGCCGGCGTCGAAAAGCGGCCTTGATGAACCGGTAGCAGTTCTCGATCGAGGTCGGCTCGGGCAGGATGACGAGAACGCCCTGGTCGGCCACGCAGAAGAGATCGAGGACGTTCAGGGACGTGCCGGCTCCCAGATCGACCACCACGACGTCGGCCCGCAGCTCGACGAGGAATCTCAGGAGGCGGAGCTTCTGGAAGTGCTTCAGGCTCTCGGTCTCGGGCCGGTTCCCTGCCCCGCTGATGAGACGCAGGCGCGGCATCCCGGTCGGGACGGCGGCGTCGTCGAGGGCCGGGACCCGCCTGTCGATGAAATCGCCGAGCCCGACCGGCGGCCCGGCGAGGCCGAGGAGGGTGTGAAGGTTGGCGGCGCCGAGGTCGCCGTCGACCAGGACGACTCGGCGACCCATCTGCGCGAGGTGGATCCCCAGGTTCGCAGCGACGAGGGACTTGCCGGTCCCCCCTTTGCCGCCGCCCACGGCCCAGATCTCGGGCCTGCCTGCGGTGCCGGAGCGCTCGATGCACATGAGTGCGGACGGTATGGCTATCAGTTACGCCGATGGAGGGGCTCGCGCAACCGACAGGATCTTGGCGTCCCGGTGTGCCGATGACGAGAATGTCAGCGCGCGCCCGCACGACCCCGGCACACGCGACGTAGGGGCTCCGTCGGGGGGAGGAGCGGGCGCCTGTGGCGCGCGGGGCTTGCCAGACACGGGCCACCTGGGGTAGAAGCGGCCGATCCTCATGAGGGAGGTTTCTCAATGCTCGTCCGCGTCCTGCTCGCCGCCGCCGTCGCGATCGCCACGGCGTCCACGGCCCTGGGCCGCGAGGGCGGCGCAGGAGCCGGGCACGCGGCGACCCGGCCCGACGCCCGCAGGCTCCTGCAGCGGTTCGCCGAGGACGCGGCGCTGGTCCCGGGCGGGTGGGTCGAGGCGCAGTACGTCTACGGGAATCTCCCGGACGGGTCGCGCCACTTCGCAGGGCCGCTGATCGCCTTCCGGCTGGCGACGAACGTCGAGGCCGGGCTGCGCTTCGGGTTCCTGGACGTCGAATCCGACGGGGGTCCGGACGGGGCGGGCCTGTCCGACATCGATCTGTACGCGAAGTACCGATTCCCCGGGATCGGCCCGCACCGCCTCGCCCTCGGTGGGCTCGTGAAGGCGGCGACGGGAGACGAGGACCAGGGGCTCGGCACCGGGGAGACCGACGTGGAGGTGTTCATCGCCTACCGTGGGACCCTCCCGGGGGTCATCCTGGTGGCGAACGCCGGCGTCCGCTTCAACGGAGATCCGGAGCCGCCGCTACGCTCCACCGACGATTCCCTGCTGCTCGGCGGCGCCGTCCTGCTGCCGGCCACCCGGAGGCTGACGTTCATCGTGGAGGCCACCTACGAGACGGAGAGAATCGAGGGGACCGACGACGACGGTCGGCTCACCGTGGGGGCGCAGGTTCTGGGGAGAAAGCTGCGCGGCGGGTTCCGGGTCGGGGTCGGAGCGCCCCTGACCGACGGCGCGCCGGATGCCGAGATCATCGCCGGCGCCTTCATCACCTACTAGGCGATACCGTTCCGATCGCCAGCGCCGCCGCGCCCAGCAGCCGGTCGCCCTGCACCTCCCGGTGGGTCCTGAGAAAGGTCCGCGGGTCCGTCAGCATGCGCAGGGCACCGGGGATCCGCGCGAGGCGCGGGATCAACCAGGGCGAATGCCGCACGGTGAGCAGGCCCTGCGCGACGACCTCGGGGCGGAACGTGATCTGGTTAGCGGCCCGGAAGACGCGCGCGACCTGGTCGTAGAACTCGCGCGCCTCGAGCCGCATCGGCGTCAGCGCGGTGAAGAGCGAGAACGCCGGGTGGGTCACGCGGCGGCGATCGGCGAGCTCCGGAGAGGTCGGGAGCACCTGGTGATACAGGTCGGTTCCCGGCAGGGGCGTCGCGATGGTGAAGTTGGCCGTTCGGATCCACCGTCGGTGCTCCTTCAGGAAGCGGACGATCTCGTCGAAGTAGGGACGCTCCGCGTCGCACGGAATGACGAACTGCGCGCTGACGTACGCCCCGGCCGCCGCGGCGCGGCGGATCGCCTCGCTGTTGACGTCCACGGTGTTGCGCTTGCTGAAACGCTGGAGCTGATCGTCGGTCACCGCCTCCACGCCGAAGAAGATCCACTTCAGGCCACCCCTGCGGATCCAGGCCCTGAACCGCTCCTCCTCGCGCACGTACAGGTCGGTGCGCGTCTCGGCGGTGAGCCAGAAGCCGCCGCGACGGCGCGGCAGGAATTCCGACGCCATCCAGTCCAGCAGCGGGTCGTGGAGCTCGCGGATCTGCTTCTCGCTCCCCTGCATCCAGATATCGTCGGCGAAGAAGAACCCGCGCACGAAGGCGGGCAGGGAGCGCAGATCGTGCTGGACGTTGGCCAGGCTAGCCACCGCCACCTTCCGGCCGTGCATCTTCCACACGCTGCAGAAACTGCAGTCGAAAGGACACCCCTCGCTCGTCTGCCCGATCCCCGTCGGGCGGAACCCCTGGAAGTAGTGGCGCCAGTGCCCCCGGGGGAGGAGGTGCCACGCGTAGGGTCTCAGCGCGGACATCGGCGGGAGCGGGGGGCCCGGCTCGAGCGCCCACGCACCGCCCTCGCGATGGTAGAAACCGGGGAATCGCGAAGGGGTCCGCCCGGTGCGGCGCACCTCGGCGACCAGCGCCGCGAGGGCGGCGTCGCCGGCCCTGAAGCAGATGAGATCGGCCGCGGAATCGAAGAACGAGCGCGGGTCCTCCGAGGGAGCGGTGCCCCCGAGGACGATCGTGGTGGAGGGGCTGGCGCGGCGGATCATCGCCGCGGCCTCGATCGCCTCGTCGCCGTTGGAGGTGAACGTAAGTGAGATCCCCGCCAAGGCCGGCGGGTCTCGACGGATCCCCTCCAGGAGGCGCGCCCGCTCTCCGGGGACGCGCAGGTCGACGATCTCGATGCCGCCTCCATCGATCTGGGCCGCGAGGCGGACCTGGGCGAGGGGCGGGTAGGTGGCGATGATCGGCAGCCCGAACCGCCGGGTGATCGGGTTGATGTCGGGCTCGACCAGGATCACCCTGTTCTTGCGCCGGGCACCGGTCAACGCCTCCTCCTCCTCGGGCTGCTCGGGGAGGGCACCTCGAGATCCACCAGGGGGAGCCCCTCGGGATCCTCCACCCGGCTCGTCACGCACGCGGGGGGCCGTACTGCCGATACGGGCGCCATTATAGCGACCCCGGGCCCGGATGCGTCTATCGGTTCAGCAGCGACACGGCCTCCGGATCGACACCCGGGCGGTGGTCGAGCGGGACCCCGAGGTTCGTCAACAGGCGGGCGAGCAGGCCGGAGGGCCGGGGTGGAAGGCAGCGGTCGGTGTCGGGGAGGGTCAGTGCGACCAGGGTGCCCCGGCCGACGCGATAGGCCGCGAAGGGGGGGGCGATCAGGAGCGGCTCCACGGGTGACGGCCCGGCGCGTCTGCGGAGCCGGAGCACCGCCCGTCCGGGCTGGGCGAGCAGGCGGAGGTCCTCCGCGTCGATCCCCTGCAGCATCGCCTCGAGCGTCGGCTCCCGCCGGCCGCGATCGACTTCCGGCGCGCCGAACGAGACCGCGGCTCCGATCAGCCCCCTGAGGTACTCGAGGACCAAAGACTGCGGGTTGAGCAGGACGATCGTCCCGCCGCGCTCGAGGAAGCGGGCGACGTCCGACGGTGCGGGCAGCGGTGCCGAGGATCTCCGCCGGGGTGCCCGCCAGTCGCCCGGCACCAACAGGACGTCGACGCCGTCGAGATCGACCGGCGCCCTGGGCGCGCGTGGGGCGAAGTGGGCCAGACAGTGCGGCAGATCATCGGCGGAGTCCGCGTACAGATACGCCCGGGGCATGCTCGCGCGCCGGTCGAGAAGATATGCGATAAGGTTGGCGAGCAGGGCGCGGGCCCTTGGGTCCTCGGCGGAGTCGGCACACAACGGTGCCTGCGACGCGATCACGGTACCGAGGCCGAGGGTCGACTCCAGGATCAGGACGCCCTGCTGCCAGACGCGACCCCCGCGGACCCTCACCTCGGCGAGCACCCGGAAGTTGCCGCGCGTCGGCGGCAGGAGCGGGCGGTACCGGGCCGGGGCGCCGGCCAGGTAGGCCGCCGCCTCGCGCCGGATCAGTCCGTCAAGGACGGGATGACCCTCGGCGACCATGACCCGGCTCCCCCGGCGCCGGCTGAAAGCGGGCCATAGACGCAGGTCCTCTGTAAGGGTGCCCGGCAGCGTGGGCTGCTCGAGTATCAGAACCCGCATGCCGGCGCGCGCCCGCGCGGCGAGCACCGGCCCGAGGGCCTCGCGCCCGCGCGCGAACCCTCCGGGACCGATCACGATCAGGTCTCCCCGGTAGAGGGCCAGATCCTCGGGCGAGGCCAGCCCCTCGGGGCTCAGGCCGAGCGCGCGCAGGGCGCTCCCGGCATGGTCCCCGGGGTCGTAGAGGGCGACCCGGGCGCCCCGGGGCGCGGCGGCCACGGTCGCACCCCGCGCGGGAGAGACGGCCCGTGCGAACACGACGATGCTCAGGATCGCCAGGATGAGAATCGCGAGGCGGCGCGCGGCCTGGTCGTTCACGTCCGGCCCCCCGGTTACGCTGCCGAGATCGGCGCCCTCCGCGGCGCCGTGCCGAATATAGGTTCGGAACGCGTTAATAGCTCCCCCACCTATAGGCTAGGGGGAGCGGGCGGCCCCGGGGGGCCGCGCTCCACCCTTACACGCGAGCGACTATTGTGCTACCATTCAGCCGCTCCAGCGGCTAGGCTAAGGCATCGAGAAGGAGGTCCTCAACGTGTCGTACGTGATCACGGAAAAGTGTCTGGGCGAGCGCTACGCGACGTGCGTCGCGGTGTGCCCGGTTGACTGCATACACCCCGGGGAGTACAAGGGCGAGGAATTCATGATCATCGACCCGGAGGAGTGCATTGACTGCGGGGCCTGTCTGCCCGAGTGCCCGATCGAGGCGATCGTCGAGACCGAGGAGGAATCCCCGGAGTGGGCGGCGATCAACAGGGAGCTGACCCCTCAGTTCAAGGGCAACCCTCCGGTGACGCCCCGCCCGGCCAGCGACCCGCCGAGAAAGCCGGGGAACAAGCTTCGCTCTTCTTGAGCCGCGACACCGGCCGGGGCAAGGATCGGCCCGCGGCGGCCTGCGTCCTGGTCAGCGGGGGTCTGGACTCGGCCGTTCTGCTCCGGGACGCGCTGGGCCGCTACCGCTCGGTGCAGCCCCTATACATCCGGTCAGGGTTGGTCTGGGAGGCGGCCGAGATCAGAACCCTGAGGAGGTTCCTGAGCTCCGTCCGCTGCCCGCGCCTGCGGCCACTGGCGCTCATCGATCAGCCGATGGCCGATCTGTACGGCGCTCACTGGAGTGTCACGGGGAGCGGTGCTCCCGGATTCGACGCCGGCGACGCGTCCGTCTACCTGCCCGGGCGCAACCTCGCGCTCTTCTCCAAAGCGGCGACATTCTGCGCCCTCAGGGGGATCGAGGTCCTGGTCTCGGGGATCCTGAGCGCCAACCCTTTTCCGGACGGCCGGGTCGCGTTCCTCCGCTCGATGGAGAGGGCACTCAGCGCCGGGCTGGGGCGGCCGATGCGGATCCGGACCCCCTTCCGCCGCCTCGCCAAGGACGCGGTCGTCCGGCGCGGGCGGGGCCTCCCTCTCCAGCTCACCTTCTCCTGTATCCGCCCCTGTCGGGGACGGCACTGCGGCCGGTGCTGCAAGTGCGCCGAACGGATGCTCGCCTTCCGGCGCGCGGCGGTGCCGGACCCGACTCGCTACGCCCGCAGGTCCGGTGTCTGGCCCTCGCGGGCCCCCGTGAGGATCACCAGGCAGGCGCCGAAAATGGCCACTAGGTCCAGATAGGACTGCGCCAGCAGGAGGAGGCCGTCCGCGAAGGTCGGTCCGGCCGACCGGCTCTCGAACCCGCGCGCGTAGGCGAAGGCGCCCTCGAGCACCGCCATGCCGAGCAGCAGGAGGACGAGGCGGGCGGACTCGGCGGGACGAGACCTGAAGAAGGCGAGGCCGGCGCGAATGTGAGGTCGCCACTCGCCACGTTCTCTGCCCAGGATACACCAGGGGATGGCGTATAGGGCGAGGACCTGGGCCGCGAGCAGGAGGGCCGGCTGGAGGTGAAAGCCGGTGCGCTCCAGCGCCTGGGGGTAGCTCAGCCCGGACCCTGGTGCCGACCAGTAGAACCAGGCGATCGCCATGGTGGGGGCGCCGAGCAGGAGCCCGATCTTGATCTGCAGCCAGAGGAGGGGCAGAAAGAGCGAGGTGGCATAGCGCAGAAAGGGCGGCCGATCCTTCCGGCCCGATGCGGCGTGACAGACGGTCCCGAGAATGCCGAACGTCACACCGGCGTAGATCACCAGGAGGAAGGGGAGCAGGGCGCCGAACCAGTCGGCACTCCCGTCGGCGAGCGCTCCGGCGATCCCCATCAGCAGCGACGCCAGCGCGTAGATCCCCACCAGGTGGAATCGGGAGTTGATCCCGGCGAAGCTGGGCTGCAGAACCCTCAAGACGGGAGGCTCGAGAGGACCGAGCGTCGCGGCGGCGGCGCGGCTTCCTCAGCACCTAGCGGGCGCATAGGTGGCGAAGGACGTCCCGGTCTCCCAGAGGCGGACCTCGTACACCTGGAGTCCGCGGGCGGTCGCCTGCTCGTATATGAGCCTGGCGATCGCCTCCGCCGTGGGGTCGCGGTCCATCAGGAAGACCGGCTCATCGTGCTGTCGGAGCACCTCGACGAGGGGATCGTCCCGGTGCAGCAACATGCGGTGGTCGAGGTTCTGATCGAGCCACTCCCTGATGACGCGTCCGATGTGGGAGAAGTCGGCCACCATCGACTGCCCGTCGAGGGCGGACGCGGCCACCGTGATCTCCGCCCGTCCGTTGTGGCCATGCAGCCGCGAGCATTTCCCCTGGTAGCGGAGGAGCCGGTGTCCGTAACAGAACTCGACGATCTCGGTGACGCGGTACATGGAGAGATGCCACGCTAGCACAGAGGGCGCGGCGCGGTCAAACCTCCCCGCTGACGCTCCCGAGGACCTTCAGCACCAGCGAGGAAACGGGGAGACGCCGGATCCGCTCAGGCTCGAGCCACCGGTAGGCTCCGCCCCGGGGCTCCGCGAGCAGTCGGGCCCGGTGGACATCGACCAGCATCCGGCGGTAGGTGATCGTGTGCCGGATGGTGGCGATCCGCCCCTGGGACCGCAGGCGCAGGCCGTCGCGTCTCGGCCGCGACGCCATCGTCGGGAACTCCCAGGTGCCGTCCAGGAGGCCGGTGCCACGGCGGCGTCGCATCAGGTGACGACCAGCGCGCGTGACGAGGGCGAGGCGGGAGCGCACCACCACGGCGGCCCGGCGGCGGCGCGGCGTCGGGATCGCGTCCTGCAGCCCCGCGGCCCGGGCGGCGCACCGGCGGGCCAGCGGGCATGCGCGGCAGGCCGGTCCGACCGGGGTGCAGAGCGTCGCTCCGAGCTCCATGAGCGCCTGGTTCAACTCGCCCGGCGAGGACGTCCGCTCGACCAGCAGCCCGGCCAGTCCCCAGAGCCGTTTCTCCCCGCGCCCGCCGCGGGTCGCGCCGCGCAGCAGGGCGAGGCGGGACAGGACCCGGACGATGTTGCCGTCCAGCACCGGGAGACGCCGCCCGAACGCGATGCTCAGGACCGCCCCCGCCGTTGACCTACCGACCCCGGGCAGGGCGAGGGCCTCTCGAAGCTCCCGGGGGAAGCGCCCCCCGTGGCGGCGGATGATCATCGCCGCGGCCGCGCGCAGGTTGAGGGCCCGCCGGTAGTAGCCCAGTCCGGACCATGAGGCGAGCACCGACCGGTCGGAGGCGCATGCGAGCGAGCGCAGGCTGGGGAAGCGACGGAGGAACCGCCTGTAATAGGGGATGACCGCGCGCACCGTGGTCTGCTGGAGCATTACCTCCGAGACCCAGACGCGGTAAGGATCCCTTCTTCCGCGCCAGGGGAGATCGCGCCTGTTGCGGCGGTACCACCTCAGCAGGGCCCTACCGATCTCCTCGGCGTCCTCACGGCGCATGCCCGCGATTATAATGGCGGCATGCCCCAGGAGAAGGAGCGCGGCCGATCGCCCGCCGCGGACGGGGGCCGGGCGCTGTCGGTCGACCATCACCCGCGGACCTACCGGCAGGGGCGCTACGTCTACCCGGTCCTGTCGCGCCGCGCCCGGGGGATCTCGATCGGCATCAACCTCAATCCCGACAAGGTCTGCAACTGGGACTGTATCTACTGCCAGGTCGACCGGACCACGCCTGCCGAGATCCGCGAGGTCGACGAGGCGATGCTGCGCCGGGAGCTGCGATCGATCCTTCGGGACGGCCGCAGCGGTGAACTGTTCGATAGGCCCGAGTTCCGCCATCTGCCGCCGGAGCTGCGGGCGGTCCAGGACATCACCTTCGCCGGGGACGGGGAGCCCCCCTCGTATCGCAATTTCCTCGGCGTGGTGCGGGACACGCTGCGCATCAAGAGAGAGGTCGGCTACACCGACCTCAAGGTCGTGCTGCTCACGAACGCCACCCTTCTCCATCGGCCGAGGGTCAGGCGAGCGCTGGAGCTGATGGACGCCGATCACGGCGAGTTCTGGCTGAAACTGGATGCCGGCACCGAGCGGTACTACCGTCTGATCGATCGGACGACCCTCCCGTACGCGAGGGTGCTCGGCAACATCCTCGACGCGGCGCGGGCGAGGCCGGTGGTCCTGCAGAGCCTGTTCATGAAGGTGGGCGGCCGCGGGCCGTCGGCCGGGGAGATCGAATCGTACTGCGACCGGGTGGCGGGCATCCTGGAAGGCGGGGGGAGGGTCAAGCTGATCCAGGTCTACACGATCGCGAGGCCGCCCGCCGACCCGCGCGTCACCGCGCTGGACGATGGAGAGGTCGACGCCATCGCCGACGACATCCGACGACGGGTCCCTGTCCCCGTGGAGACCTTCTACGCCGCGCGGATCGCCTCCGCCGGTCGAGGCCGCGACGCACCGGTGACGCCTACGGCGCCCCGTTGACCGAAGCCATCCCGAGTGGCAGAATCCCGCCCCGTGAATCCCGCTATCGTCACGCTGCTATGCTTTCTCGGGTACCTGGCCGCCTACTTCGGCTACGCGAGGTTCCTCGCCCGCCGCGTCTTCCACCTGGACGGCTCGGCGGTGACCCCGGCGCACGCGCTGGGCGACGGGATCGACTACGTCCCGACGAATCGGTACGTGCTGTTCGGCCACCACTACGCCAGCATCGCCGGGCTGTCGCCGATGCTCGGACCGGCCATCGCAGTGATCTGGGGATGGGTGCCGGCGCTGTTGTGGGTGGTCCTCGGCACCGCCCTGATCGGCGCGGTGCACGATTTCTCCGCCCTGGTGGTCTCCATGCGGGCCCGCGGGATGTCGATCGGACGGGTCGCCGAGGACATCATGGGGCGGCGCGCCAAGACGCTCTTCCACCTGATCATCTTCTTCCTGGTCGCGCTGGCCATGGGGGTCTTCGTCTACGTCGTCGCCACCCTCTTCACCGACGCCTACCATCCCGAGACGGTGGGCCCGACCTTCTCGCTGATGGCGCTGGCCGTCGTCATGGGCTGGCTCATCTACAGGCGCGGGTTCCGAATCGCGCCCCTGACCGCGGTCTCGGTCCTCGTCATGCTGATCCTGGTCTGGTTCGGGATGGAGATGCCGCTGCGCGGCATCGGCGTCGGGACCTGGTCCTGGATCCTGCTCGCCTACGCGTTCCTGGCCTCCGTCCTGCCGGTGTGGCTCCTGCTGCAGCCGCGCGACTTCATCAACGCGATGCTCCTCTACCTCGGCGTGGGCCTGATCTTCCTCGGCTTCTTCGTGCTCGGCCCCAGCTTCCAGGCGCCGGCTTTCGCGCCCTCGCCGGAAGGGGCGCCCTCCCTGTTCCCCTTCGTCTTCATCACGATCGCCTGCGGCGCGATCAGCGGGTTCCACGGGCTGGTGTCGTCCGGCACGACCGCCAAGCAGATCGATCGGGAGACCGACGCCACCCTGATCGGCTACGGGGGCATGATCGGCGAGTCGCTCCTCGGGCTGGCGGCGGTCCTGGCGACCACCTGCGGCTTCGGCACGTCGGAGGCGTGGAGCGAGCACTACCAGAACTGGGGAGTCGCCTCGAGGCTGTCCGCCAACATCGGCGCCTTCATCGACGGGGCGGGGCTGTTCGTGTCGCGGCTGGGGGTCCCTGTGGAGATCGCGCGCTCCTTCGTCACGGTGATCGCCATCTCCTTCGCCCTGACCTCGCTCGACACCGCGGCGCGGCTCCTCCGCTACAACATCTCGGAGATCGGGGACACCCTGAAGCTGCGGGCGCTCGGGAACCGCTATCTCGCGTCGGCCCTGGCCGTAAGCGCCATCGCCTTCTTCGCATTCTTTCGGATCGGCGGTCGCCCGGCGGGGCTCGCCCTCTGGCAGCTGTTCGGCACCACCAACCAGATCCTGGGAGGTCTGACGCTTCTGGCCGTCAGCCTGTACCTGCTGCAGAAGGGGTGGCCGGCGCGCTACACGCTGCTGCCGATGGCCTTCATGATGGTGACGACCCTCGCGGCCATGGCGGCGAAGATCCGCGACTTCGGCTCCGCGTGGGCCGCCGACGGTGAGGCCGGCAACCTCCTCCTGCTGGTGACGGGTGTGCTGCTGATGGGGCTGTCCGTCTGGCTGGCCGTGGAGGCGATGATCCGCTTCGTGCAGTTCCGGCGCGGCGTGCTTCCGCCGATGCAACCGGGGCACCCGGGCGCGGGCTAGGAGGGCCGTATGGGGACGACGTCGCGGGCCCGACGGCGGCGCAGGCGACCGCTGCTGCGCGCCCTCAATATCCAGATCGATCGCTTCCGGATCTGGTACAAGATCACCTACGAGCGTGGCCGCGTCCTGGCGACCGAAGGGGATGCGTGGCAGTCCCTCGACGCCCCGGGGCACTTCGAGGATCCGGGACGCTTCTACCACGCCGACGGGATCGTGCCGCGGGTGTCCGGGAGGGTGGTCGGCCGGATCCGGGGAGCCGAGATCACCCGGTTCGCCTTCCCCAGCCTGCACCCCATGCGGTTCCCCGAGACGAACCTCGCCGTGGGGCGCTTCTATCGCAACGTCCACGCCCCCGCCGCCCCGGTGGTGCTGGTAAGCCACGGCTGGGCGCACCGCACGCTGCGGACCATCGAGCACCTGTACGTACGGCCCTTCCTCCGCGCGGGCTTCTCGGTGGCCTTCGTCATGCACCCCCTGCACTTCGAGAGGACCCCGCGCGGCGCCTACAGCGGCGAGCTGGTGGTCTCGGCCGACGTCGTGCTCACCGTCGAGGCGTTCCGCCAGGGCGTCATCGACATGATCGGCGCGGCGAACTGGCTGCGGGCGACGGGGCGCGGGCGGATCGGGCTGTTCGGTTACTCGCTGGGGGCCTACCTCGCCGGCCTCATGGCTGCGGTGCGCGGCGACTGGGAGTTCACGGTGCTGGGCGGGGTGGGCGATTCGCCGGTCTCGCCGATCCTGGACACGCCGCTCGGAAGGAACATCCGCGAGGACCTGCGGGCCTGCGGCATGCTCGACCGGGAGAAGGTGACCCGGTGCTGGAGGATCATCTCGCCCGCCGCCTTCCGCCCGAAGGTCCCCAAGGACCGGATCCTCCTCCTCGCGGGCCGCTTCGATCGGATCATGCTGCCGGCATCCGCGCGCCGCCTGTGGAACGCCTGGGATCGCCCCCGCCTCGTGTGGCTCGACCGGGGGCACTACGGATTGCTGGCCACCAACCGCGGGCTGATGGCGCGCGCGATCCCGTTCATGAAGGGGGTCGTCGGGCGGGGCTAGGGCCGGGAGGAGGTCAGCGCGGCTGGATCCAGCCGGGCTGCCTGCAGATCTCCTCGACCTGCTTCGCGTCGGCCCGGTCCGGAAGAACCTCGGCGAGGTGGCGCGAGTGGGTCTGCTCGTCGAGGGCGTGCCCGTCGACGCCGTACCGCTTTCCGGCGAACCGGCCGATCCGGCGATTGAACCTCTCGTCGGGGACGTACAGAGCCGGGCTCTCCTGCGGGCGCTCGCGGTTGAGCGAATCGACCAGGCCGGTGATCTCCTCCAGGTAAAGCCGTCGCGCGTACTCGTTGAGGCGGTCGCGGTCGGGGTCCTGAGCGTTCTGGTCCTCGTCGAAGCGCCCCTTCAGCCCCCAGACGTAGGCCCAGTGCGCGGAGGACGACTCGTCGGTGCCGAACAGGTCGAAGGCGGTTGGGATCCATTTGTTGAAGTACTTCTGGATGAGCGGGGTGGGCAGGAGGGCCGCCTTCAGGATCCGCCTCAGCCCGTTGTGGCCGGTGCCGAGGTGGAACGACTCCTCCTTCAGCATCGGGCCCATGCTGCGCGCCAGCGGCGCGAACGCGGAGTGCGACATCATCCCGAGCTGAAACTTCCCGTCCCGGTCGATGAACTGGGTGTAGGTGAAGAAATCGAGCCAGTTATCGACCGGCTCGTTGAAGGAGCCGAGCAGGCGATTGTTGTCGAACGCACGCCGCTCCAGCATCTTCTGCGCCTCGACCTTCCCCGAAGAGCCGAAGTGGGTCATCATGATGTGGCACATCTGCCAGCCGTGCCGCATCTCCTCCCGCATGACCCGGATCAGGGACTTCAGATCGTGCTCGCTCGGGGCCGTGGCGACCAACCGACGCTGCTGCTCGACGGAGGCGAACTCGGTGTCACCCTGGTAGGTGATGAGGTGGAGCAGGGCGTCGCGAATCCGCTGGTCCGGCACCTCCAGGACGGTCTCCCACTTCCTCTCACCCCGAAAATCGCCGAACTCGACGGCGGGATCATGGAGGTCGCCGTACTTGGCCTCGAAGGTGTAGCCGGCCGTCACCGCCGGGTCGAGGTCGATGTCCTCCACCCACTTGCGGAAGTAGCCGGCCCAATCGTCGAAATTGGAGAGGCGCTTCGTCGCCATGCCACGTATCCTACCACACCCGATCGCCCCGTAACCTCGGGGCGAGGGGCCGGCGTCCGCGCCCTCGGCGGGATCGGGACGTTCAGGCCTGCGGGCCGGGGGAGACGGCAGGCGGAGGGGCCGCCGGGCTCTCCGGCGGCTGCCCGGCGTGAGGCGGTGCTCCCGGCGACGGAGCACCAGCGGCCACGGGGGATCCGAGCGGGCCCTCCGTGCCGAAGCGGCTGACGATGGCGAGGCCGACGGCCAGCACGCTCAGGGCGAGCTTGAAGATGCCCCCGAACACCGGCACCAGCGACAGCAGGGCGTAGACGACGAAGCCGCCCAGCACGCACGATAGGTGCGGGAGATCGCGCTTGAGCACGTTGCGTCCCAGGGTCTGCCCGAGGAGGAAGAGGATCGCGGCGAGCCCCAGCCACTTGGTGACGACCATGGCCAGCCCGAGCGCCATCGCGAGCGGGATGCCGATGAGGGTGATGGCGAGGAGGCAACAGCTTACGGTGAATGCCGACCAGGCGAGGATCCCCGCCAGGATCGCCCAGCCCCAGCGGAGCGGGAGGGCGGCGGCGATGAGCGAGACGCGCCGCGGCATCAGGGCCGCGACCAGCAGCACGACGAAGAACAGGAAGGCGAGCGCCGCCAGTTTCAGGAGGAAGATGACGCGCAGCAGCCCCGAGATCCCCCCCCCCTTGCCCGAGAAGGGGATGAGGCTCATGAAATCCACGTTGACCATCTCGCCGTCGACCCGGCTCCCCCTCGCCCGGTCCAGGTCCCAGCCGATGTTCACCAGCTCGCCCTCGACGACCGCAGTATCGGTCAGCGTGGTCCGGGAGAGGATGGAGACCACATCGCTCTCCACCGTACCGCTGATGTGCAGCGACCCGAGGATCACCACGACCTCGCCGGTGACCGACCCGTCGATCCGGACGTCGCCCAGAATCGCCACCAGCTCTCCGCGATGCACGACGTCCTCCGGGACGTGGACGTCGGACGACAACGAGACGGTCGGCGCGGCACCTCCCGCCAGGGCACCATCCGCGAGCCCCAGGGCGGCCACTGCGATCGCCGCGGCGGCGAGGACGCGTGTCTTCATCGGATCCCTCCCATGTTCTTGGGGCCGAGGCCTCCGGACACCGGCGGCGCGGCCCTGCAGGCGTGCGTGAAGAGATAGAGGCTGACCAGGATCGCGAGTACGCCGGACGCCGCCCCGAGAGTGCCAGCGCCCCGAAGCAAGGGCGCCGCGGTCTCGACCACCCGCCAGATCCAGCGCAGGAGGGCCAGGGCGGCGGTGAGGAAACCGGCGGCGAGCGCGGCCAGTGACTCCCCGAGGAGGAGGAACGACCGCCCCACGGAAGCGAGGACCGTCACGAGCTGCCGTGTTCCGCGATCGCCTTCCACGGCCAGGGTCGCGAGGGCCGCCGCGAAGGCGGCGAAGCCCGCCGAGGTGCCGAGCAGCCAGACGGCCACCGCCAGACGGGGACGCGACAGGGGACGACCCGCGGCCGGCGGCAGGTGTGACCTGGAGGCCCCGACCCGGGCCATCACCGCCCGGGAGACGTCGCACGCGGCCTCCTGCCGGCGCAGCGGCGCCAGCACGGTGTCGACCCAGGCGGCTCCGGGGTCGGGGCCGCCGCCCGTGGGGCGATGGGGGCGGCGGGGTCTCACTCGGCCTCCACCGGCGCGCCGGCCGGCGCCAGCGCGGGGTAATGGCGCTCGATGATCCGCCTGAGCAGCGCCCTCGCCCGGAACAGCCTCGACTTGACCGTGCCCTCCGGGAGGGCCAGTACGCGCGCCACTTCCTCCAGGGCGAGCCCCTCGACGTGCACCAGGACCAAGGGGGTGCGGTAGTGCCCCGGAATCCGGTCCAGGGCCCGTCGCAGGAGCCGTGCCCGGTCCTCCTCGATCGCGCGTTCCTGCGGCGACGGCCGGCCGTCCTTCAGCTCGGGGCTGATCTCCTCCATACGGGATCGGTGGCCGCTGGTCCTGCGCCAATCGAGCGCGGCGTTGACGGTGATCCGGTACAGCCACGTCGACATCGCGTTCGCCTGCCGGTATCGGTTCAGGCTCCTGAACACTTTGTAGAACACCCCGCTGGTGATGTCCTCGACCTCGTGTCCGGGGACCCCCATGCGGAGGGCCGCGGTCGCCACCAGGCGCTGGTATCGGCGGACCAGGATATCGAACCGCTCGACCCGCCCGGCCAGGACCTCACGGACCACCTGCGCGTCCGTGGGCTCAAGGGCCATCCTCCCTCCGCCCATCCCGAATTGATTGTACCGGCCGACCTCGGCCGAGGTTCCGCGAGATGAGGGCCCGCGGAAGGTTGCGGCTGGGCCCGGGGGGCCTCATCGCTCGAGGTTGAACATCAGGAGGCGCGGCTCGGACATCTCGTGCATTGCGTGCAGCGGCCCCTCGCGCCCGATGCCGGAATCGCGGCTGCCGCCGTACGGCATGTTGTCAACTCGCATGCTCGGCACCTCGTTCACCATCAGCCCGCCCACGGTCAGGTTGAGGGCCGCGTGTCGGATGAGCCGGATGTCGTGCGTGAAGACGCCCGCCTGGAGCCCGTAGACCGTGTCGTCGGCGATCCGCACGGCGTCCTCGAAATCGCGGTAACGCGACAGCGTCACGACGGGCCCGAATATCTCCCGGCAGGACAGCTTCATCTTCGGATCGACGTCGGCGACGATCGTCGGCCGGACGAGGTTGCCCTCCCTGGTGCCGCCCGTCAGGACCCGTGCCCCGGCCGCCTTGGCCTCCGCGATCCAGGAGAGTATGCGCTCGGCGCTCGCCGCATCGATCACCGGGCCGACGACCGTCTGCGGGTCGCGCGGGTCGCCCGCCCTGAGGCCGGCGACACCCTCGAGGAGTCTCTCCCGGAAGGAGTCGTACACCGGCTCGTGAACCAGGACGCGTTGCACCGAGATGCACGACTGTCCGGCCTGCCCGAACCCGGCGCTCAGGCACTTCTGGACGGCGTGGTCCAGGTCGGCGTCGGAGTGCACGATGCAGGCGGCGTTCCCCCCGAGCTCGAGCGTGACGCGCCGCTTCCGCCACGCCTTCTGCTTGAGCCGCCAGCCCACCGCGGCGCTGCCCGTGAAGGTCAAGTACGGGAACCGATCGTCGCTCGCGAGCCTCTCCGCCACGGCCGGCTCGCAGTTGACGACGTTGAAGGCACCCGGAGGGGCCCCGGCCTCTTCGACGATCTCGGCCAGGGTCAGGGCCTCCAGGGGAGTCTGGCGCGCCGGCTTGAGCACCATGCTGCTGCCGATCGCCAGGCACGGCGCCAGCTTGTGCGCCACCAGGTTGAGCGGGAAGTTGAACGGCGAGATGGCCGCGATCGGCCCCAGGGGAACCATCAGCGTGAGGGCGAAGTAGCCCGCCGTGTGCGGCTCGACGTCGACGGGCACCAGCTCGCCGGTCCAGCGCTTGGCCTCCTCGGAGGCGGTGGTGAAGGTGCTCACGCACCGATCGACCTCCGCCCGGGCGAATCGGATCGGCTTGCCCATCTCATCGCTCATGGTGGCGGCGATCTCGTCTTTGCGGCGCGCCACGCCCTCGGAGATCCTCAGAAGCATGTCCGCGCGCTGCCGCCGGGACATGGCCCGCATGTCCGCGAGCGCCCGGATCGCGGCCCCGGTCGCGCGCTCCATCTCCGGCTCACCCCCCAGGTGAACTCTGGTCACCTCGCGCCCGTCGAACGGGCTCCTGACCGTCGCCGTCCGACCGGTCGGGTGCCATTTCCCATCGATGTAGATCTTTTTTTCCTGCGACATGGTATGTACCTCGCGCCGAGTGGATGGCGGCAACTATACACGAAAATGCCCTGCGACCATGGTGATCGGGCGCCGCCCGGGGGTGGTATCATCCGCCGGCACATGCCCTCGTCCTCGACGGTCGGTAGCGGGACCGTGGCCAGGCAGGCGCGCCCCCGGGCCGCCCCCTCGCTCGGGGAGGCGCAGGCCTTCTGCGCGCGGCTCGCGCGGGGTCACTACGAGAATTTCCCGGTGGGTTCCGTGCTCCTGGGGGGCGACATCCGCCCCGCGGTGCAGGCCATCTACGCCTTCGCGAGGATCGCCGACGATTTCGCCGACGAGGAGGTCCACGAGGGGCGAAGACTGGAGAGGCTGGACGAGTGGGGTCGGATGCTGGAGAAGTGTTTCGAGGGAGAGGCGGTGCATCCGGTGTTCGTCGCCCTGCGCGAGGCCGGGCGGCGACACGATCTGCCCGCCCAGCCGTTCCGGGATCTCCTCGAGGCCTTCCGGATGGACTGCACGGTGAAGCGGCACGAGGATTTCGAGTCGCTGCTCGCGTACTGTCGCCTGTCGGCGAATCCCATCGGCCGGCTCGTCCTCCACCTCCACGGTTATCGCGATCCGCGGCGGCTCGAGTGGTCCGACGCCATCTGTACCGCCCTGCAGCTGACGAACCACTGGCAGGACGTGGCGGTGGATCTCCTCAAGGATCGGATCTACCTGCCGGAACGCGACCGCGCCGCCTTCGGCGTGACCGAAGGAGACCTGAGGTCCGGCCGAGCGGACGGTCCTTTCCGGGCCCTGATGCGGGAACAGATCGCCAGGACGCGCGCTCTGTTCGCCGCCGGCCGACCGCTGTGTGGCGCCGTCTCCGGCCGGTTGAAGTGGGAACTGCGCCTCACGTGGCTCGGGGGACAGAGGATTCTGGACCGCATCGAGTCTGGCGCCTACGACGTCTTTCGTCGGCGGCCCCGCCTGGGGGCGCGCGACGTCCTCCCGATCCTGTGGCGGGCGGTCCAGTGGGCGACGTGATCGCGAGCGGCGAACGCGGCCGCGAAGCGCGCCCCTCGGTCGGGTCGTCGTTCCATTATTCCTTCGGCCTGCTGCCCCGGGACCAGCGCCGGGGGATCGAGGCGGTCTACAGTTTCTGCCGGGTCATCGACGACATCGCCGACGAGGAGCCGGGGCACCTCCCCGCCGGGGGACGGGGTGGCCGGACGGGGCCCGCACCGGACGCAGGTGCCGCCTCGGAGCTGGCGTTCTACCGGCAGGAGATCGACCGCTGTTACAGCGGCTGGCCGACAATCCCGATGACCCGGGAGCTGAAGGACGCCATCGATCGGTTCGGGATCCCGCGCCAGCCGCTCGACGACCTGCTCGACGGCGTTGAGATGGATCTCTACAGAACGCGCTACAGCACCTTCAATGACCTGCGCGACTACTGTTACCGGGTGGCCTCCACGATCGGGATCATCTGCCTGTCGATCTTCGGGTGTCGCCACCCGAAGAGCCGTGACTATGCCATCGATCTGGGGATCGCGCTGCAGCTCACCAATATCCTGAGGGATCTGAAGGACGACGCCCTGCGCGACCGGATCTACGTCCCCCTGGAGGAGATGGCCGCCTTCGGGTACAGCGAGGGGGAGCTTCTGGCGGGCGTACACAATCCGGCCTTCTTGGCCCTGATGCAGCACCAGGCCCGCCGGGCCGAGCGCCACTTCGAGCGCGCGGCAGCGCAGTTCCCCGAGGCCGAGCGCGCCCGGCTCCTTGCGGCCCGCGTCATGGCGGCGATATACCGCCGGCTGCTGCGGCGGATCGAGGCGGTCGGGTTCCGGGTATTCGATCGGCGCATCCGCGTCCCGCGCCTGCAGCAGATCGGACTGGCCCTGAAGGCCCGCATCACGGGGCAGGTCCGGAGCTGACTGTGGGCGCGATCACCGGAGGCGCTCCCGACGCCATCGTGGTGGGCGGGGGAGTGGCCGGCCTTGCCGCCGGCACGGCTCTGGCGGAAGCGGGCGCCCGGATCGTGCTCCTCGAGGCGCGGCCGTATCTCGGGGGCAGGGCTCGCTCCTGGATCGATCCGGATACCGGGTCCGTGGTGGACAACGGGCAGCACCTCTTCATCGGGTGCTACCGGGAGACCCGGCGCCTCCTGGACCGGCTCGGCACCGGCGGGGCGCTGGAGCTGCAGTCACGGCTCGAGGTCCCGTTCGTCGAGCGGGGAGGCCGGCTGCGTGTCTTCCGCCTCCCCGCGCTCCTCCCGCACCCGCTGGACCTGTCCCTCGGCCTCCTGGGCTTCCCCGGGCTGAGTGCCCGGGACCGGCTGTCCCTGTTCCGCGTGGCGCGGGCGGCGCGCCGGTCCGGACGGGGCGGCGGCGACGCCGCCTTCGACGACAGGACGGTCGCCAGCCTGCTCCGCGATCTGGACCAATCGGAGGAGGCGAGCCGCCGCATTTGGCGTCCCCTGGCGATCGCCGCTCTGAACGAGAGCCCCGAGCGCGCTTCCGCGGCGATGTTCCTGCCGGTGCTGCGCGGCGCCCTACTCTCAGGGCCGCAGGACGCCCGTCTTGGCCTGGCGCGCGTCGGCCTGAGCGACCTGTACGCCGAGCCAGCGGCTCGGTACCTGCGCGCGAGGGGATCGGAGCTACGCCTTCGCGCCCAGGTCCGCCGGGTGCTGGTCGAGCGCGACCGGTGCGCGGGCGTGATGCTGGCCGACGGCGCGCGCCTGGCGGCCCCCTCTCTGGTGGTGGCGGTCCCGCCGGCGGACCTGCTGGAGATGCTCATGCCTGACGTAGCCGCCGACCCGTTCTTCTCCCGGGCGTCGCGCCTCGAGACGACGCCGATCGTGTCCGTGTACCTGTGGTTCGGCGCGCCGGTGCTCCAGCTGAAGTTCGCCGGCCTCATCGGCGGCACCTGGCAGTGGGTCTTCAACCGGGGCGGGCATGAGGGGGGACGGGGAGGGCTGCACGGCGTCACGATGGTCCGCAGCGCCGCGCGGGACGTGGTCGATCGCCCCAAGGAGACGCTCATCCGGTCCTCCCTCGAGGAGCTACACGCCTTCTTCCCGCGCTCGCGCCGGGCGCCCCTGCGGCACGCCATGGTGATCAAGGAGAAGAGGGCGACCATTTCGCCCCTTCCCGGCAGCATGCGATGCAGGCCGAGCTTCCGGACGCCGTATCGTGGGCTCCATCTCGCCGGCGACTGGACGGCGACCGGGTTGCCGGCGACCGTCGAGGGAGCCGCGCTGTCGGGGCATGCGTGCGCCGGACAGGTGACCGAGGGGGCCGGGTGAGGCTGGCTGCGGGGTTCGTCCTGCTGATCGCGGGGCTCGTCGCTGGGCTTTGGAGGGCCAACCTGAGGGCGAGGCCGTTCTTCGACCGGCCGACGATCGCCCGCCGCCCCGGTTTCGACCGGCTGCTCAGCTCCTCCCGGTGGGTCCTGATCCTGACGGGACTTCTCATCCAGCTCGCCGCGGCCCCGGCCGTCGGCGCGGCAGTGATCGGCATCCTGGCGCCGGCCTGGGCCTACCATCTGGCCATCCGGAGCGTCTGGTTTCAGCGCCGTCTGCTCCGCCGTCAGTTCGATGTCCTGAGGAAGGAGAGCCCCGACGCTCCCGAGCGCGAGATCCTCTTCCGGCTCGCCTACAGCCGGCACCCCCGCTGGGGCGAGGAGCTGATCGAGCAGATGGTCCTGGACCACCCGAGCTTCGACGAGTTCGCCCGGATCGTGGTGCTGATGGAGCGCGGTTTCCGCGGCTTCCGACCGCGCTAGGCCGGGAAGTCTCCAGGAGCGTCAGGGGAGCAGGGGGATGATCCGGTCCTGGACCGGGGTGGTGACCTCGGCGCTCCGCTCGTCCATGTACACGTCGATCTCGCTGCGTACGCCGAAGTCCTGGAGGTAGATCCCGGGCTCGATCGAGAAGCCCGTGCGGGGGATCAGCCGGCGGGCGTCGACCGTCTCCAGGTTGTCGATGTTGCAGCCATTGCCGTGGACCTCGCGGCCGATGCTGTGCCCGGTGCGGTGCAGAAACCGCTCGGCGTATCCCCGCCGCCGGATGTGCTCACGCGCCACGTCGTCAACCTCCGCGCCGTGGATCACCTCGCCCCGGGCGGCCCGTTCCTTCAGGAAGGCTACCGCGGCGTCCCGCGCCCCGGCGACGATCTCCCAGATCTCCCGATGGCGGTCGGGGACCGTCGGACCGAGGTAGGCCATCCACGTGATATCGGCCCAGATCGACTCCTCGCCCTGTTCCCGGCACCACAGGTCCAGAAGGAGCAGGTCGCCCCTCCGGATCAACGCACTCCCGGCGCGTCGGGGCTCGTAATGCGGGTTACCGCTGTGGGCGTTGACGGCGACGATGGGCGGCTCGAAGTGCATGCGGCGGGCGCGGAACTGGGCTCCCATGAATTGCTGCAGCCCGTACTCGTCGATCGAGCCGCCGGCGCGCACCACCCGCCCGACCTCGTCGAGGGTCGCGTGCAGGACCTCGGTGAGCGCCCGCACGGCCCTGCGGTGGGAGGCGAGCCCCTCCGGGCTCCACCTGGCCTCGAAGTGCTGCACCAAGTCGGCGCTGCTGACGACCTCCGGGCCGGCCTCCCGAACCAGCTCCACCGTCCCGGCGTCCACTCGGGAGACGTACGGGATGGCTCCGGCGGGGACGTACTCCATGGCCACGGTCTTCAGCCCGGCGAGGATCCGGCGCAGCTTCTCCCGCAGCTCGCGGTAGCCCACGAACGCCAGGCGGCGTCCGGGCAGGCGGGCGAACAGGTGCGCCTCGATGGCGTGGTGGAGCCAGATGGGCTCTCCCGATGCCGGCACCAGCCCGAACCAGCGTCGAGTGCTGATGCGGTCGGGCCCGAGGCCGATCACCCCGCGCGCGATGGGGTTGCTGCCGTGGAAGTCGTACAGCAGCCAGCCGTCGAGGGAGCACTCTGTGAGGCTTCGCTGGATGCCGGCCAGGTCCATGGAGGGTAAGTTATCACAGGGCGCGGGAGAGGGAGCGATCACGGCTGGCAGGCGTCGCCCCTGCCGTCGCCGTCCGCGTCGGCCTGATCGGGATTGGCGATGTCGGGGCAGTTGTCGCAGGCGTCTCCGCGGCTGTCGGCGTCGAGATCCTCCTGCCCGGGGTTGAACGAGGCGGGACAGTCGTCCGCCTCGTCAGGTATCCCGTCGTCGTCGGCGTCGGAAAACGGAACAGGGCAGGCGATGGGCAGGGGTATGGGATCCCCGTCCGACCGGGTCCCCAGGGGCCCCGAGCCGCAAGCATTCCGTCCCGAAACGAGGTAGTAGAAGGCCGTCCCGGGCGGCGGCACGGCGCCTTCGACGCTGCGCGGCTCGATGAGACCGCCGTCGTGGCAGAAGTGGTTGTAGATCCAGGCGCCGGTGGGCTGGATTAGGCCGCGGTACAGGTCGTAGACCGGACTCTGGGATACCATCGGCCAGGCCAGCAGGGTGGCGCCCCCCGGTCCCCCGGCCTGCAGATCGGGCGGCACCTCCGGGGGCGGGCTCGTCTGATGGCCCACCGCCGGCGCGCAGTCCAGAGCGTCGAGTAGACCGTCGGCGTCGGAGTCCTGGCAGGCGTCGCCGGTCCCGTCGCCGTTGAAGTCGGCTTGCTCCGGGTTGGACGCGAGGTCGCAGTTGTCGCACGCGTCCGCTCGGCCGTCCCGGTCGCTGTCCGTCTGGTCGGGGCTGGCCGTCATCGGACAGCCGTCGTCCAGGTCGGGCACTCCGTCCCCGTCTCCGTCCGCCTCCGGCACCACGCAGGGGGAGGGATTGGGCCTCTGGAGGCCCCCCGCGTCCGCCCCGAGAGAGCCCTCCCCGCAGCGGTTGGCCGCGGAGACGAGGTAGTAGAACACGGCCCCCGCGGGCGGCTGTCCGGGGTCCACAGAGAAGGTGTCGGTCGAGCCGCTCTCGAGACAGGTGTGGCCGTAGGAGAACCCGGCGGCGTCGAACGATCCGCGGTAGACATTGTAGACGTTTCCCTGGGCGGCGGCGGTCCAGCCCAGGTTTTCCCCCGCGAAGGCCGACACTCGGAGGGTCGATCCCACGGCGTCGGGCAGCCGCCAGGCGCTTCCCACCGCGGGGGCGCAGTCGGCCCCGTCGGGCACCCCGTCGCCGTCGAGGTCGGGAGGCACCAGCTCGAGGGCGCCGATATCGACGACCGCCACGCCGTCCTCGTCGCCGTCTGCCGGGCGTGGATTCCCCTCGAGGTCCAGGGGCATAAGATCGTTGTTGGTGCCGGCGTCCACGGCCGGCGAGGCCGGCAGCAAGTGGAAATCGGGGCCGAGGTCGGCCAGCTGGCCCCAATCGGCCACCAGGCGATGTGCCTCGCTGCCCGAGTCGAGCGACGGGGCGATCGACATCGAGTTCTTGCTGGTGTTGATCGAGGTCACCCTCCTGGGTGTCAGATCGCGGTCGTACTCGATGATGTCGTCGACATGGAAGCGGGATACGTCCTGCAGCAGCAGGGTCGAAGTGTTGGAGGATCCGATGGTGACGTCGTAGAAGAGTGGCTGCCGCACGAGAGCGGGCGCCTCGGAAATGTTGCCGTCGAGGCCGATGACCTCGCCGGAGGAGAAGTCCCCGCCGATCTCGGAGGGCACGCCCGTTCGGAGGACATTGTCCGCGAAAAGATTGTGGAGCACTGCGGGATAGGAGAAATAAGCGAACAGGCCCGCCCCCGCCCCACCCTCGATGGTCGAGTTCCCGACGATCAGGTTGTTGCTGATCCGTACCGGCGTGTTATCCGGAGGAGGCAGGGTGCTGGCGGTGTAGACGCCCGCCCCCACCCCATAGGTGAACCCCACCGGGGCGGTCGTCTCGGTCAAAGCGTTGCCGACGATGGTATTGAGCGTGATGACCGCGGTCGCATTCAGCAGATCGAGCCCGCCACCGGCGAGGCCGGCGCTGTTGCCGTAGATCAGATTCCCGTCCGTCCGGAGCTCCCCATAGAGGCTCATGGCTCCTCCGGACGTAGAAGCCCGGTTGCCGACGATGACGTTACGGCTGATGATCGTTTCCGGGCCGGCCCTTACCCGGATGCCGCCACCCCGTCCGATCTCCGCATCCGCGACGTTGTCGTGGATCAGGTTGCCGACGATCTGCACGGATGAGCTGTCGTTGAGGGAGAAGATCCCGCCGCCTAGCCCGAAGGCGAGGAGGCTGCCGCCCTTCGCGGGCGGCCTGGAGATGTTGCCGCCGATCGTGTTGCCGGCGATGATCGGGTTCCCATAGGCGATGTAGATGCCCGCGCCGAGCCAGTCCTTCTGACTGCCGCTCAAGATGTTGCCGGTGATCTCATTGTTTGTGACCACGGCGTCCCCGAAGATGAAGACGCCGCCCCCGGCGACGGTGTCCTCGATGGAGCGGACCTCACCGCTGCCGCCCGTGATGGTGAACCCTTCGATCGAGAAGTTTCGCCGGGCGCGCTCCGTGCCTCCGGACGCGAAGATCACCGCGCTGCGGCCGAGCCCCGTAGCGTCCAAGATCGTGCGTCCGCTCCCGGCGCCGGCGACGTTGATGTCGGGAAAGATGAAGATCCTCTCCGGGTAATAGCCGGCGGCGACCCGGACGGTGCCGGTTTCGGCGCGTCCGTCCATGATCTGACAGTTGAGATCGTTGATCGCGTCCTGGATCGTCCTGTAGGGATTGGCCTCCGTGCCGCACCCGGACGGGCAGCCGCAGGTGATGGCGCACGACTCGCTGCAGGAGCTGCTGGCGTCGACGAACAGGACGAGCTGCACCGCCGTCTCGGCGGTGCCGAGCAGGGCGACGGCGAAGAGGGAGCCGCACAGGAGAGCGGCCGTCCCGATCCGGGCCGGTGTGGCTAGTATCGATCCCCGCAAGTGGTGCTCCTGGTCCTCCTGCCGCCCCCCATGCTGCGGGGCTCGCCCTGTATCTACCACTGACACGGCTGGTGTCAACCCGAAGCCGCGCAGCGGGCGTGGATCGGGTCCTCCCCTCCGGAGGCGCCGGTTCCAGCCGCGGGGGAGTGGGGACCAGGCGGGCCATCCTTCGCGGGCCATGGCATTCGTAACCTGTTTACACACAATACGTTGCCCTTCGAGCCGCGGCTCGGGGCGCACGGTGGGCCCCCCGCGCTCGAAACGTCGTCAAAAAATGTTGACGAATTCTGTCGATCGGAGTACTTAGGGACGCGGAAGGATTACTATACCTTCGCGAGCGACCGAGGAGGGTGATTGATGAGGAGGCTGCGACAGTTCTTCGCTCTGGCAATCCTTTTAGCCGTTCCCATGGCCGCCGTCGCGGCCGATGAAACTGGGAAAGGCCGGCAGGCGACGATTACGGTGGCTGATTTCGCGGTCATGCTCGCCGCCTCCGCGGGGCAGTCGCGCGCCCTCGAGGCCGAGGGGGTTGCGAGGGCCCTCCTCAAGGCCGGTGTGCCGCTCGGAGATCCGAAGGCCGCTCTGAGCGAGAGGAAGCTCTCCGAGATCCTCGGGCACTACGGTGCACCCGTCAAGCCGTCCTGGTCCGAGCGGCCGGTGACCCGGGGGAAGGCTGAGGCCGCCCTCCTCCTGATGGGCCCCTCGTCGATCGGTGGCGCGGGCCGACCGAACTCCGCACTCGCCACGCCGCGGCTGGAGACCGTGGACGACTGCGTCGCCCTCTCGAAGAACCACGGCCAGTGCGTCGTCTGCTGCAAGGACCTCGGGATCGCAGCCAACTCCTGCACGCGTTTCTGCGTGAGTTTCACCGGCAAGCCGAGCCCCTCGGAGCCGCTTCCCTAGAAGGAATTCAGACGCGAATCTCATCCGGAGGCTGAGCGGTGGCTCGGCCTCCTATTTTCTTGGCCGATGGATGGGGCGGCGGAAAGGACTCTTCCTAGCCGCAGTTGGCATCGGCAGCGTCGATCCGGCCGTCGCAGTTGTTGTCGATCCCATCGGAGCAGGTGGCGGCCCCGGGGGGGCCCTCATTGACGGCGGGATGAACCGCCGGATCCAGGTCGTCGCAGTCCGCCGGATCCGAGGTCACGACGTGGATCCGATCGACGAACAGGATGTCGAGCCTCCTCCCCGAAGTGCGGTTCGTGTCGCTGGCGCGGATCACGATCGTCCCGCTGGTGCCGGCGGGCAAGGCGAAGTACTGCGCCCGGTTGTCGTCGATCGTCTTCGTGACCGTGAACATGTCGATGAACGTGACCCCATTGGTCGAGTAGGACAGCGCGAAGTCATCGCCTTCGCTGTTGCTCGAGTGGAATGCCTCCACGAACACCACCGAGAGCCGGCCGGCCGGTACGTCGAAGCTCCAGCGCGCGTCGAGGAGGCTGACGTTGTTCACTCTGATCTCCTCGATCGCTTCGTAGATGTCATCGGAGGCTTGAGAGTCAGCCAGCGTTCCGGTCCGGGTCCCCTCGACGATCTGCTCGGAGACGGCCACCGTCTCTATTGGGCTCCCCGACCCGGTTATTGTGAACGTGTCCCCGTCGGCGTCGTCGTCACAGGCGTCGCCCAGGCCGTCGCCGTCGAGGTCTT
>JBHIBC010000021.1:0-41392 GCA_046758905.1 Acidobacteriota bacterium | reverse complement strand
GCCTCCGGCAGGTCCTCGCCCAGACAGCCCACCTCCCCGGTGGAGGCCATCTCGACGCGCAGCGCGGGGTCGGCGCCCTTGATGCGCGAGAACGAGAATTGCGGCGCCTTGACGCCGACGTAGTCGAGGTCGAGCAGCGAGGCGGGGACCGGGCCGACCTCCTCGCCCATCATCGCCCGGGTGGCCAGGTCGACGAAGTCGACGCCCGTGACCTTGGAGATGAACGGGAAGGAGCGCGAGGCGCGCAGGTTGCACTCGATCACCATCGCCTCGTTGTCGATCGCCAGGAACTGCACGTTGAAGGGTCCGGTGATGCTGAGGGCGCGGGCGAGCTGCGCGGTGATCGACCGGATCCGCCGCACCGTCTCCAGGTAGATCTTCTGAGGCGGCAGCACCACGGTCGCGTCGCCTGAATGCACGCCCGCGTTCTCGACGTGCTCGGTGACGGCCACCGCGAGCAGTCGGCCGCGTGCGGCGACCGCGTCCGCCTCCAGCTCCTTCGCACCCTCGATGAACTTCGAGATCACCACCGGGTGCCTGCGGGACACCTCGGCGGCGCCCCGCAGGGCCAGGTCGAGTGCTGCCGCATCGCCCGCGATCCGCATGGCGGCCCCCGACAGGACATAGGAAGGGCGCACCAGGACGGGATAGCCGGCCCGCTCGCAGAAGCGCCGCGCCTCGCGCCGCGAGACCACCTCGGCCCACGGCGGCTGCGGGACACCGAGTCGGTCGAGGAGGGTGGAGAACTTGTGCCGATCCTCGGCCCGGTCGATGTCGCGCGGCCGGGTGCCGAACACGGGGATCCCCGCCTCGAGGCAGGCCAGCGCGTGGTTGTTCGGGATCTGCCCGCCGAAGGCCAGCAGGAGACCGAGCGGCCGCTCCTTGCGCCAGATGTCGTGGATCCGCTCGAAGCTGAGCTCCTCGAAGTAGAGCGTGTGCCCCATGTCGTAGTCGGTGGACACCGTCTCCGGGTTGCAGTTGATCACGACGGGGTCGTACCCGAGCCGGCCGAGCGAAGCGGCGGCGCTGACGCAGCACCAGTCGAATTCGACCGAGGAGCCGATCCGGTAGGCGCCCGAGCCGAGGATGATCACCCGCCGCCCCCCCTCGGGGGCGACGACGTCGTCCTCGGTCCCGTGGTAGGTGAGGTACAGGTAGTTGGTGCGGACCGGCCACTCGGCCGCGAGCGTGTCGATCTGCTTGACCACGGGAGTGATCCCGGCCCTGCTGCGCGCGCGGGCCACATCGGACGCAGGGCGACGGGACAAGCGGGCGATCTGAGCGTCGCCGAACCCGGCGCGCTTGGCCCTCCGCAGCAGGTCGCCGGACAGCGGCCCGCACCGCGCGGCCCTCAGCTCGGCGGCGAGGTCGACGATGCGCGCCATCTTCCCGAGGAACCACGGGTCGATGCCGGTCAGACGGTGCAGCGACCGAACGCTCCGGCCGCGGGACAGGGCCTCCGCCAGCGCGAACACCCGGCGGGGGGTCGGGTCGGACAGCCGCGCCAGCGACTGGCGGAGGTTCAGGTCGTTCTCCACCAGGCCCCGGACGTTGTCCCCCAGCATCCGGCAGCCTTTCTGGAGCGCCTCCTCGAACGACCGGCCGACGGCCATCACCTCTCCCACCGATTTCATCTCGCTGCCGATGAAGTGCGACGCACCGCGGAACTTCTCCAGGTCCCACTTCGGCATCTTGACCACGAGGTAGTCGAGCGCCGGCTCGAAGCAGGCGGTGGTGGCGTCGTTCATCGAGTTCCTCAGATCGGGGAGCCTGCGGCCGAGGGCCAGCTTGGCCGCGATCCGCGCCAGGGGGTAGCCGGTCGCCTTGCTCGCCAGGGCGGAGGAACGGGACAGGCGGGCGTTGACCTCGATGATCCGGTAGTCGTCCGAGTCCGGGTCGAGCGCGAACTGGATGTTGCACTCGCCGACGATCCGGAAATGGCGGATCACCCTGAAGGCGATGGCGCGCAGCGCGAAGTACTCCCGATCGGTCAGAGTCTGCGACGGGGCGGCGACGATCGACTCCCCCGTGTGCACCCCGAGAGGGTCCACGTTCTCCATGTTGCAGACCGTGATGCAGTTGTCCGCCGCGTCGCGGACCACCTCGTATTCCACCTCCTTCCAGCCCGTCAGGTCCTCCTCGATCAGCACCTGGGGCGACGCGCTGAGCGCCTCGGCGAGCAGGCGCTTGAGCCCGGCCTCGTCACGGGCGATGCCCGAGCCGCGGCCGCCCAGGGAGAAACCGGTTCGCGCCATCACCGGGAAGCCGATGCGCCGCGCGACGCGCAGCGCCCCCGCGAGGTCCCGCGCCGCGCCGCTGCGGGGCACCTTGAGGCCGATGCTCCTGAGCTCTCGCGCGAACAGGGCCCGGTCCTCGGTCTTCTCGATGGCGGAGATGGGGCTGCCGAGGTTCCGCACGCCGTGGCGCCTCAGGACTCCCTGCCGGTGTAGCGCGAGGCCGCAGTTGAGCGCCGTCTGGCCGCCGAACGAGAGCAGGATCCCGTGGGGGCGTCCCATGGCGATCACCCGGGCCACGAAGCGCGGCTCGACCGGGAGCAGGAAGATCCGGTCCGCGAGCCCGGCCGACGTCTGGATCGTGGCGATGTTCGGGTTGATCAGCCAGACCTCGACGCCCTCCTCCCTGAGAGCCTTGATCGCCTGCGAGCCGGAGTAGTCGAACTCGCCCGCCTCGCCGATCTTCAGCGCCCCCGACCCGAGGAGGAGCACCCGCATCCTGCGACTCACCCCGCGCATCAGCCGATCTCCGCGAGGAACTCGTCGAGGATCCACTCGGTGCCGGTCGGGCCGGGTGCCGCCTCCGGGTGGAACTGGACGGAGCGCCAAGGAGCGCGGCGGTGCCGGACGCCCTCGTTGGTCCCGTCGTTGGCGTTGACGAACCACTCCTCCCAGCCCCGCGGAAGGCTCCGCCCCTCGACCGCGTACCCGTGGTTCTGGCTGCTCTGGTAGCAG
Organism: Acidobacteriota bacterium; assembly: GCA_046758905.1. GTDB lineage: Bacteria > Acidobacteriota > Polarisedimenticolia > Gp22-AA2 > Gp22-AA2 > JBHIBC01. Next base: position 38,423 of record JBHIBC010000021.1, on the reverse strand, counting down.
CGCCCGGTGCCCGGCTCGACACAGGGCTGGTTGTGCGACCGGTGGCCGAATCCCATCTTGTAGGTGGAGCCTCCGGCGGCGAGGGCGAGGATCTGGTGCCCCAGACAGATGCCGAGGATCGGCACGCGCCGCCGCATCAGGCGGCGCGCGGTCTGGATGGTCGCCGCCGCCATCCGGGGATCGCCGGGACCGTTGCTGATCACCACGCCGGCGTAGTCCCGCGGAGCCCCCGCCACGTCGAAGTCCCAGGGGACCACGCGCACCTCCGCGCCCCGTGCGACGAGCATGCGCAGCTGGTTGTTCTTGCCCCCGCAGTCGATCAGGTAGAGCGGGACGCCGCCCCTTCCGTGCCTGCGGACCGCGCGGGTCGAGACCTCGGCGACCAGGTTGCGCGCGTTCGGATCGGAGAAGTCCGGCACGGCGCATCCCGCGACCTCGATACGGCCGAGCATCGCCCCCCGCGCCCGGATCCTCCTGGTGAGGGCCCGCGTATCCACCCCGGTCAGCGCGGGCACCCCCTGCGAGGCGAGCCAGCTCCCCAGGCTCATCCCCGCGGTGTGATGGGAGTAATGCTCGGAGTACGTCGCGCAGACCAGCCCCGCGACCCGGATGCGGGCTGATTCCATCGGCCGCTCCGCGATCCCGTCCGGCCCGCGCATGGATCGGCGCCGGGGCCCGGCCTCGCCCGGGATGCCGTAATTGCCGAGGGAGGGGTAGGTGAAGGTCAGGATCTGACCGTGGTAGGAGGGGTCGGTCAGCGCCTCGGGGTACCCGACCATGCCGGTCGTGAACACGACCTCGCCGGCCACCGGGCGCGGGGCGCCGAACACCGAGCCGGCGAACACCGCCCCGTCCTCGAGGACCAGCCGCCCCCTCCTCGCCCGGCGCCGCCCTGCCCCGACGCTGCTGGCCAGATCCTCCCTCCCCGCTCCTCCCGACACTCCGGACCGAAGCGCGGCCCGGCAGCGGCCCTTTCGAATCGCGATCGTGGGGCGGAGAATATCACACGTGCTCCGCGCGCCTTACGGTGTTAAGATGGGAGCATGCCCGTGGAATCCCGGCTCGGCGTCGGCCTTCTCGCGGCCGCCCTCGCCTGGGTGCCGGTCGCCCTGGCGCTGGAGATCCCGCCGGGAGCGGCCGACCGGGACGATGGTGCCGAGTTCGCCGAGTGCGTCCGCATCTTCCGGGCGCTCGACGAGCGCGGCCGGGAGGCGATCGTCCTGACCAACCTGGACGAGCGGGGCCGAAGGCGAACGGAGTGCCTCGCGGCCGCCGAGACGGGCCCGGCCCGCCGCGGGCAGAGGCCCGCCGGGGAGCCCCCCCGGCCCACGGCGGGCGATTCGGCCGCATCGGGCGAGGTGGAGGTCGAGCTGACCGGGGCCCCGCTCCCGGAGGGGAGCGAGATCGAGGTCAGGACCGGGGACGGCGGCGGCACGACCATCGTCATCAACATCAACCCGCCGCCCACGGCGCCGCCGCCTCCGCCGCAGCCCGCCGCGCCGCTGCTGCTGGTCCCGGCGATCGGCTACGCAGCGATCGGCGGCGTGCCCGGCCCGATCCGCTACCCGGACGATCCTCCCTTCCTGGGATACGGCTTCGACACCGGCTCGCCCTCCTGGTTCGGGGGCCTGGCTCTCAACGCGGGCAACAACTTCGGCCTCACCGTCGGCAGGCCGTGCGGCCCCGGCTTCGACTGCATGTTCGGCCCCCGCCCCGACGATCCCTGACGCCGCGCCAACCGTCCCCCGTCAGTGCACCTCCCCCAGCTCCTGGTAGGTCGACGACTCGATCTGGATGGTGGTGTGCACGATCCCGAACCGGTCCCGCACCGTCTGCTTGATCCGGTTCAGCATGGCGTCGTGGCCGGTCCCCGCGACCCCTTCCACCCGGACGTGGCCGCTGAGCGCGGGCAGGCCCGTGGTGATGCTCCAGACGTGCAGGTCGTGCACCTCCACCACGCCGGGGACCGTGCGGATCGCCTTGCTCACCTCGTCCAGGCCGATCCCCCGCGGGGCCGCCTCCAGAAGGACGTCCACCGCCTCGCGGACGAGCCGCAGCGCTCCGACCACGATCACGCAGGCGATCAGCCCGCCCGCGATCGCGTCGATGCGGACCCACCCGGTGGCGGCGATGACGAGGGCGGCCACGACGACCCCGCAGGAGGAGAGCGCGTCGCCGATCAGGTGCATCCGCGCGCCGCGGATGTTCAGGCTCCGATGCCGGCGCGACAGGATGAGGAGCGCCGCCAGGTTGGCCAGGAGCCCGAGGAGCGCCACGCCGATCATCAGGCGGCCGCGGATCGGCCGCGGGTCGACGAAGCGCTGTAGGGCCTTGAGAAGCAGGCCCGCCGAGATGACCAGCAGCAGGGCGCCGTTGAGAAGCGCGGTCAGGATCTCGAGCCGGTGATATCCGTAGGTCTTCTCGGCCGTGGCCGGCAGCGACGCGAAGCGCACGGCCATCAGGCATAGGACCAGCGCCAGGAGGTCGGTGAACATGTGGCCCGCGTCCGAGACCAGCGCCAAGCTCCCCGACACGAGCCCCCCGACCGCCTCGACCACCAGGAAGGTGCCGGTCAGGGCGATGACGATCCCGAGCTGGCGTCCCTGCACCGCCCGCGCGGCCCGCGTCCCGGCCTCGTCGTTCACCGCCGCCCGCTCCCCGACCCGGCGCCGCGCGGGCGCGTGCCTTCGAGGACCACGACCGCGACGGCGTACTCGTCGCCGTGGCTCAGGGAGAGGTGCGCCCGCCGCACCCCGAGCGCCCGCGAGGCCCGCGCAGCCGCCCCGGCGAGGCGCAGGGCGGGACGCCCTCCCGGAGCCCTCTCCACCGCGACGTCGGTCCAGCCGACCCGACCTCCCCAGCCGGTGCCGAGAGCCTTGAACAGGGCCTCCTTGGCGGCGAAGCGGGCCGCGTAGTGCCGCTCCGGGCGGGCGCGCCCGTCGCAGTAGCGCGCCTCCGAGGGCCGGAACACGCGCTTCGAGAATCCCGGGCGGGCCAGCGCCCGCCGGAGCCGCCTCACCTCGCACACGTCCACCCCCACCCCGAGGATCATCGCGGGACCGCCATGAGAGCGGCTATCATATCGGCCGTGTCCGAGCGGATCAATGTCAACGGCGCGATCACGCCGCCGGAGCGCGCGTCGATATCCCCGCTGGATCGCGGCTTCCTATACGGCGACGCGGTGTACGAGACCATCCTCGCGCGCGGCGGGCGTCCCTTCCGCCTGCGGGAGCACCTCGACCGCCTGCGCCGCTCGGCCGACAGGCTGGCCATCCCGCACCGCTCGGCGCCGGTGGACGTCGAGCGCGAGGTGCTGCGGACGCTGGAGGCGTCGGGGATCGGCCCGGCCGCCGTCCGCGTGGTCCTGTCGCGCGGAGTCGGTCCGCTCGGCTACGACCCCGCGCCGTGCGGGCCGCCGACCGTGGTCGTGCAGGTGCGCGAGCTGCCGCCGACGCCACGGGAGTGGCTGCGGGAGGGGATCGACGTCGCGGTGGTCAGCGTGGAGCGCAACCCGGTCGGGGCGCTCGACCCGGCGATCAAGTCCTGCAACCTGCTGAACAACCTCCTCGCCTGGATGGAGGCGCGGGCCCTCGGGGCCTGCGAGCCGATCCTGCTGAACCGCGACGGGCGCGTCGCGGAGGGGGCCTCCAGCAACGTCTTCATCGCCCGGGAGGGGCGTCTCCTGACGCCGTCTTCCGAGGACGGCATCCTGCGGGGGATCACCCGCGATATCGTCCTCGACCTGGCGCGCCGGGATGGCCTCGAGGCCGCGGAGGCCGGGCTGCTCCCGGACGATCTCCGGCGCGCCGACGAGGCGTTCATCACCAGCACGCTCAAGGGAATCCTGCCGGTGCGAAGGTGCGACGGCTGGCCGGTGCACCATGGGCGCCCCGGCCCCCTGACGCTCCGCCTGATGGAGCGGTACGAGGCACTGGTTCAGGAGGAGACGAAGGCCGGCTCCCGGCCCGGGTCGATCCGCAGGTAGCGGTGGCCCCGGCGCCAGGCCGGGAGGACGAAGAGCGTCCCGCGCCGCTCCCCCTCGCGGTAGTCGATCCGCCGCTCCTCGTGGAAATGGCCGAAGACCAGGATCTCCCTGCCGTCGCGGATGCGCCGGCGCGCGTAGGCCTCGCACTCCGCCTCGGGGAACCCGCCCCGGAACTCCAGGTTGGTGTTGGCCAGCGATCGCTCCAGAAGCTCCACGATCCGGCGGCGCGGCGCCACCGGCAGCAGGTTGAAGAGATCGAAGAAGGGCCGGCTCTTGGAGACGGCGCGCCAGGCGAGATACCGGCGGTCGCGCCGGTTGACGAGGTCGCCGTGCGACAGGTGCGCGGAGCGCCCGGCGAGCGTCAGGTCGAGGGAGTCCCGCGCGACCGCGTCGAACGGGTCCCCCTCGTAGCACCGCGACAGAAAGAAATCATGGTTCCCCTCGACGTACAGGATGCGACAGCCTCTGCCGCGCAGTCGACGCAGCGCCTCGAGGACGCGCGCGTGGTGCGGCCGGATCAGCTCCTCGCGGCCGATCCAGGCCGCGAACAGGTCCCCGAGGATCGCCAGCGTCCCGATCGCCTCCGGGAGGCGGTCCACGAAGCCGACGAAAGCCTCCACCTCCTCGTCGCGCTCGCGCAGGTGAGCGTCGCCCAGCAGGACGACGGAGCCGTCAGGAGTCGGCATGCTCCGGCCCGTCGCGCGACGACAGGGCATCGACCAGCCGCTCGAGGCGCATCATCTTCTCCTGGATCAGCCGGGCCCAGCCCTCGGCCGTCTCCCCGCCGTCGCGCGCCGCCCGGCGCAGGAACTCGCCGCCCCGGTGGAGCGCGCGCTCGGCCCGCTCCCGCACCCGCCTGACCCGTCGCCTCACCCGCTCGGCGGTCGCGGCCGGACGGTCCATCCTCTCCGCCAGGGCCCTCTCGGCCGCCCGGCACGCCGCCTCCAGGTCGTCGCGGGCGTCGACGGCCCGGTCCTCGAGGGCCCGCCGCACCTCCGCGGCGGTGCCGGCGAGATCCCTCGCTGTGCGTCCCAGGGAGCGCGACACCTCGCGGACCCCGTCCCCGGGAGGACCGCAGGCCAGGCCGCCCAGAACCAGCGCCGCCGCGAGCGTCGCGCAGCACGTCCTCATCGAGCCCCTCATCGCCGCACCAGGTCGGCGATCCCCTGCTGCAGGCAGAACTCCTGGATCTTGCGGTCCCGGATCATCCGCTCCCGGATCAGCGCCACGAAGCGCCTCTGGTGCTGCGCCACCTCGGACGGCAGCGGGTCCCCGGGGCGGTACGAGTACTTGTCCCGCGCCGACCGGAAGGAGTCCGCGGCGTCCAGAACGCGCTCCGTCAGCACCGGGTCCGTGAGCGAGGCGATCGACACCCCGTCGACGTCCTGCTCGTCGATCGGGGCGGCCTCCTCGGCCTTGCGCGCCAGGTCGGCGCCGTACTGGGCCTCGACGGCCACGGACTCCGGGGACCGGCCTGCCGGCCGCAGCCCGCCGCCCTCCGTCGTGGCCGATCGCCGGGCCTCGTCGAACCGCGCGATCGCCTCCTCGAACCGCCCGGCCCCGAGCAGCGCCAGCGCGTGCGGGTAGGGATCGAGCGCGGCGAAATCGGGCGTCAAACGCAGCGCGGCGTCGTAGGCCCCCGCCGCCTGGGCGTACCGCCCCTCCTTGAAGTCCAGGTCGGCGGTCCACATCAGGACGAGCGAGTAGTAGATCGGGTTGGCCGAGGGATCCCGGCCGAGCCTCGAGAGGGCCCGGCGATAGGCCGCCTCGGCCTGCGAGCGCTGTCCGAGGAACTCGTGCATCCGTCCCAGTCGGAACCAGTCCTCCCCGGTCAGGGAGTTCGGGTCGGCATCCCGCTCGAACTCCTCCACCCCGCGCCGCGCGTACTCTCTCATCCTCTCGTCCTCGAGCTGGTCGGCGTTGATCTTGGCGAGGTAGTAGAGCCCCTCGAGCGTGGCGCCGGCGGGGCCCTCGATCTCCGCCTCCAGGAGCCGCTCGGCCTCCTCCCAGGTCTCCATCATCGCCCCGCGGTCCCCCTCGACCGCCAACATGCAGTAGCCGAGCCGGTACATGAGAGGGCCCGAGGTCTCGCCGGCGGCGCGCGCCCGCTGCAGCAGCGGCAGGACCTCGGTGTACTTCCCCTGATTGTACAGCGCGGTGACCGGGTCGACCCGGCGCGGGCCGGGGCGCTCCGAGCAGGCCGCGCACGCGACCAGCGCCGCCGCGCAGAGCACGGCCGCCCCTCGATCCGATCCCCGGCCCTCGCGGCGGGCACGCGACGACATCGGCCGGGATAATATCATCCGCCTTCGGGCCCCGCAATCGCGTTCCGGGCGCCGCCTTCATCGATCCCCGTGCAGCGGGCGCGGAACGCGTCCAGGAACTCCGCGTAGCGTCCCGACCCGATCGACGCGCGCACCGCGCTCATCAGGGTGGCGTACTGGTACAGGTTGTGGAGGGTGCTGAGGCGCATCGACAGGATCTCACCGGTGACGAAGAGGTGCCTGAGATAGGCGCGCGAGTACTTGAGGCAGACCGGGCAGGCGCACGACTCGTCGATCGGCCGCGGGTCGTCGAGGTATTCCCGCCTCTTGATCTGGAGGCGCCCCGTTGACGTGAAGAGGCAGCCGTTGCGGGCGTTGCGGGTGGGGAGGACACAGTCGAACAGGTCGATGCCGAGGGCGACCATCTCCACCAGGTCGCCGGGGGTCCCCATGCCCATCAGGTAGCGGGGGCGCTCCCGGGGCAGCAGCGGCGCGCAGAATGCTGCGATCGCGCGGCTCTGTCCGGCCGACTCCCCGACCGAGACCCCGCCGATGGCGTACCCGTCGAAGCCGAGGGAGGTGATCTCCGCCGCGCTTCGCTCGCGCAGGCCCGGATCGTCGCCGCCCTGCAGGATCCCGAACAGCGCCCGACCGTCGCGCGGGAAGGCGGCCCGGCTCCTCCCCGCCCACATGGTGGTCCGGCGCACGGCCTCCTCCAGCCGGGCGCGGTCCGCCGGCAGGGCGGGACAATCGTCGAACGCCATCGCGATATCACTGCCGAGGGCCTCCTGGATCGCCATGCTCCTCTCGGGCGTCATCTCCAGACGGGACCCGTCCAGGTGCGATCGGAAGGCGACCCCCTCGTCGCTGATCGCGCGGCGCTCGGCCAGGCTGAGCACCTGGAAGCCTCCGCTGTCGGTGAGGATCGACCGGTCCCAGCTCATGAAGCGGTGCAGGCCGCCGAGGCGGCGGATGACCCGCTCGCCGGGGCGCAGCGCGAGATGGTACGTATTGCCCAGGATGACGTCGAAGCCCAGGGCGGTGAGCTCCTCGGGCGCCATCCCCTTCACGGCGCCGGCGGTGCCGACCGGCATGAAGGCCGGCGTCTCGATCGGGCCGTGCGCGGTGTTGATCCGGCCGCGGCGCGCGCCTGTCCGCGCGTCCCGCGCCAGGATCTCGAATGGGAGGAGCCGGCTCATCGGATCAGCATCGCGTCACCGTAGGAGTAGAACCTGTAGCCCAGCTCGACGGCCCGGCCGTAGGCCCGCAGGATCCTCTCCCGGCCCGCGAACGCGGCCACCAGGATCAATAGGGACGACCGCGGCAGGTGGAAGTTCGTGATCAGCGCGTCGACCACGCGGAACTCGTGGCCGGGCAGGATGTACAGATCGCACATTCCCTCGCCGGGCGCAACGCCCCCGGCCCCGTCCGCCCTCCACTCGAGCACCCGGGTGACCGTGGTGCCCACGGCGACGACCCGTCCCCCCGCTCCGCGGCAGCGGGCGATCGCGGCCGCCGTGTCGGCGGGAAGCTCGGCCCACTCCGGCTCCACCCGGTGATCCTCGATCCGGCCCGCGCGCACCGGCTGAAAGGTCCCCGGGCCCACGTGCAGCGTCACGCCCGCCGCCGCGACGCCTCGCTCCCTCAGGGTCCGGAGCAGATCGAGGGTGAAGTGCAGCCCCGCGGTCGGGGCCGCGACCGCGCCCTCGCGGCGCGCGTACACCGTCTGGTACCTCTCCCGGTCGAGGGCATCGCGCGGATCCCCGCGGCCGCGGCGGATGTAAGGGGGCAGCGGCATCCTCCCGTGACGGCGCAGCGCCCCCTCCGCCCCCTCCGGGCCCGTCCGGAGCGCCACCCGGTACCGCCCATCGGCGATCTCGGCCACGACCTCGGCCTCGAAACCCGGCGCGACCCGCAGCACGGTCCCGTGGCGGACGCCGCGCGATGCCGACAGCAGGCACCGCCAGGCACCAGCCTCCTCCCTGCCCAGGACGAGCAGCTCCACCCGTCCGCCCGTCGGCTTCATGGCGATCAGCCGCGCGGGAACGACGCGCGTGTCGTTCAACACCAGCAGATCCCCCGGGGCGAGATGCTCGCCGATCCGGTCGAACCGGTCGTCAAGGGTCTGTCCCGTCGAGCGATCCAGCACCATCAGGCGCGACGCATCGCGCCTGGCCGCCGGCTCCTGGGCCACCAGGCCGGCCGGCAGCGGGTAGTCGAAGCGCTCGACCCTCATGGGCCGTACGGGAGGGGATCCGGCGCGCCCGCCTCCGCGAAGCCCTTCAGCCGCAGGAGACAGGACTCGCAGCGCCCGCAGGCGCGCTCGGCCTCCACGTAGCAGGACCAGGTGAGATGCAGCGGCGCCCCGAGGCGGAGCCCCTCGCGGACGATGTCGGCCTTGCGCATCCGGATCAGGGGCACCCCCAGCTCGATCTCGGTCTCCGGGCGCGTCCCCACCCGGACCAGGCGCTCGAATGCGGCGTAGTACTCCGCGCGGCAGTCGGGATAGCCGCTGCTGTCCTCTTCGACCGCGCCGATGACCACGCGCCGCGCGCCGATCACCTCGGCCCAGGAGACCGCGACCGCCAGCAGGTGGGTGTTGCGGAACGGGACGTAGGTGTCGGGGACCGGGGAGCCGCGGCGGCGGGCGTCGATCGCGTCCCGCGAGGGGTCGGTGAGCGCCGAGCCGCCGATCGCCGCGAGGTGATCCAGGCGAGCCGCCAGGATCCGCCCGACCCCATAGTGCCGCGCGATGTCGCGAAACGCCCGGAGCTCACGGGCCTGGGTCCGCTGGCCGTAGCTGAGGTGCAGCAGCGCCAGGTCGTGCGTCTCCCGGGTGATCGCCGCGGCGACGCAGGAGTCGAGCCCGCCGCTCAGCAGGACCACGGCCAGGGGCCGCACCGGGCTCGGGGCGAGGCCGGCGGGCACGCCTCAGACTCCCCGCAGGTCCGGCGGCCAGACGTACTTGTGGATCTGCAGCTGCAGCCTCACCGGGAGGCCGTCCGCCAGCACCCACTCCGCGAGCGTCCGCGGCTCCAGCCTCCCGTGCACGGGCGAGACCAGGACGTCACAGCGGCCGGTCAGGCGGTGCCGGTCGATCGTCCGCCGCGCCCACTCGTAGTCGGCGCGGTCGGCAATGACGAACTTCACCTCGTCCGAGGGCTTCAGATGGGCCAAGTTGGTCCAGCGGTTCCTCTCGCTCATGCCGCTGCCCGGACACTTGAGGTCCATGACCACCGCCGCGCGCGGGTCGATCGGCGCGATGTCGAGGCTGCCGCCCGTCTCGACCGCCACCTCGTAGCCGCGGTCCAGGAGCTCCCCGATGAGGTCGTGGACGCCCCCCTGCACGAGCGGCTCCCCCCCCGTGACCAGGACGTAGCGCGTGCTCCACCGCTCGATTCTCTGCAGGACCTCCCCCACCCGCATCTGTGACCCCTCCTCGAAGGCGTAGGGGGTGTCGCACCAGGCGCACCGGAGGTTGCACCAGCTCAGACGAACGAAGACGCACGGTCGCCCCGCCCGCCTGGACTCGCCCTGGATGCTGTGGAAGATCTCGTTGACCATGAGCCGCGTCGCGGTCCGCCCCCGGCCGCCGGACGCAACGCTCACGCCCGGGCCCCCGCCGCGGGCCGGCCCACCAGCCGGATCAGCGTGGTGAGGTTCTCCACGTCCTCCCGGCAGTCGTTCCCCTTAGGCGTCTCGAGCAGCAGTGGCAGGTCGACGAGCCGCGGGTCGTTCATCAGCGACCGGAAGGCGTCGAGCCCGAGGGACCCCCTGCCGATGTGCTCGTGGCGGTCCACCCGTGAGCCCATCTCCCTCTTCGAGTCGTTGACGTGTACCGCACACAGCCGGTCCAGGCCGATCTCCCCGTCCAGCCGTCGCATGGTCTCCCGGTACGCGGCCGGCGTGCGGATGTCGTACCCGGCCGCGAACACGTGGCAGGTGTCCAGGCACACGCCGACGCGCTCCCCGTCCCGCGCACGCGCGATGATCGCGGCGATCTGCTCGAAACGGTAGCCGATCACCGTCCCCTGGCCCGCGGTGGTCTCAAGCGCCAGGGAGGCGGCCTTAGCCGGGACCCGCTCGTGGATTGCGTCGATCGCCTCGGCCATGCGGCGCACCCCGTACTCCTCCCCCCTCCCCATGTGTCCGCCGGGGTGGGTCACCAGCCACGGGATCCCGAGCCGGGCGCAGCGCTCCAGCTCCAGGGCGCAGGCCTCGATGGACCGGCGCCACAGGGCCCGGTCCGGCGAGCAGAGGTTGATCAGGTACGAGTCGTGCGCGACGACCCTCTCGATGCCCGACCGCCGGCGCTCCGCGCGGAACCGGGCCGCGCCCTCGTCGCTGAGCGGCTTCGCGGCCCATTGGTTGCTGCTCTTGGTGAACAGCTGGATGGCGCTGCAGCCGATCGCCGCGCCGCGCTGAAGGGCGCGATCGTGGCCGCCCGCGATCGACATGTGGGCCCCGAGCGGCCGTCTCGGGATGGTCCACCGGACGGGCCGCACCGACCCGCTCGCCGCCACGCCGCACCCCCTCCGATGCGCCGCCGCGCCGGCCTCGCGGCCGGCCGCGGCCTGAAGGTAGCGTACCACCCGTGGTTCGGGAGGGTCAATCAACGAGGTTCCCGCCGGCCGTCAGGTCCGTTCCCAGGGGGGCCGCGCGGTCCCGACGGCCCGTCCGAGGGCTCGCGCCGCCGGGCGCGCCGCCACCCCGAGCGACAGCCGCGCGGCGTCGGAGACGCGATCGATCATCAGGACCCGCAGGAGGGCGCGGGAGAGGGGCGCGCGGGCCGCATCGATAAAGCCCACGGGCCGATGGTCGTAATACCGTGCCAAAAGTCCGCACCGCAGGCGCGACGGCGTCACGGCCGCCTGGAGGGCCGGCGGGACCTCGCCGGGAAACAACTTGTCGACATATCGCAGCGACAGGTAGAGCGCGATGCGCACGCCCCACTGCCTGCTCCGCTCCGCCAGGACGGCGGCGTCCGGCTTCCGGCGTCTGAGCATCTGGCGCAGGTCCACCACCCATTTGAGCGACGGACCGAAATAGTGGTCTGCCAGGTGGGCGGCGTGGAACAGGAACGCGTCCTCGACCGCGAGACGCCGGCACGGGATCTCCTCCACCGCGCACGGACGGGAGCGCCTCCAGACCTCCTCCTGGTCGATGCGGGTCCGTCGGGGCAGGCCGATCCACCAGTGGAATTCGAAGCGGCAGCCGGACGGCCCCGGACGCACGACCTCGAATCGTCGATCCTCGGGGTAGAGCGGCCCTTGGATGACTTCGTACCCCCCCTCCCTGAGGCTCCGGGCTACCCCGCCGATGTCGGCCGGCCGGATGAGCAGGTCGATGTCGGTGAGGAAGCGGGCCGCGGGATCGTCGTAGAGATCGAGCAGGTAGTCCGCACCCTTCAGGACGATGAACGGGATCCCGGCCTCCCGCAGCCTCCGCCCGACCTGCCGGAACTGGGCCAGCGCGCCCAGGTTGTCGACGGCCGTCCTGCGGTGCGCCCGCGCCAGCGCCGCGCTCCAGCCGTCCGGCAGCGCGGGGCGGCCCGCCCCCCTCGACCAGATACCATGCAGGTAGCCGCCGCACTCGAAGTGCTTGAGCGCCGCGTCGATCTCCGCGGGCGGGAAATCCCCGCCCGGAAGCTCCCGGCGGAGGAGCGACAGGATCGACCGCTGCAGCGGGAGCGACACTCCTGTGGGACTCATGGCAGGTCCGCGCTCGAAGCTCCGGTCCGCCCGCCGGGGCCCGGGTGTGTCGCCGAGACGCCGTGCGGGCACGGCGACCGCATTATAGGGCTTCGGCCGGCCGGGGGCTGCCCGCCGGGGCGCCATGGGCGCCCTTGCTTGACTTGGGTGGAGCCGGACGTTAGACTTCTGCCTCGCCCGGCACCCGCCGGGCTCCCGACCCGGAGGTCAAGAAGATCTCGTGGACACGCTGAGCAGCCGAACCGGAACGGTCCTCCTCGGCCTCACGTGCGCCGCGCTCGTGTGCGCTTGCTCCGGGACGTCGGGCGGGAGGGAGGCGCCGGCGGAGCCGGCCGCCGTCACCGAGTCCACACCGGCGACGGAGGACGGGACGGCCGAGTCGGCGGAGCCGGCGGCCGCGGCCGACCGGAAGGCCGAGGCCGCAGCGCAGAACCCCGAGCCGTTCGAGCCCTCGCGCGCGGCGGGCGCCGTCGTCGGCGTGCCGGCCGCCACCAACACCGCGCCGATCGTCGCCGTCGCCAACTATTATGCCGATCTGCCCGGCTTCGACCTCTCGAAGCTCAGCCGGCGGCAGCGCGAGAAGTTTCTGCAGCGCGTCAACAGCGAGATGTGCACCTGCGGGTGCAAGAACGACACCCTCGCCCGCTGTCACGTCAACGACCCCAACTGTCCGGCCGTAAAGGGGTTGATCCAGCAGGTCTACGACGAGGTCCGGTCCGGCGCCTAGCGCCGCGCGGAGCGCCCGTCCCTCCCTCGTTGTCCCCCTCGAAAATCCTGTGCTATAGTCGCGTTTCGTCTTACCTCGCACGCGCCGCTGCGCGATCAGATCGGCGGGGCCGAGCGTCCCGCGGGCCCTCCCGGGACACCTGCCCGTCGTCCGGAGGGTACCCGCGCATGAAGGTCTACGAGATCTCCGACATCCGCAACGTCGGCGTCATCGGTCACGGCTCCTCCGGGAAGACGAGCCTCGTCTCCGCCTTCCTCTTCTGCTCCGGAATGGTTAACCGTCTGGGCAAGGTGGACCAGGGCACCGCGGTGACCGACTTCGACGACGAGGAGATCGCCCGCAAGGTCTCGATCTCCTCCGCCCTGTGCCACCTGGAGTGGAAGAGGACCAAGCTGAACGTCGTGGACACGCCCGGATACGGGGCGTTCATCGCCGACGCCAAGGCCGCGCTGCGTGTCCTGGACGCGGCCCTGGTGGTGGTGGACGCCGTCGCGGGGGTGGAGGTGCAGACCGAGGAGGCCTGGGGGTATGCGCAGGAGTTCGACCTGCCCCGCATCCTCGTGGTGAACAAGCTGGACCGGGACAACGCGTCGCTGCAGCGCGCCATGGAGTCGATCGCCGCCTCGTTCGGCAGGACGGCGGTCCCGGTGCAGCTGCCGATCGGGACCGAGAAGGGCTTCTCGGGCGTCGTCGACCTGCTGTCGCGCAGGGCCACCGTCTACCAGATGGACGAGAGCGGGAGGCACGAGACGGCCGATGTCCCGGGCGATCTCGATGCGGCGGTGAAGGAGGCCCGTGAGAAGCTGATGGAGATGGTCGCGGAGGTCGACGACGGCCTCATGGAGAAGTTCTTCGAGAGCGGGGAGCTGTCGGAAGGGGACCTGGTCGCGGGGCTGACGCGGGGCGTCAAGGAGCGCAAGCTGTTCCCGGTCTTCTGCGCCTCGGCGTCGCGCAACATCGGCGCCCACCCGATCCTGGACGCCATCGTGACCCACCTGCCCCACCCGGGCGAGCGCGGCCCTTACAGGGGTCAGGACCCCGGGAGCGGCGCGGAGGTGGAACGGAGGGGCGCGGTGGAGGAGCCCTGTTCCGCGTACGTGTTCAAGACGATCGCCGACCCCTACTCGGGGAAGGTGTCCCTGTTCCGCGTCTACTCGGGGGTGATGAAGTCCGACTCGAGCCTGCTCAACGTGCGCCGGAGCGCCCAGGAGCGGCTCGGTTCCCTGCTGACGATGCAGGGGAAGGAGACGAAGCCGGTCGGGGAGGTCCGCACCGGCGACATCGGGGCGGTGGCGAAGCTCAAGGAGACCGCGACCGGCGACACCCTCGTCGACAAGGGGCAACCGATCGCTTACCCGCGGGTGAGCTTCCCCGAGCCCTCCATCTCGTTCGCGATCGAGCCGAAGTCGCGCGGGGACGAGGAGAAGATCTCGGCCTCGCTGCAGCGCTTGATCGAGGAGGACCCGACCCTCTCCTTCCGTCGCGACCCGCAGACCCACGAGCTGCTGATCTCGGGCACTAGCGACCTGCACGTGGAGGCCGCCCTCGCCAAGATGAAGAAGAAGTTCGGGGTCGACGCGATCCTCCACCCGCCGAAGGTCGCCTACCTCGAGACCATCAAGAGGAAATCGGAGGCCCAGGGCAGGCACAAGAAGCAGACCGGCGGCCACGGCCAATACGGCGACTGCCACATCCGCCTGGAGCCGCTGCCGCGCGGAGGCGGCTTCGAATTCGTGGACGAGATCTTCGGCGGCGCCATACCGAGGAACTTCATCCCATCCGTCGAGAAGGGAATCCAGGAGGCCCGGATGCAGGGCTACCTGGCCGGATTCCCGGTGGTCGACTTCCGGGTGGTCCTGTACGACGGCTCCTACCACTCGGTCGACTCCTCCGACATCGCCTTCAAGATCGCTGGCTCCCTGGCCTTCAAGAAGGCGATGGAGCGCGCCGGCCCGACGCTGCTCGAGCCGATCATGAACGTGGAGATCGTCACCCCCGAACAGTTCATGGGCGACATCATGGGCGACCTGAACTCGCGCCGCGGCCGCGTGCAGGGGATGACCTCCTCCGGCTCCAACCAGGTGATCCGGGCCCAGGTGCCCTTCGCCGAGATGCTGGCCTACGCCTCGACGCTCAAGTCGATCACCGGCGGGCGCGGCTCCTATCGCATGACGATGTCCCACTACGACGAAGTCCCGGCCCACCTGAGGGACAAGATCATCAGCGCCCAGAGAGCCGCCAAGGAGGCGAAGGGGGCCGGGGACTAGCGCCGGAGGGCGCCCGCCCCCCCGGCTTTACGGCGGAGCGTCGCGCAGCCGCCCCGCGTCCGGCATCCCCATCAGCACCCGGGCGGCGATCGGCCCGGGGCGGGCCGCGAGGTCGGCGCTCAGCCCGCGCAGGTCGACCTCCCCGTCCCGCGGGACACGCATCCCGATCATCCGCAGCGCCGCGCGGGCCAGAAGTCCGGGGCAGCAGGCCCCCGGGTCCAGGAAGAAGATCATCCTCCCGCCCCGCTGAACGACGAGCCCGACGGCGTCGCCGTCCGGCCCGAGCGCCAGGACCCGGACGAGTGCGCCGGGCAGCAGGCCGGAGAGCGGGCCGCGGCCGTCGGGCAGGCCGGCTCCCCGGCGGAGATAGTTCCGCCGATCGATCCCGGGAAACAGCCGCATCCAGAGGGGGCCCACCGCGCGCCGGTACAGGGGGAAGAGATCGGGGCGCTCCCGCCGGCGCACGCGGCGCGCGCCGAGCGGCGGCGACGCGGGGCCGATCCTCGACAGGGCCGCGAGGGTCGCGCTGCCGCGGATCTCCGGGGCCGCCTCGAACCCCAGGCGGGCGTGCGCTGCCATCGACGCGCCGTTCCCCCGGTCGACGTACGAGTAGAGGCGGCGGATCTCCGGCAACAGTCGGAGCCCGTCGCGCAGGAGGATTCGGCCGACGCCGGCGCGCCGCAGCCCGGCCGCCACGCGCCAGTGCCCGAACAGCCAGGTCCCGGGATCCCGGCGGCTGCCGACGAACTGCACGCTCCCAGGATCCGCCCGCCTTCTTGGGCAACCAGGCCGGCGATGCGGGCCCCTCGGCCCGCCCACTCCAGGCGCTCCACGAGAGTCGGCGCCAGCGCCCGGACCGCGCCGGGGGAATGACCGAGCTCGCGCAGCCGCGCCCGGTCCGCGGCGGTGCAGCGCCGCACCACCAGCCCCTGCGGCGCGCGGGCGGGGTGCCGGCGCAAGGGGTGAGCGCTCACGGGCTCCAGATCGAGCCGATCCGCGCCCGGTCGCGGAGCAGGATCGCCGCCCAGCAGGAGACCTCCAGGATCAGCGCCAGGCCCAGCAGGGCGAGGCGCCGCGCCGGCCTGCGACTTCCGTCCCACGCCTCCGGCAGCGCGACGCACAGGAGCGGGATCAGGGGCACGTGAAACCGGCCGTCGCCGAAGAAGACCGCGTGGATCAGGAGCAGGTTGGCCAGAAACGCCACCGTGAAGTCCTTGCAGGAATCGCGCGCCGGACCGATCAGCGCCAGCAGGCCGAGCGACAGGATCAGCAGCCAGGAGAGGTTCTGCGCGAGGCCAAAGCCGAGGTCGACCCACAGGGCGCGGCGCGGGAAACGGCGGCGCCGGACGTCCGACAGGAAATCCCTCTCGGGACCGAACAGGTGAGCCCACTTGGCCGGGACCAGCAGCACGCTGCGGACCGGACGGGCCCGCACGTAGCGCCACCCCTCACGGTAGCCGACGCGGTCCATCTCCCGCTCGTCCACCCCGTCCCACAGCGAGTAGTCGGCGACCGGGATCTGAGATCCGTCGGTCATGTCGTTGAACGACTTCCAGAAGTTGTAGCCGCCGTTGGTGCTAACCGGGGCCCAGACGCCCACCACCAGCCGATTCCGGGCCGCCCAGGGCGCGAGGACCAGCAGGAGCCCCGCGCAGAGCGGCGCCGCGCCCCGGAGCGCGGCGCTCCCGCCCCGCCCGATCGCCACGGCGCCCAGGAGGAACGGCAGCAGGAGGAACTCGGGCCTGAGCAGCAGTGCGAGCCCCAGAAGGCACCCGGCGCCGAGCGACTGGGCCGGGCGCCCCGCCGCCGCTGCGGGGAAGAGACGAGCGGACAGCAGGAGCAGCAGGATGAACAGGCTCTCGCTCCGGATGCGGCCGTCGTAGTAGACCAGCGTCGGCGCGAGAGCGGCGACCCAGGCGGAGACCACTGCCGCCCTCGGCCCGAGGCGGCGCTCCGCGAGGCGGTGGACCAGGAGCAGGCCGGCCAGCGAGACACACGCCCCGATGACCCGCACCACCGTCACGCTGTCGCCGACGGCGGAGCGGACCGCCGCGAGGTAGAGCGGATACAGCGGCGGGAGGAATGCGGTCCCGTGCATCCGCCGCGTCGCGAGGTCCCAGAAGCGAGCCTCGTCCAGCGAGAGCTCCAGGGGGGAGGTCCACGCGATGAGCAGCAGGCGGGCCAGCAGCCCCGCAGCGGCCGGCGGCAGGGCCTCGCGCCAGCGCCAGGCCCCGGGCGCGGCGGCAGGCCGCCGGAAGTGCGGCGGGCCCGCCCCTTCCTTGATCGGCGTCACTCGATGCCCCTATAATTGCGCGCTTCCACGGGAGAACGGGGTTGACGATCGCGAGCATCCGGGATATCGGAGCGCACGAGGGGCGCGAGGTCGAGGTCCGCGGCTGGCTGTACAACAAGCGCGAGAAGGGGAAGCTGATGTTCCTGGTGGTCCGCGACGGCTCGGGCTACCTGCAGGCCGTCGCCGTCCGCCCGGAGGTCCGCCCGGAGGTCTTCGAGGCCTGCCAGAAGGTCACGCAGGAGTCGTCGCTCACGGTGACCGGCCGGATCCGCGGCGACGCGCGCGCCCCAGGGGGCTACGAGATGTCGCTCACGGAGATCACCGTTCACCAGACGGCCCAGGACTATCCGATCAGCCCCAAGGAGCACGGCACCGACTTCCTCCTCGACCACCGGCACCTCTGGCTGCGCTCCTCAAGGCAGCACGCGCTGCTCCGGATCCGCAGCGAGGTCAGCCGGGCGATCCGCGACTTCTTCCACGAGCGCGACTTCGTGCTCATCGACTCCCCCATCCTGACGCCGGCCGCCTGCGAGGGGACCTCGACCCTGTTCGAGACCGACTATTTCGGGAGCAAGGCCTACCTCAGCCAGTCGGGACAGCTCTACCTGGAGCCGGCGTGCCTGGCCTTCGGCAGAGTGTATTGCTTCGGCCCCACCTTCCGGGCGGAGAAATCCAAGACCCGGCGCCACCTGACCGAGTTCTGGATGGTCGAGCCGGAGATCGCCTACTCCGGCCTGGAGGACCTCCTGCGGCTGTCGGAGGATCTCGTCTGCGCCCTGGTGGAGCGCGTCCTCGACCGCTGTCTTCCCGAGCTCGCCACGCTCGGGCGCGACACCGCGATGCTGGAGAAGATCCGCAAGCCATTCCCCCGCATGACGTACGACGACGCCGCCGCGCTCCTGACCCGCCCGGAGGTGGCGGCCCGCGCCCGAGCTCAGGACGCGCCGCCGTTCGAGCCGGGCAACGATCTCGGGGGGTTCGACGAGACCGTCCTGACCGAGTCCCTCGACCGGCCGGTGATGATCACCCACTTCCCCGCGGCCCTCAAGGCGTTCTACATGCAGCCCGATCCGGAGCGCCCCGACCGCGCCCTGTGCGTCGACGTCCTCGCTCCCGAGGGCTACGGCGAGATCATCGGAGGGAGCCAGCGGATTCACGACCACGACCTGCTCCTGAAGAGGATCCGCGAACACGACCTGCCGGAGGACGCGTTCCGGTGGTACCTCGATATCCGGCGTTACGGGTCGGTCCCGCACGGCGGCTTCGGGATGGGGCTGGAACGCTTCGTGGCCTGGGTGGGCGGCGTCCGGCACCTGCGTGAGACGATCCCCTTCCCGCGGACGCTCAACCGCCTCTATCCCTGACGGACGGGAGAGATGGTCAAGGTCGGCATGGTGAGCCTCGGCTGTCCCAAGAACCTCGTGGACAGCGAGGTGATGCTCGGGACCCTCAGCGCGGAAGGGTACGCCCTCACGCCCGACCCCGCCGAGGCCGACGTCATCGTCGTGAACACCTGCACCTTCATCGAGCCGGCGCGCCGCGAGTCGATCGACACCATCCTGGATATGGCGGAGTTCAAGAGGACCGGCCGCTGCCGCAGGCTGGTGGTGGCCGGCTGCATGGTGCAGCGGCACGGGGAGGAGCTGCGACGGTCGATACCCGAGATCGACGCCCTGGTCCGTCTCGACGACGTGGAGCGCATCGCCGAGGCGGTGACCCTGTCCGCCGGAGCCCGGTTCGAGTCGGACCGCTCGCGCGCCCGCTACCTGTACTCCCACGAGTCGCCGCGGCGGCTCGCGACCCCCGGTCATCTCGCCTACCTGAAGGTCTCCGAGGGGTGCGACCACAGCTGCTCGTTCTGCGCCATCCCCTCGTTCCGGGGGGCCCAGCGCTCCAGGCCGATCGGGTCGATCGTGGAGGAGGCGACCCGCCTGGCCCGCGCCGGCGTGGTCGAGCTGAACCTGATCGCGCAGGACACCACCGATTACGGATCCGATCGGGATGACGGTGCGAGCGCGGCCCGGCTCCTCCGCGCCCTGGACCGGGTCGAGGGTCTCCGCTGGATCCGCGTGCTGTACGCCTATCCGAACGGAGTCACGCCGGAGTTCATCGACGCGCTCGCGTCCTGCGGGCGGGTGGCGCGCTACATCGATCTGCCGCTGCAGCACGCGGATCCAGCCATCCTCAGGGCGATGCGCCGGGGCGGCGGCGGCTCCGGCCACCTGCGCCTGATCGAGCGGCTGCGCGCCCGGGTCCCCGGGATCTCCATCCGTTGCACCTTCATCGTCGGGTTCCCCGGGGAGACCGAGGCGCGCTTCCGGGCGCTCTGCGGCTTCGTCGAGCAGGCGCGGCTCGACCACGTCGGGGTGTTCACCTACTCGGCGGAGAAGGGGACCCCGGCGGCCCTCCTCCCCGACGACATCCCCGCGGAGGTCAAGGAGGAGCGCCGGGCGCGCCTGATGGCGATTCAGGAGCGGGTCGCGGCGCGGCGCAACCGCGATCTGGTCGGCCGGAGCGTAGAGGTCCTGGTGGACGGAACCCACGAGGAGAGCGACTGGCTGCTGTGCGGGCGGACCGAAGGACAGGCCCCGGAGATCGACGGACGAGTCATCCTGACCGACGCGCCGCGCCCGCTTCGCGCCGGCGAGTTCGTGCGCGTCCGGATCGATGAGGCGCACCCGTTCGACCTAGTCGGCGCGGCGGTCGGGGCCGAGACGGTCGGCCCCCGCCCGTGACCGCAGGGCGGAGTCCAGCGGAGCGGATCGCCCTGGGGATCGCCACGCTGTTCGGTGCCGGCCGCGCACCCCTGGTGCCCGGAACGGTGGGCACGGTGGCGTCGATCCCGCTGGTGCTGCTGGCCGGGCGGCTGCTCCCCGCCTGGGGGTTCGTGGCGGTCGCGGCCGGCGTGACCCTGCTCGGCGTCTGGGCGGCCGGCATCGCGGCGCGACTGTTCGCCCGGGCAGACCCACGTCCCGTGGTGATCGATGAGACGGCCGGCCTGTTCTGGTCGCTCGTCGGGCTGCCGGTCGACGCCACAACCCTGGTCGCCGGCGCCCTACTGTTCAGGGCCGCGGACGTCCTCAAGCCCCCGCCGGCGCGCCAGCTGGAGCGGCTGCCCGGGGGCTGGGGGATCGTCGCGGACGACGTGGCCGCCGGGCTATACGCCAACCTGGCGCTGCGCGTCCTGGGGCTCCTCTGGTCCCGGTTGGGCTCCTAGGCCGAGGGGGATGGAGGTGTCCGGGTGAGGGTGTTCGACGACATCGACACGCTGCGGGCGCACCTCGACGCGCCGGTGGCCACCATCGGCAACTTCGATGGCCTGCACCGCGGCCACAGATCGATCATCGAGCGGGTGCTCGAGCGCGCGGCGGCGACCGGGGGCAGCAGCCTGCTCATCACCTTGGACCCCCATCCGCTGGCGGTGCTGGCGCCGGACCGCGCGCCGGCGATGATCACCACCCGCCGTCAGAAGCTGGCGCTGCTGGAGGGGGCGGGGATCGGGTTCACGCTCGTGCTGCCGTTCACGGTGGAGCTGGCCGCGGTGACGGCCGATCGGTTCGTCCGGGAGTACCTCGCGCGGGGGCTGGACCTGCGGGAGGTGTACGTCGGGGCCAGCTTCAACTTCGGCCGGGGACGCGAGGGGAACGCGGCGCTTCTGGTCGCGCTGTGCTCGGGCCTGGGGATCCGTGCCGAGGAGGTGCCCGAGGTCCGGTACCTCGGGAGCCCGATCAGCAGCAGCCGCATCCGTCGCGCCGTCCTGGCCGGCGAGGTGGAGCTGGCCCGCGAGCTGCTCGGCCGGCCGTACGTCATCGAGGGGCGGGTCGTGCGGGGGGATGCGCGGGGCGCCGAACTCGGCTTTCCGACCGCCAACCTGGAGGCCTCCAACGAGCTGATCCCGCAGGACGGGGTCTACGTGACCCGTGCCCGCCTCGGCGGCGAGACGCGGCCGGCGGTGACCAACATCGGTTCGCGCCCGACATTCGACGGCGCCCGCTACGCCATCGAGACCCACATCCTGGACGGGGGCGGCGACCTGTACGGTCGCGAGATGGAGGTGCAGTTCCTGGCCCGCCTGCGCCAGGAGCTGAAGTTCGAATCCGCGCGGGCCCTGGTGGCGCAGGTCCGCAGGGACGTCGAGCGCGCCCGGGCCTACTTCCGGAACCAGAGCGGCCCGGAGGGCCCGGAGCCCCGGTCCGGCTGAGCCCCCCTCACGGATCCCGGAACAGCCGGCGCCAGGTCTCGCGCGCCGCCTCGGTCTGCGACGGGCTTCGGCCGGCCCGGCGTCCCCGCGAAGGAGAAATACTCGCAGAAGTTGGCGCGCTCCTTGTCGAGGACCGGCTCGGCCTGCGGCTCCGAGCACTGGTTGCTGACCGCGGGGTCGTGGAAGCGGCAATTCAGACAGCAGTGCAGGTCCCTCGAGCAGTGCGGGCACTCCTCCTCCCTCAGGATCTTCCGGTCGTCGGGGATCTCCCCGCCGCAGGCGTAGCAGGCGCGCATCTCGGCTCCGCGCGGCAGTATATCAGACTGTGATAGACTTGATGCCCGTCCACTCGGCCGGGCGCGTCGACGCGCTCCCGCCGGCCGCCCCGGAGACACCGCCGTTGGGCCTGTTCATCACGTTCGAAGGCATCGAGGGATCCGGTAAGACGACGCAGATCCAGCTGCTCTCGAACCACCTCGAGGAGCGCGGCGTCGACCACGTCCTGACGCGCGAGCCGGGAGGGACCCCGATCGGCGACCGGGTCCGCCGGCTGGTGCTGGACCCGGCCCACGACGACATGACGGCCACCTGCGAGCTGCTGCTGTACGGCGCCGCCCGTGCCCAGCACGTCGAGCAGGTGATCCGGCCTGCGCTTCGGCAGGGCCGGGTCGTCCTGTGCGACCGGTTCATGGACGCCACGCTCGCGTACCAGGGGTACGGGCGCGGCATCGCGATCGATCTCATCCGCCGGCTGCACGGCCTGGTGGTGCCCGCGCAGCCTCCTCACCGGACCGTGCTCTTCGACATCGAGGCGCGGGCAGGGCTGGAGCGGGCCCGGGCGCGCGACCGGACCGGTGCCCGGGGAGGGACCCGCTTCGAGCGGGAGGAGGTGGAGTTCCACGAGCGGGTCCGCGCCGGCTATCTGGAGCTCAGCCGCCAGGAGCCGGACCGGATCGTCGTGGTCGACGCGCGGGGAGGGCTGCGCGAGGTGCATGCCCGTCTCCTCCAGGCCCTCCAGGACCTGCTGGACGGCATCGGGGCCGGGTGATGAGGCCGCTCGAGGAGATCATCGGACAGGCCCGCGCCACCTCGTCCCTCGCGCGCGCGCTCGCGGAGGGACGCCTGTTCCCGTCCCTCATCTTCCACGGCCCGGCCGGCGTGGGGAAGCTGGCCACCGCCGTGGCCCTGAGCCGGATCCTCCTGTGCACGGCGCCCTCGGACCGGCCCTGCCGCCGCTGTTCGGCCTGCCGCCGCGTGGATGAGCGTGCGCTCCTCCATCCGAGCCTACAGGTGGTCTTCCCGGAGCGGCTGAAGGACTTCGAGAGGGAGGAGGACAGACACCCCGAGGGCGCCGCCGGCATCGACCTCCAGGAGCGCCAGGCGGAGGCCGCGGCCCATCCCGCCTGGAGCGTCCTGATCGGCCGCATCCGCCGGGCGATCGCGCTACTCCAGCGTCACCCGGGCGAGGGAGGGCGCTCGATCCTGATCGTCGACCAGGCGCACCGGATGCCGGCGGAGCCGGCCAACGCCCTGCTCAAGACGCTGGAGGAGCCGCCGCCTCACGCGGTGGTCATCCTGAGCACCCTCTCCTATCACGCGCTGCTGCCGACGATCCGCTCCCGGTGTCAGGCGGTCCCCTTCCAGCTGGTGCCGAGGTCGCTGATCGCCTCCTGCCTGGTCTCGCGCCGGGCGGCGACGCCCGGCGAGGCGGACCTGCGCGCCGGCCTGTCGGGCGGCCGCATCGGCGTGGCCCTGGATCTCGATCTGGAGGAACACCGCCGCCGGAGGGAGGCGATCCTGAAGGGTCTGGAGGCGGTGCTGGAGCGCGGCGACCCCGGCATCGCGGTGGCGCGCGCCGAGGCCATCGTCCGGCGGGGCGACGATCTGGAGGCCGATCTGGGGCTGCTGATGACCCTCGTGCGGGACCTGATGATCCTGGGCGCCGCCGGAGGCGGCTCCGCGGACCGTCCGCGGCCGCGCACGGGCGGCGAGCCCGCGCCCGACCCCGAGGCGCGCCTGATCCATCGCGACCTCGCGGCGCGTCTCGGCAGGCTCGCCGCCAGGGCCCCGGGCCTCGGGCCCGGCGCGGTGCGGGATCTCGACGCGATCCTCGAGGCCATCCGCCGCCGGGGAAACCGCCAGCTGCTGCTCGAGAACTTCCTCCTGAGCCTGCTCCCCCGGGAGCCGGACGCCGCCGCCCCCGGAGTCGACTGATCTCCTCATGCGGTTGATCCTCCGGTACCTCCGGATCTACCGGCGACGCTTCATCCTCGGCCTGCTGTATCTCGTCGCGACCAACGCCCTCGCGCTGTCGATCCCGTGGCTGGTCAAGTCGGCGATCGAGGCGCTGAGGGCCGGCGTGGGCCCTCCTGCCGACGCGGCCCTGCGCGCCGTGGCCGTCCGCGCCGCGACGATCGCCGTCATCGCCGGCGCCATGATGGCCGTCCGCACCCGATCCCGGCTGCTCATCCTGGGGGCGTCCCGCCACGTCGTCTGCGACGTGCGCGACCGGCTGTTCGCGCACCTGCAGACGCTGCCGGCCTCGTTCTTCTCCCGCCACCGCACCGGCGAGATCATGTCCCGTGCGGTGAACGATCTGCGATTGATCCGGAGCCTGTTCGGGCCGGGGATGTTGAATCTGATCAACGTCGCCTTCCTGTACTCCGCCGGGCTGACGCTGATGGCGCTCATCGACCCCGCGCTCGCGCTCGCATCCGTGCTCCCCTATCCGTTCCTGCTGCTCGGGGTGGCGCGCACCAGCCGAGTCATCCACCAGCGCAGCAACGCCGCGCAGGAGCAGCTGGCCGAGATCTCCAACAAGGCCCAGGAGAACCTCAGCGGCATCAACATGGTCAAGGCCTACCGCCGCGAGGAGGCGGAGGCGGGGGCTTTCGAGGAGCTCAGCCGGGAGTACCGGCGCCGCTCGCTGCGGCTCGCCCGCAGCCGGGGGCTTGTCGTCAGCCTGATGGGCGCCTTGGGCGGCCTCAGCACGCTGATCGTCCTGTGGCTCGGAGGCCGGCACGTCATCGAGGGGAGCCTGACCTTGGGAGGGCTGGTCGCCTTCACCTCCTACCTGGGCCTGCTGACCCGGCCGACCATCATGATGGGCTGGATCCTCGGGGTCTTCCAGCGCGGCCTCGGGGCGATCCGCCGGGTGGAGGAGATCCTCGCCGAGCGCAGCGACCTGCCGGGCGACCGCGCCACCCGGCCCGGCTCCCCGCTGCGCGGCTCGGTCGCCTTCCGCCGCCTGGACTTCGCCTACCCGAACGGCCACGGGCCCGCTATCCCGGTGCTGCGCGGCATCGACCTGGAGGTGCCCGCCGGGAGCACCGTGGGGATCGTCGGGCGGGTGGGCTCGGGCAAGTCGACGCTCGTCAGGCTGCTGGCCGCGGTCCATCCCGTGGCCGCCGGCCGGATCCTCCTGGACGGCCGCGACCTGAACGACATCCCGACCGACAGCCTCCGGGCCCAGATCGCCCTGGTCCCGCAGGAGACTTTCCTGTTCTCCAGGACGATCGCCGAGAACATCGCCCTCGGCCGCCCGGGGGCGCCCCGGCCGCGCATCGAGGAGGCCGCCCGGATCGCGCAGATCGCGGCCGACCTCGAGGATCTGCCGCGCGGCCTGGAGACCCTCGTCGGGGAGCGCGGCGTGACCCTGTCCGGCGGCCAGCGCCAGCGCGTGGCGCTGGCGCGCGCCCTGCTCATGGACCCGCGCATTCTGATCCTCGACGACGCGCTGTCGAGTGTCGACGCCGCAACCGAGGAGGCGATCCTCAGCGCCCTGCGCGAGTTCACGAGAGCCCGCACGACCTTCCTGATCAGTCATCGCGCGGCGACCGTCCTCAACGCGGACCGGATCGTGACGCTCGAGGACGGCCGCATCGTGGAGAGCGGCAGGCCTCGGGATCTGCTGGGCGCCGGAGGCCCGTTCGCGCGCATGCACCGCCGGCAGCAGATCGAGAGGGAGCTCGAATCACTGTGAGGCCCCGGACGCTTCACGACGACGCCGCCCCGGGCAAGGCGTACGACGCCCGCCTGGTGCGGCGCCTGCTGCCCTCGTTCGTGCCGCAGGCGCCGCTGATCGCGGCCTCGCTCGGCCTTCTGTTCGTCGCGCTGGGGGCGAACCTCCTGCAGCCCTACCTGATCAAGCTGCTCATCGACGAACACATCCTGCCCGGCGAGCCGCGCGGCCTCGGGTTGCTGGCTCTCGCCTACCTCGCCGCGTTCCTGGTGGAGCTCCTGGCCCGATACGGTCAGATCTACACGATGGAGCGCACCGGACAGAATCTGATCCTCGCCTTGCGGATCCGCCTGTTCGCCCACCTGCAACGGCTCGACTCCGCCTTCTTCGACCGGAACCCGGTGGGGCGGCTCATGACCCGCGTGACCACCGACATCGAGTCGCTCGCGGACCTGTTCGCCTCCGGGGTCGTGTCGCTGCTCGGCGACACCGTCAAGCTGCTCGCGATCGTCGGGATCCTGTGGTGGCTCGAACCGCGGCTGGCGCTGGTCACGCTCACCGTCGTCCCGGTGCTCTTCCTGCTCTCCTATTGGTTCCGGGGCCGGATCCGCCTCCTCTACCGGGAAGTGCGGCGGCGCATCGCCCGCATCAACGCCTTCCTGCAGGAGGCGATCTCCGGCATGCTGCTGATCCAGCTCTTCCGTCGCCAGCGCCTCAACCGGGAGGAGTTCGAGGCGATCAACCGGGGGCACCGGGACGCGGAACTGCGCTCGGTGGTCTACGAGTCGTCCTTCTCGGCGATCGTCGAGCTGGTCGGCAGCCTGGCGATCGCGCTGATCCTCTGGTACGGCGGCGGCGGGATCGTCCGGGGGGCCCTGACGTTCGGGACTCTGGTGGCGTTCCTGGAGTACACGCAGCGCTTCTTCGGTCCCGTACACGAGCTGTCCAGCCTCTACGCCGTGATGCAGGCCGCCATGGCGGCCCTCGAGAGGATCTACGCCCTTCTCGACGAGCGCCCCTCCATCACCAGCCCCGCGCGTCCCGCACCGGCGCCGGCGACGCGCGGGCGGATCGAGTTCGAGCGGGTGCGCTTCGCCTACCGGCCCGGGGAGGAGGCGGTCCGCGGCGTGTCGTTCCGCGTCGAGCCGGGGGAGAAGGTCGCCGTCGTCGGGGCCACCGGGGCCGGCAAATCGACCCTGGCCAAGCTGCTGATCCGCCTGTACGACCCCACGGGGGGACGCATCCTGCTGGACGGGCGTGACCTGCGGAGCCTCCCGATCGGGCACCTGCGCCGGCGCGTCGGCGTCGTGATGCAGGACCACGTCCTGGTCAGCGGCACGCTCCACGACAACATCGCGTTTGGGGACCGGACGCTGCCACCTGGGCGGGTGCGCGAGGCGGCGCGGCTGGTGCACGCCGACGAGTTCATCCGGCGGCTGCCCGGCGGCTACTCGGAGCCCGTGCGGGAGCGGGGCGACAACCTTTCCCTCGGCCAGAAGCAGTTGATCTCGTTCGCCCGAGCCGTGGCCTACGACCCCGCCGTGCTGATCCTCGACGAAGCGACCTCGAGCGTCGACACCGAGACCGAGCGGCGTATCCAGGACGCCCTGAGGAAGCTCCTCGAGGGGCGCACGTCGCTCATCATCGCCCACCGACTCTCGACCCTCATCGGGTGCGACCGCATCCTGGTGCTGCACCACGGCCGCCTGGTCGAGGAGGGGGATCACGGCGGCCTGCTGGCGCGCCGGGGCATCTACCACCGGCTGTACCGGCTCCAGTTCGGACTCGCGGGCGCGCGGGGGACGGGGACGGGCCCGGACGGGGACGAGCCGCCTCAGACCCGCACGCTCAGGAGGTAGCCCGGGCCCACGCGCATCAGGTGGGTGATCGCCGGCGGGAGGCAGTAGTACAGCGCCGCCGAGGAGAGGGCGTGCGAGGCGGCCAGCGCGAACAGGTTCGGCCGGCGACGGAACAGAACGCACCAGCAGTAGCCGGCCCCGAACGTGACCACCGTCAGGAACGGGTTCGGCAGGTGCAGCGCCGCGAAGATCCCCGCGCAGACCACGTCGTGGCCGACCGGGTCCGGCAGCACTCCGGCGAGACGCCGCCCGAAGATGCACTGCAGCCCGTACTGCTGGAACAGGGCCCAGGGGTAAAGGTTCAGGAAGGTCGCGCTTAAGCGCTCGAGGTTCATCGACCTGCCACCCTCCATGAAGCGCCCGATGGCGAACCCGACGACCAGCGCCGGGAGCACCACCGCGAGCGCCTCGAGGAGCGCCACACCCATGTTGTCCAAGCGGATCCCGAGGTCCGCCGGACGCTCGCGCCGCAGCAGGTGCGACACGGTCGCGAACCCCATGAACAACGCGTAGGACGGCCATCCGTACATCGCGGAGGCCGGATCGAGGACCCAGATGTAGTACAGGATGACGACCAGGAGGAAGATCGCCTCCAGGGCGGAGAGGATCGGCGCCCCGGGCAGGCCTGCGCGGGACTCCTCCCGCGCGGCCCCCGCGGGCACCCCCCCGGCCTCGACGCGAACGTTGGGGTCCTGCAGCACGGCTGCCTCGCGACCTCAGAACAGTATCGACCAGGTGCCGTCCACCAGCGCATGCGTCACGGCCGCCGGAGCGATGCGGCGCGTGCGCTGATAGACCCAGCCGTACGCCAGGCCGGCGAGCGCCGCCAACGTGGCGTAACGCCAATCCGGGGCCGGCCCGTTGTTCAAGTGGGCGACCCCGAACAGGATCGACGCGACGATGA
This sequence comes from Acidobacteriota bacterium, assembly GCA_046758905.1. Taxonomy (GTDB): domain Bacteria; phylum Acidobacteriota; class Polarisedimenticolia; order Gp22-AA2; family Gp22-AA2; genus JBHIBC01. The sequence continues at coordinate 10,251 of JBHIBC010000021.1, read as the reverse complement.
GCGCCACGCCGGAGCGCCCCGTCCAGCGCTCCAGAAAGCCCTGCAGGAGCCCCCTGAACAGCAGCTCCTCGGGAACCGCGGTGATCAGGAAGATCCCGAAGGTCCTGAGGAGGCCCTCCAGCGGCCCCGGCAGGCTCCGCGCCGGCTCCAGGAAGCCGGTCTGCAGCCCGATCGGGATCCCCACCGCGGCGAAGGCGACGAAGGCGGCCACCGCCGGCGCCAGCTCCCTCGCGCGGGGGACGAGGGAATACCCGATCCCGTCCACCCGCCGGACCACGACCATCAGATAGACCAGCAGATCGACCCCCAGCACCACGCCCACGACCTTGCCCGAGCCGCCCTCCGGCCAGGGGAAAGCGAGGGAGGCCCATCGGAATTCGAGCGGGAGCCAGATCGACAGGACGACCAGAAGGTCGCCGACCCGGCGCCCCGGCGGCCACGCGAGCGCGATGGCGCAGGGCACCCCCGCGACGGCCGTCATCGTGAGCAGAGCGGAGAGGTTCCGCCGCCCCGGGACCGCCCAGTAGAGAAGATACGGGGCCGCGAGGGCGGCGGCAAGCAGCAGCGCGCGTCCGGGCCGCCGGTCGGCGGCCCGCCGCAGGCGCCGGATCACGGTCTCGAACGACAGGCCGAAGAACGGCAGGAACAGGAGCGCCAGGGCCGCGGCCGCGACGAGCAGCGCGGGCCGCTCCCCGGCCGGCAGGTCGGCGCGGCGCGCGAGGTAGGCGACCGCCAGGCCGACGGCGAGAGCGACCGCGATCGCCGCGCGGGCGTTCTTCCCGACCGCCCCGGCCTTCATCCGCACTCCCGCCGGACCCGGCCGCCGCGCCAAGCGTGGCGTGCGAGGTCGATCGCCCCGCCCGGGGAGACCGCCACGCCCTCGCGTCGAAGCCGCGCCGCCTGCTCCCGGAACCACCCGCCCGCGGGGCCGTCGCTGCGGACGCGGATCCGCCCTCCGGCGCCGACGACCCGGTGCCAGGGAACCCTCGCGCCGCGGATCCTGAGGCCGTCCGGGAGGGCCCGCATCGCCCAGCCCACGGTCCGCGCGCCGCGCGGCAGGCCCGCCATCCGGGCGATCTGGCCGTAGGTCGCCACGCGCCCGCGAGGGATCCGGGCCACGGTGTCCCAGATAGTCCGGAAGAGGGCCCCTCCTCCCGGACGGGGTGGAGGCACTCGTCGCATGCGAGCCTGAGGGGGCTCAATACCGCCGCAGCTGCTCCAGATACCCCCGGTAGTTCCGCGACGTCTCCTTCAGCGAGTCGCCGCCGAACTTCTCCAGGAAGGCCTCCGCGAGGACGATGGCGGCCATCGCCTCCCCCACGACACCGGCGGCGGCGATGGCGGAGACGTCGGTCCTCTCGACCTGCGCTTGGAACTGCTGCTTCGTCTCGAGGTCCACGCTGTGCAAGGCCGTGGGCAGGGTGGAGAGGGGCTTCACGTAGACGCGCAGGCGGATCTCCTCGCCGTTGCTGATCCCGCCCTCGATCCCCCCCGCGTGGTTGGTCTTCCGGTAGAAGCGACGGGCCGCCTGGTCGTAGAAGATCTCGTCGTGGAACTTGGAACCGGCCGCCGCGGCCGCCTCCACCCCGTCGCCGATCGCCATCGCCTTGACCGACTGGATCGAGCAGAGCGCGGCGGCCAGCCTGGAGCTGAGACGCAGATCCCAGTGACGATGGCTGCCGAGTCCCGGCGGCACGCCCCGGGCCACGACCTGGAACGCGCCGCCCACGGAGTCCCCGCGGCCCTTGGCCTCGTCGATCCGTGCGATCATCCGCCGCTCCAGCTCCGGGTCGGCGCAGCGCAGCGGGGACCCCTCGGCCGCCCGGATCTCCTCCCAGCCCCTCTCGGCTCCGGGGGCGTAACCCACGTCCCCGAGGGAGGTGGTGTGGCTGGCGATGGCGATGTCGAAGCGGGCCAGGAGGGTCTTGCAGATCGCGCCGACCGCGACCCGGGCGGCCGTCTCGCGCGCCGAGGCACGCTCCAGGATGTCCCGGGCGTCGGCGGCGTCGTACTTGAGAGTCCCGGCGAGGTCGGCATGACCCGGTCGCGGCCGGGTCACGCGCTTCCTTTCGGCCTCGCTCAGATCGAGATCGTCCACGGCCAGGGCCTTGCGCCAATTGGCCCAGTCCCGGTTGGCGACCATCAGGGAGATGGGGCTGCCCAGCGTCCGGCCATGGCGGACTCCCGAGAGGATCTCGGCCCGGTCGCGCTCGACCTTCATCCTGCCTCCCCGTCCGTAGCCGTGCTGGCGGCGCTTCAGCTCGCGGTCGATGTCCGATCGGGACAGAGGCAGCCCGGCCGGGATCCCGTCCAGGACGGCGATGAGGGCTTGGCCGTGGGACTCTCCTGCTGTCAGGAACCGGAGCATTGGGAGGTTTCCCGTTGGAAAATGCCCTGCGACCGTGGCGATCTGATACCGGCCGCCGGCCCGGACGGCGCGAAATTCCGCGCTTGCACCTTGAGGTCCGTCGTCCAGGCCCACAACCGCCGGATCTTGAAAGAACCCTTTGAATTCAAAGGACTTGACAGGTTCGCGTCCGCACTTAGGTAGGGCATTTTCGAGCCGATTATCTTCGAGTGGCCGCGCCACTGTCAACGCGACGCCCCGCGCCGGCGCCGCGCTTGATCGGGCCTCGCCGCGCGTGTAGAGTGAGCCCCATTCCGGAGACCGACCGACTTGGAGATCCTCACCTCGGAGCAGATGCGGGCGATCGACCGGCGCACCGTGGAGAGGTTCGGGGTGCCGGAGATCATCCTGATGGAGAACGCCGGCCTGCAGCTGTTCGCCTTCCTCCAGCAGGCCTATCCCGACCTGGCCCTCCGGCGTCTCCTGCTCCTGTGCGGCAAAGGGAACAACGGGGGAGACGCCTTCGTTCTCGCCAGGCACCTCGGGAACCGTGGCATCCCTTTCAAGATCCTGCTGTTCGGCCGGTCCTCGGAGGTGAAAGGCAGCGCCGCGGTCAATCTGAAGGCGCTGCGACAGATGGGCGTGACGCCGTCCGAGGTGCGGTCGGCGGAGGAGTGGGCCGGGGCCCGCGCCCTGCTGGCGGAGTCCGACCTGGTGATCGACGGGATCCTGGGGACCGGCCTGTCGCGGGCGGTGGAGGGCCTTCTGGAGGACGTCTTCCGGGACGTCAATCAGGCGGAGGCGGACGTGGTGGCCGTCGACCTCCCCTCGGGACTGTGCGGGAGCAGCGCGGAGGTGCCGGGGGCCTGCATCGCCGCCGACCACACGGTGACCTTCGCGCGTCCCAAGCTCCCCCACATCTTCCCTCCGGCGGAGCCCCTCTGCGGGGACCTGCACGTGGTCGACATCTCCATCCCCGCCGCGGCGGTCGCCGAGGAGAGGGTCGGCCTCCATCTCGTCCGGGAGGAGGATATCGTCCCGATCGTCCCGGCCCGGCGCTCGGACAGTCACAAGGGGACCTACGGGCACGTCCTGGTCGTCGCCGGCTCCAGGGGCACGGGGGGGGCCGCGCGGATGGTCGCGCTGGGGGCGCTGCGGGCGGGATGCGGCCTGGTCACGGCAGCCGTGCCGGCCGGACTGCAGTCCGCCTTTGTGGCCCGGGCCATGGAGGCGATGACCGAGGCGCTGGATGAGACCCCCGAGGGCACCCTGGCGCGGAAGGGCCTGCCGCGGCTTCTCGACCTGCTCGAGGGGAAACAGGTCCTGGCCCTCGGTCCGGGATTGACGACGCACCCCGAGACGGAGAAACTGGTTCGGGACCTGGTCCTGCAGGCCACCGTCCCGGTGGTGCTCGACGCCGACGGGGTCAACGCCTTCGCCGGGCGTGCCGATCTGCTGTCCGGGCGGGACCGGGCCCTGGTGCTGACGCCGCATCCCGGCGAGATGGCCCGGCTGGTGGGACTCGGTACCGCCGAGATCCAGGCCCGAAGGGTCGACCTGGCGCGGGACTTCGCTCGGGAGCACGTGTGCCACCTAGTCCTGAAGGGACACCGGAGCCTCTTGGCCACCCCTTCCGGCGAAGTCTTCGTCAACTCGACCGGAAACCCGGGGATGGCGACCGGCGGCTCGGGCGACGTGTTGACGGGGATCCTGGCCGGGCTGCTGGCCCAGCACCTCGAGACCGAGGCGGGCGTCAAGCTGGGCGTTTACCTGCACGGACTCGCGGGCGATCTGGCTGCAGCGCGGGTGGGGGAGATGCCCCTGCTGGCGCGCGACATCCTGTCGCGCCTGCCGAGGGCCATGGCCTGGCTCAGGCTGCCCCCGGTCGGTCCCGCCGGAAGGAGGAAGGGGGCATGAAAGAGGACGGCGGCTTCACGGATGGCAGGATGGCCCCCTCCTTGCGGCCACCGGTGGCCCTGCCCGCCCGCCGGGCCGTCGGGCTGCCGGAGGGACGCCCCGTCGCGGTCCGGGTCCTGATCCGGCCGGCCCGCCCGGACGACCTGGAATCCGCGACGCTTCTCGAGCGCCGCGTCTGGGGCCGGCTGGCCGCGCCGCTGAACGAGCTGCAGCGGCGGCTGTTCGCCCTGCCGGAGGCGTTCCTCCTGGTGGAGCTGCGCCAGCCGGGGCGGCGGCCGAGGATCATCGCTCTCACCAACGGCCTCCTGTGGACCCGGGACCTGCCGAGGTCCCCCTCCCGGTTCGAGCGGTTGCTCAACTCCGCGTCGCACAACCCTCGCGGGGACGTCCTGTTCATCGCGTCTCTTCAGGTGGAGCGGGCGTTCCGCGGCCGCGGGATCGGGCTCAGGCTCCTGCAGGAGGCGATCGACGTGGGGCGCCGCAGGCACCTGAAGATCGTGCGTCTCATCGCCAACCACCGCAGCCGCCCGCTGTTTCAGCGCGCCGGCTTCGAGATCGTGCGCCCGCTCCCGCGGCTCTTCCGCCGGCACCGGGATCTGATGCCGCGACCGGTGCTCATGGAGATGCCCCTGGTCTGAGAAGCGGCATGACCCCGCGCACCTTCCTGACCCGGTCGGAGGCGGAGACGTTCGAGGCCGGCCGGGCGCTCGCCCGCACGCTGCGTCCGGGGGACGTCGTGCTGCTGGTCGGGGACCTCGGGATGGGAAAGACCGTCTTCGCCCGGGGTCTAGCCACGGGGCTCGGCGTTCCGCCGGGGGAGGTCCGCTCCCCCACCTTCACCCTAGTGAACCAGTACCGGGGACGCCTCCCGGTCTACCACGTGGACCTGTACCGGGTCGACTCCTCGGCGGATCTCGAGGAGCTGGGGCTGGAGGAGATCCTGGGCACGGACGGCGTGGCGGTGGTCGAGTGGGCCGAACGGCTCGGCCCCTATCGGGTCGAGCCGTGCGTAGAGGTCACGATCCGCGATCGCGGCGGCCGCCGGCGGCGGCTGCGGATCCAGGACGGGAGGCCCCGCCCGACTCCCGACCGTGCGACCTGAGGACCGCGGCCCGGACCTCAGTCGAGGCGGTAGTTGGGCGCCTCCTTGGTGATCACCACGTCATGCGCGTGGCTCTCCTTGAGGCCGGCGCCCGTGACCCGTATGAAGCGGGCCTCCCGTCGCAGGGCCTCGATATCGGAGGCCCCGCAGTAGCCCATGCCGGCCCGCAGCCCCCCGACGAGCTGCTGCACCAGCACCTGGACGCTTCCCTTGTAGGGGACCATGCCCTCGATCCCTTCGGGCACCAGCTTGTCGTCCGCCGCCGCGGCCTCCTGGAAGTAGCGGTCCGCGCTCCCCTTGCGCATCGCGCCGATCGAGCCCATCCCCCGGTAGGCCTTGAAGGTCCGGCCCTGGTAGAGGATCGTCTCTCCGGGCGACTCCTCCGCGCCGGCGAGCAGGGAGCCGATCATCACGCTGGAGGCGCCCGCCGCCAGCGCCTTGGTGACGTCCCCCGAGAACTTGACGCCGCCGTCGGCGATGATCGGGATGTCGTGGCGCTGCGCCGCCCGGGAGCACCGAGCGATGGCGGTGATCTGCGGCACCCCGACACCGGTGACCACCCGGGTCGTGCAGATCGACCCGGGGCCGACCCCCACCTTCACGGCATCGACCCCGAGGCGGATCAGGTCCTCCGTCGCCTCCTCGGTGCCGACGTTCCCGGCCACGAGGTCGAGGTCGGGGAAGGTCGTCTTCAGCCTGCGCACCGTCTCCAGCACGCCGGCCGAGTGGCCGTGGGCGGTGTCCACCACCAGCAGGTCGACCCGGGCGTCGACCAGGGCCCGGGCCCGCTCCAGCGTATCCGGCCCCACCCCGAGCGCGGCGCCGACCCGCAGCCGTCCGAGCGCGTCCTTGCAGGCGTGCGGGTACTTGATCATCTTCTGGATGTCCTTGACCGTGATCAGCCCTTTCAGGTGAAAATCGCGGTCGACCACCGGTAGCTTCTCGATCTTGTGCTTGTGGAGGATCGCCTTCGCCTCCTCCAGCGAGATGCCGACCCGGACCGTCACCAGGTTCTCGCGGGTCATCGCTGCGGAGACCGGGAGCTCGGTGCGCGTCTCGAAGCGCAGGTCCCGGTTGGTCAGGATCCCCAGCAGACGCCCCGACTCCCCGGTGACCGGCACGCCGGAGATCCGGTACTTCCTCATCAGCTCGAGGGCCTCCGAGATCCTGCGATCGGGCCCGATGGTGATCGGGTCCACGATCATGCCGCTCTCCGAGCGCTTGACCTTGTCGACCTCCTCCGCCTGGGCCTCGACGCTCAGGTTCCTGTGGATGACGCCGATGCCCCCCTGCTGCGCCATGGCGATCGCCATGCGCGATTCGGTCACCGTGTCCATCGCGGCCGAGACGATCGGGACGTTCAGGCGGATGTTGCGGCTGAGCCGGGTCGCGATCTCCACGCGGGCCGGGAGGATCTCGGACTTGGAGGGCAGCAGCAGGACGTCGTCGAAGGTCAGCGCTTCCGGGATCGGTCGGTCGAGCATCGCCTAGAGCCTCCCGTCGGCCGGCGGGATCACACCCGCACCCCGTGCGGCGCCGCCGGCCGCGCTGCCGGCCCGGTGCCCTCCTGGGAGCCGTGGCACTTCTTGTACTTCTTGCCGGATCCGCAGGGACAGGGCTGGTTGCGGCCGACCCGGGCCGCTGGCCGCTGCGCCGCGCGCGGAGCCCCCTTGGCCGGCGCCGAGTAGACCAGGTCGCGCTGCCGCCTCAGACGCATCTCCTGCTGGCGGCTCTGGGCCGCGGGGTCCATGCGCCACAGGTTGATGATCATCTCGTCCTCGATCCGCTCCTTCATCATGCCGAACATGGCGAAGGACTCCTTCTTGTACTCGGTGAGCGGATCCCGCTGTCCGTAGCCCCGCAGCCCGATCCCCTCCTTGAGGTGATCCATCGCCAGCAGGTGGTCCTTCCAGGCGGTGTCGATGACGTAGAGCATGAGGGTTCGCTCGTGCTGGCGCATGACCTCGGGGCCGAGGGTGCGCTCCTTCTCCTCGTAGCGATCCCGCACGCGCGTCCAGATCGTCTCCCTGAGGTCCGGGTGGCCGACGGTCTTCCAGTCGATGCCCAGTGAGTGCATGTCGATCCCGAAGAACCTCAGGACGCCGTTGCGCAGGTCGTCCGTCTGCCATTCCTCCGGGTCCACCCCCGCGTTGCAGGTCGAGTCGAGCAGGAAGTCCAGGACCTCCTCGGCCTTCTGCAGCAGGTACTCCCGCTGGCCCTTTCCCTCCAGCAGCTCGCGCCGCAGCCGGTAGATCTCGGTGCGCTGCTTGTTGTTGACGTCGTCGTACTCGAGCAGGTGTTTGCGGATCTCGAAGTTGCGCCCTTCCACCTGTTTCTGCGCCCGCTCGATGGCGCGCGTCACCATGCGGTGCTCGATCGGCACGCCCTCCTCCATCCCGAGCTTCTGCATCAGCCCCGAGATCCGGTCCGACCCGAAGATCCGCATGAGGTCGTCCTCGAGCGACAGGTAGAAGCGCGATGAGCCCGGATCCCCCTGCCGGCCGGCGCGCCCCCGCAGCTGGTTGTCGATGCGCCGCGCCTCGTGTCGCTCGGTGCCGAGGATGTGCAGCCCTCCCAAAGCCACGACGGCGTCGTGCTCCTCGGCCGTCTGCTCTCGGAACCGCTCGAGCATCTCTTCGCGCAGCTCCCGCGGTGCCTCCACCGGGTCGAGTCCCCGTTCCTGAATGGCCCGCCGGGCCAGGAACTCGGGGTTGCCCCCGAGGAGGATGTCGGTGCCCCGACCGGCCATGTTGGTGGCGATGGTCACCGCTCCGAGCCGCCCCGCCTGGGCCACGATCTCGGCCTCCTTCTCGTGGTACTTGGCGTTGAGGACGACGTGCGGGATCCGCCTCTTCTTCAGGAGCCCGCTCAAGTGCTCCGACTTCTCGATGGAGATGGTGCCCACAAGCACCGGCTGGCCCCTCCGGTTCAGCTCCTCGATCTCCTCCACCACGGCGGCGAACTTCTCCCTCTCGGTGCGATAGACGACATCGGGGTGCTCGGTTCGGACGAGCGGCTTGTTGGTCGGGATGACCATCACCTCGAGCTTGTAGATCTTGTCGAACTCGACCGCCTCGGTGTCGGCGGTCCCGGTCATCCCGGCGAGCTTCTCGTACATCCGGAAGTAGTTCTGGAAGGTGATGGTGGCCAGGGTCTGGTTCTCCTGCTGGACCCGCACCTTCTCCTTCGCCTCGATGGCCTGGTGCAGGCCGTCGCTCCAGCGCCGGCCCGGCATCAGCCGACCCGTGAATTCGTCCACGATGATGACCTGCCCGTCGCGCACCATGTAGTCGACATCCCTCTTGAACAGTGCATGTGCGCGCAGGGCCTGCTGGATGGCGTGATTGAGCTCCATGTTGGCCAGGTCGTAGAGGTTGCGCACGCCGAGGGCACGCTCGGCCTTCTCCACACCCTCGTCCGTCAGGGCGACGGTGCGCGCTTTCTCGTCCACCGTGTAATCGGCCTCGCGCTTCAGGCGCGGGATGATCGAGTCGGCCCGGGAGTACAGCTCGGTCGACTCGTCGGAGGGGCCGGAGATGATCAGCGGGGTGCGCGCCTCGTCGATCAGGATCGAGTCGACCTCGTCGACGATGGCATAGTGATGGCCGCGCTGGACCATGGTCCCGAGCGAGTACTTCATGTTGTCGCGCAGGTAGTCGAACCCGAACTCGTTGTTGGTCCCGTAGGTGACGTCGGCGGCGTAGGCCTTCTGGCGCGCCGCGTCGTCCATCTCGTGCTGGATGGCCCCCACCTCGAGGCCCAGGAACCTGTAGACCGGCCCCATCCAGGCCGCGTCGCGGCGCGCCAGGTAGTCGTTGACGGTGATCACGTGCACGCCCCGGCCGCTCAGCGAGTTCAGGTAGACCGGGAGGGTGGCGACCAGGGTCTTGCCCTCGCCGGTCTTCATCTCCGCGATCTTGCCCTGGTGGAGCACCATGCCGCCGATGAGCTGCACGTCGAAGTGGCGCATGCCGACGGTCCGACGGGCCGCCTCTCGACAGACCGCGAAGGCCTCGTGGAGGATGTCGTCGAGCGACGCGCCCTGGGCCAGCCGCTGCCTGAACTCGACGGTGCGGGATCGCAGCTGCTCGTCCGTCAGAGCGTGGGCCTCCGCCTCCAGCTCGTTGATGGCCACCACGCGCGGCTGGAGTTTCTTGAGCTCGCGCTCGTTCTTGGTGCCGACGATGGATCTCAGGACCGAGTCGATCAGCATCGGTGTGGAGTGCCCGCCTCATGCCCGGCGCGGGGGCCCGCGCCCCGGTGACGAGATGTGGTGGGAACGGTTCCAGGGGTCGCCGCCGCCGCGCGCTTCGAGGCCCGGGAAGCGAGTCGCATCGGGCCAGACGGCATCGTCGGAACTATAGCAGAAGCGGGAGTGAAGTCAAGGACGGCCGGGCAGTGGCGTCAGAAGCTGCGGTATTCCTCGAGGATGTATTTCACCGGGTCGACATGCCTCTGATGGACGAGGACCTCGTAGTGCAGGTGGGGCCCGGTGCTGCGCCCGGTGGAGCCCACCAGCCCGACCACGTCGCCGCGCTTGACCCGCTGGCCGACACGGACCTTGGCCGCCTGCAGGTGCCCGTACCGGGTGACGATCCCGTATCCGTGGGAGATGAAGATCGAGTTCCCGAAGCCGCCCATCCGGCCGACGCGCGTCACGATGCCGTCCGCGGGGGCGACCACCTTGGTCCCGATCGGGGCCACGATGTCGAGCCCCTGATGGAAGTCGCGCATTCCGGTGAACGGGTCGCGGCGCCAGCCGTAGCCGTTCCCCATGAGGCCGCGGACCGGGTAGATGCTGGGGGTCGACGACAGGAGCATCGCCTGCTTCTGGAAAGCCATGTCGAGGACGCGGAGGGAATCCCGCAGCGCCCCGGATCGCTCG
>JBHIBC010000020.1:0-41476 GCA_046758905.1 Acidobacteriota bacterium | reverse complement strand
GGTAACGGATCTCCCGCCTGAGGGCGTCGCATCACGCGGGTGGAGGGCGGCTGGAGGCTCGTTCCCCGGCGGGCGTGTAGCCGATCCTCCTCGGCCGCAACTCTTCCCGACTGTGTCGGGTCTATTGGGCTGCGGCTGGGCATTTCGAGCGGAGCGGAGCAGGAGAAGCATCCTCCGAGCAGTTGCGATCTTGTCTTCCCGGCGGTTTCTCATTTCGTGCCTCCTTGGTGCCTCCGTGGGTTCTGTGAGTCGCGCGGAGCCTCTTTTTCCGGAGCCGGTGTTTGAAGCTGGACGTGTGCCGACCTCCACTGCGACCGGCGACTTCAACGCGACGGGAGATTTGGGGAACAGGCCGTGGTCGCCGCGGGCGTGCGTCCCCTGTCGCTCGCTGTCGCTGCTCTCGACGATAACGGAATCCAGGCCCTGGCGGTTACGAACCTCATCTCGCAAACGGTCATGGTGCTGCTGGGTCTGGACGATGGCGGCTTCCTCCCCGGCGCCTTCTTGCCGACGCGGGCTCTACCGCGGTCGGTCATCGCTCGGGACGTCAAAGGCGGCGGACTGGAAGACCTGGGGTTCGTGAACGCTCTCGCCGACACATTTCCGTGATGCTCGATCGCGGCGGGGCGGCTTTGGAACTGGGGACTGGCCTTCACGGCGCGGGATGCCGCCGGCAACGTGGCGACCTGCAGCCATCCGGTGAGGGTACGCGACACGCGGGCCCCCGAGCTGGCCGTACACGCCGACCCCGGGATGCTCTGGCCGTCGAATCGTCGGCGCGTCCCGGTCCGGGTGCGCTGGGAGGTGGGCGACCTGTGCGACCCGAGCCCGCGGGTGGTGCTGCCGTCGGCGGCGAGCAATGAGCCTGACGATGAGGCGGGGCAGGGCGACGGGAGCACGACGGGCGACATCGCCGATGCGGCGCTTGGTCTGCCCGACGAAGCCATCCCGCTCCGCGCGGAGCGATCGGGGCGCGGGACGGGGCGCGTCTACGGCCTGACCTACGCCGCGATCGACGCTTCCGGCAACCGCAGCTCCGCGCCGGTCCTGGTGAGGGTGCCGCACGATCTCGGCGACGGGTCGGAGCCGCTCCTGCTGGGGATGGAGCATGCGGGCAGTCGCCACGGAGGGCGCGTCTACTGGAGCGCCGTCGAGCGGGCCGAGGGCTACGACCTGATCAAGGGCGACGCCGGGGAGCTGAGGATGGACGGGCCGCCGGTGTCGCTCGGTGCGGTCTCGGTGCTCGTCAGGCGGAGCCCGGCGACCTCGGACGCCGAGGATCCCGCGAGCGCGGCGCCGCCCGCGGGCGGAGCGTTCTACTACCTCCTCCAGTACCGCCGCGGGGGCGTCGGCGCCGGGTTCGGGACCGAAGGGGCCCCTTGCCGCGGGTCCCCGCCTCGTGCGCCGAGGCGTGCCTGTAGGACCGCTCCGGGGAGGAGGGGCTGCACAGGGCGCGCACCTCCCTGGCCCGCTCCAGGACTTCGCGCAGAAAGGCCGGTTCGGAGATCCCCGCTGGCCTCGGCCGAAGGAGGAGAACGGCGCGCTCCCCTTCCCCGCCCGCGTCTCGAACCGGGATGACAGCCACTCCGAGAGTCATGGGCGATCCGTCGGGAGCGGAGATCGTCTCCTCGCAGTAGACGATATCATTGCCGCGGTGGACGGCCTTGACGGCGGGGCAGCGCGCGGCGCAGCTCTCGTCCCCGACGGGGAAAACCTCCCAGCAGCGACAACCGAACCATCCCGAGCCCACCATGGATCTTGCGGGTGAGTTCACGTAGATCACTTCCATGCGCCCGGTCACCACGCTGCAGGCGTCGCTCTGCTTTTCGAGAAACTCCCATCGGAGCGCGAGCCGCTCCCGCCGATCCGAGACACCGTTCGCCATCTGCCGGCCTATGAATCCGCCTCCTCGGTGAAGGCTACACGAGCTGCGAGGGGAAGGGCAAACGGCACGGAATAGGATGGCCGCGTTCCTCAGAGGTGCATCTGACTTGGCTCAGATACATGTTGACACGGACCTATGGAGTAAAAGGGGGCCTCTGATAAGGAGGCCCCGATGCTGTTCAAGGGACTGCCCCGGACCATGGTCCGGGGCAGTCAGCTTCGCCCCCCCGAACTCTCGCCTGAAGCGCTGCGACGCCTGCAGGTGCCGGAGATGTGGCGCCGCACGGGCCAGGGGGAGGATGTCTGCGAGGTCTTCAGGGTCTCGCGGGCCTCGCTGTACAGCTGGGCGCGACGGCTCGACGCGGACGATCTCACGAGCCTCGGGCCGAGATGCCGTAGCCCGCGGCGGGTGCGGCAACCGCAGTGGAGCGCCACGCTGGCCGCAACGGTGCTGCGCCTGCGGCGCCAATACCCCTGCTGGGGCAAGCTCAAGCTCGTGGTGCCGCTGCGACGGCAAGGCCTCCGGACCTCGGCCGCCACGGTGGGGTGCATCCTGCGCGATCAGGATGCGACTGTCGGAGACGGAGAGGCGCGTACTGGCCTTCGGGGCCGGACTCTCGGCCACCGCGATGAACACGTATCTTAAGGGTCATCACCACCTCAATCACCGCACGCCCGATCAGATCGAGCGTGCGGTAGCCTGCATCGATGAGGTGATCCGGCTGCATCCGGAGGCGCCCTACGGCTATTGCGGTCTGGCAGGCTACTACGGGCTCCAGGCGCTCTACGGCCTCGAGCCGGCGGTGGAAGCCTTCCCGAAGGCCAGGGATGCCGCGGTGAACGCGATGCGATTGGGTCCGCTGCTCGGTGAGAGTCACTCGGCGCTCGGCGGGGTGCAGTTCTTCTTCGACTGGGATTTCGTCTCGGCGGAGGCCACCCTGCGAGGCGCGCTGAGGCTCAGTCCGGGTCACGTGCCGACGCACGTGATCCTGGGTGATCTGCTGTTCGCGACCGGGCGGCCCGAGGACGCCCTCCGACAGATCGAGCGGGCCCGCGGTCTCGATCCTCTCGACCCGGGGATCAGCACGAACGTCGCCGACTTCCTCTACTCCGCGGATCGCTGCGACGGCGCCGCGGAGCGCTATCAACGGGTCGTCGGCATGGTGCCCGGGTACCTCAGGGCCTGGATGGGGCTCGCCTCCTGTTACCGGGCGATGGGGGGAGGGCGACGCCTCGCCCGACACCTTGGAGAAGGCCCGGGAGCGGTTGGGCGACGCCGCGGCGCTGCGCGCGGAGAGAGCGAAGACGTTGGCCGCCCGGGGCGAGAGGCAGGCGGCCGCCGCCCTCGCGGCGAGGCTCGCGGCGGACCCTCATCTGCTGCCGACCGCCTGGTACCATCTGGCAGGGATCCACGCGCGCCTCGGAGAGGCGCACCGGGCGCTGGATTACCTCGACCGGTTGATCGAGGAGCGCGCGCCGCGCTGCGTGCTGCTCGGCCTGTCCGCCGTCCTCGACAGCCTGCACGGCGAGTCCCGCTTCCGCGCCGTCGCGGCGCGGGTCGGGCTCGCGATCCCCGGGATCGGGGCGCCGCGCCGGGCGGCGGCGACGGCCGGATCGAAACGCACGGGACGCAGGCTCGCCACCGGCTCCAAGCTCAATCACTACGTCATCGTGGACCGGCTGGGAGAGGGCGGTATGGGCCAGGTCTACGTCGCCGAGGACGGGAAGCTCAGGCGCAGGGCGGCCCTCAAGGTGATGTCACCGGAGATCGCCCGCGTTCCGCGGCGGAGCCGGCGTTTTTGACGGGAGGCTCGGGCCATCGCCGCCCTGAATCACCTCAACTTCGTCGTGGTCTACTCGGTGGAGGAGGACGGGGACCTGCCTTTCATCACGGTGGAGCTGGTCCCGGGCCGCACCCTGGATAGGCTCATTCCGGCGGGTGGCCTGGGCCTGCTTCCGTTCCTCCGGCCCGCGGTGCAGATCGCGAGTGCCGTCGCCGCGGCGCACCGGCGCGGCATCGCCCGCCGGGATCTCAGGCCCGCGAATATCGTGGTGAACGATGACGGGGTGGTGAAGGTGCTGGAGTTCGGTCTCGCCGAGGTGTTCCCCACCGAGGCGCCCTGCAGCCGGTATTCGACCGACACCGTCACGGGAGAGGGCGCGGTGACGGGCACGGTTCGGTACATGTCTCCCGAGCGGCTTCAGGGGAGGTCTCCCGGGCCCCGGTCCGACGTCTTCTCCCTCGGCATCATCTTCTATGAGATGGTGACCGCTGCTCATCCCTTTCGGCGGGGGGCCCAGGCGGATCTGATCAGCGCGATCCTCAGGGACGAGCCCCGCCCGGTCACCGAGCTGCGGGCCGACCTGCCGCAGGCGGTAGGTCGCGTGATTCGCCGTTGCTTGCGAAAGGACGCGGACCGGCGCTGCGCGACGGCGATCGATCTGTGCCGGGAGCTCGAGGCGATCGCGCCCTGAGAGCCCACGAGGTGGGACCGGTGGGGCTCCCGGAGAGCCGCGGGATGGACGTGATCGACGGCGAAGCCGCTCTCGTCGGCGGCCGCGCTTTCCGGACCCGGGGGTGGTCAGGCCTTGTGTCTTCCGGCAGCGTCCTGGGAAGGGGGTGCGTCGTCGCCGTGCGGCGTCGACGCCTGTTCCTCCTCTCCGCGCGGTGGCGGAGGACCGGCGTCGACGTCGGAGACGGTCGGATCCCCGGGCTCGGTCTGCGGCTGCACATCATGCTGCCGCTCCATCTTCCTCTGCAGGCGTCGCGCGAGTTTGTCCTGACGTCTCTGCTGCCGCGCCAGCTCCCTCTGACGTTTCTTGAATGATGACCTGGATCTTCTCGCCACGATGGGACCTCGCGGTGCCGGTCGCGCCCGCCGTGGCGGGCGTCCGCCGGGCTATGGCCGAACCGGCTCGAGAATTGTAATCCGGGAGCGACGGGTTGAGTCGATCCCCTTGAAGCCGCCATCGGGCCCGACCCGGGCGGCCGTCCTCCCGCCGCCGGCCTGCTCCGACCGGAGGGGCGGAGGGAGGCGGTCCCGAGCTCCGGTGCGAAGATCGCGCGCTCGAGGTCACTCAGGCGCCGGCTCCGGAGCTCGGGGAGGAGCGGCCTCCGATTCGGTCAGAGACTGCGCCTCTTTCCGCGCAGGCCGCGCCGGCTGCCCCGACTCTTGCGAAAGCGCGGCCCGGGAGACGAGGGCCGATGGTCGAAGCCGCGGGGAGGCCAGGAGCCGCGTCCGGTCCGGCCACCGGATCGTTCCCGGGCTTCGCTGACGCTGATCGTCCTGCCCTGCAGCTCGCTGCCGTCGAGCTGGGCGATGGCGCCGTGCGCCTCATCGTCCGAGCTCATCTCCACGAAGCCGAACCCCCGGGAGCGGCCGGTGGCGCGATCCCTGACGACCGAGGCCGACTCGCACCGCCCCGACCTCGAGAATAGTTCCTTCAGATCGGCGTCCCCGGTCTCGAAGGAAAGGTTACCCACGAACAGCTTTCGGCTCATCTCACGCTCTCTGGAAAGAGATCCCGGCCCCCGGGGCACGCCTTCCAGGGGCCGCCGATGGCGACACGGGCTCTCAGATCAGCCGAACGTTCTGCGCGGCCGGACCTTTCTGGCCTTGGACGATCTCGAACTCCACGCTCTGACCCTCGGTGAGGCACTTGAACCCCTGCATCTCGATCGCGGAGTGGTGGACGAAGACGTCTTTGGAGCCGTCGTCCGGAGAGATGAACCCGAACCCCTTCGCGTCGTTGAACCACTTGACCTTGCCTCTGACCATTCTACTTCTTCTCCTCTGCCGCAAGGGCACCGTTGAGGGCCGAATTGCCCTCCCGAACAGCCTCACATTGAGAGATTGGAAACCGTTAGCGGACCTGCCTGCAGCGCGGTGCTGTCAAGGTGACGGGTACGTCAATGCGGGCCATACGCGCGCCAGCCTACCGGAACATCGCCCGGGAGTCAAGGGTGAATTCAGCAACCCGCCAGCGGGCGGGAAGGACGAGGCCGGACCGGGCCCGATCCCGCCGCCGCGCAGCCCCGCCCGTTCCGGCGTCCGCGGCAGGGGAGGGACCACCGGGTGGGGGAGGGGGGGCGTGACTCCACCCGCGCCGGCAACCGCGGTGCTTCCGCGAGGATCGTCCGGGTCGACGAGCCCCGGAGGCGGTTCAGCGGGACGGCGGCGGACCCGCGCGGTGCGCTCCTGCGTGCGAAGGGAAGGTTCGCCGCTCACCTACGGGCGGCGACCGGGTCCGGGCCCTCGATCATCATCCTGGCGATGAAGCGGTATTGCTTCTGCCACATCCTGGCTTCCCGCTCCACCTCGCGGGCCCGATCGGCGACGAGGCGGCTGTCCGGGGTGGCGCCCGCGAGCACCCGAGCCAGCTCCTCGAGATGCGCGTCCAGCCGTTCGCCGCAGCGCTCCATCTGCCGGATCCGATCTCCGAGCTGCTCCCGCTGAGCGTCCGCCAAGCCGCCGGCGAACCGCTGGTGCTCCCGCCGGAGCCTGAGGATTGACTCGCTCAGCCGCGCCTGCCGTCTGCGGACGGCCGCGACGCTGAAGCGCGACCCTTTGGCGGCGCGTCCCATCTCCCGGGCCAGCGACCGAACGAGGTCCGTGGCCCGGGTGCAGGTGCGGACCTGCTCGCGCTGCCGCGCCGTCACCTGGATCCACTGCCCGTGGTTTCGCGGCGCCCGGTCCCGCTCGGTCCGGGCAGGACCGCGGCCCGGCCGATCGGGGTCCAGCCGCTCGTCCATCCGCTTCTGGGCACGGCTCACCGGCCGGTTGTCCCCGCACGATCCCCCGTAGACATAGAGAGAGGAAGCCGCGCACGACAGCGCGATCGCCACCGAGACGAAACCTTTCCGACTCATCACGCCCCCTCCTTTCCGACCGGCCCCACGAAAGCCCGCGGCGGCGGGCGGCTCGGGGGCACGCCCCCTGAACTGGAAGCGGAGGCAACGGAAGAACCGATTGGCGGGAGGATACCACGAAAGGGGGGGCTCCCTCTACTGCCCTACCCGACGGGCGGGTCCGACCCGCACCTGTCGCGGAGCGCCCCCCCCCGCGGTCACCCATCGCCGTGCTCGGAGCCCTCTTGATCTGACGGCTCGGTGTGTGGTAGACGGGGCTGCCTCGACAACCGAACATCCCGCATCCGAGGGCGCTCCATGTGGCGAGCGATCGTCGGCCACGGCAGGAAGACACTCCTCGAGCGAAGGCCCTCCAGGCAGCGGGACCCGCCGGAGGCGACCCCCCAACATTGGCTTCGGCCCGTTGAAGCGCCGCGGGGCGGTACGGCGCCGCGAGGCGCCGAAGCTCGGCAGCCTTCACTCGAATGTCCACCGTCGCGAAGGAGGGAAGGCCATGAGACCTCGACGAATGGTTGCGGGAATGGTGGTGGCGCTGGTGATCTGCTCCGTGGGACCGGCCCTGGCCACGATGGTCCGAAGCGCGTCGCTGGAGGAGACCATCGACGGCTCCCACGCCATCATCGTGGGCAGGGTGCTCGGCCAGCGGGCCTTCAGGTCGGAGGATGGTCGCATCATGACGGGCGTGACCATTCGCGTGGAGGAGAGCCTGAAGGGGGGCCTGCGCCCCGGCGCACGCATAGAGATCAGCGCCTACGGCGGCGAGCTGGGGGGGCAGCGCCTGGTGAGCCTCGGAGAGGCGACCTACAGGAGGGGAGAACGGGTTCTCCTGCAGCTCGAGCGCATTGATGGAAGGCTGCACACGATCGGCCTGTCGATGGGCAAGTGGACCGTCACGGAAGACCGGTGGGGCCGCCGTCACGTCACCCGGGATCTCTCCGGACTCGGGCTCGTCGGGGGGGTCGAGATGACGCAGGGGCCCATCCCGCTGGATGAGTTCCGCCGGCTCGTCGAGGAGAGGGCCCGCGGACGCTAGGGGTTCCGGCCGCCGGTTGCCACTCGACTTCGGATTCTCCCTCGAACATTGGAGGTCAGAGATGACTCGCTCTCGGTTGATCGTTGCCGCTCCGGTTGCGGCCGCCCTTCTCGTCGCGAGCCCGAGCGTCATGGGCTTCGACGTGGAGCCGTTCGTCAAGTTCTTCATCGACCAACGCCCCGTGACCACGATGCTGAATCTTGGGACCCTTCCCTCCTGCTGCCTGGGCGACGCGGCGGCGTGGGAGGCCGAGCTGCAGGCCACCCTCGCTCTGATCCCTGACACCGCCTGCAGCGCGGATGACGGCCTGAGGGGCTCCACGGGAGACCTTCTGTTCACGCCGTTCGAGATCCGGGACGATGGGTCCCGTCCCAGGAACGATGGCCGGACCCTGGTGCGCTTCAAGAACCAAGGCCAGTTCACCCTCGGCGAGACGGCCTTCTGGATCTTCGGGGAGACCCAGAATTGCGCCGGGAGCACCTTCTACAAGACGGCCGACGCGGACGTCACGCTCAACAAGCAGGTGCAGTGGGTGAGCGATCCGGGGTCCCCTTTCTGCCCCGGCTCGTCCAATCACTTCAGCCTGAGGTCCACGGCGCTGCACGAGCTGGGCCACGTGGTGGGCCTCGAGCACACGAACGTCCAGGACGCGCTCATGTTCGCGTTCGGGGATCCCTGCGATTTCAGCAAGGAGACGTTCCAGGCGGACGACCAGGCGCAGTTCGACTTCATCTACGCCTGCGAGGACGTCAACTGTCTCCCGGAGCCCCCCGCGCCCACCGAGAACAAGTGTCGCGACGGGATCGATAACGACGGGGACGGCCTGGCCGACTGCGCCGATCCCGACTGTGCCTCGAAGGGTTTCTGCAGGTAGGCAGAGCGGGCTCGGGGCCGATCGCGTAGGCGTCGCCGCGGAACGCGGCGGCGGGTTCCGGGAGCCGTGATTGTCGGGATCCCCCGGGCCCCGAGGGGGGGTTCGCCCGTAGGGTCAGCTTTCCCCCGATCCCGCGGGCCGGGAGCGGCTTTCCGGAAGTTCTCGAGAATGTTCGGGTCCCGTCCGCCGGGCGGCGCGTAGAATGCGAGAGCGGAGGGAGGAGCAGGGATCGGACGCTCTGCAGGGGTCGCTCCCCCGGCGGGCGGTTCCCCGAACGGGCCGCGGCAATCCGCCTCGCTGCTCCGAAGCCGGACAATGGAGAACAAAGCACGGATCTGCCCTTTCTGCAAGGGTTCGGGTCAGTGCCATCGGTGCGACGGGACGGGAGAGTGCCTCATCCGCAGGCGAGGGCTGCGTCGCAAGCGCACCGTCCGCTGCACGACTTGTGAGGGTTCCGGCAGATGCGAGCTCTGTCACGGGACGGGAAGGAAGCAGCCGGACGAGTGATCCGGGCGCGGCCGCCGGGTCGGCGCGTCGAGCCTTCCCGCGGGCCCGGGCGGAGGCCTCCCCCCGTTCCCTGAGGGCCGGCATGCCGTGACGGACGCCCCTTCCGAGGAGCCCGCCACGAGCCGCCCCGGCCCGATCCGACGGATGCCGCGGCCCGCCGCCGGGCGTCCTCCCTCCGCAGCTCGCCGCTCGGTTGCGGGGTGAGGGTGCCCGCTTGACACCTCCAATTAATTGAAGTAGCGTTCATATGAACGCTGGTGTATTCGAGGGTCCGGAGGCTGGACTCGTGAAGCGACGGAGCGCCTCTTTCCGGCAGGATTGCGCCGACAAGCTGAAGCTTCTGGCGGACACCACCCGCCTGGCCGTTATCGAGATCCTGATGACGGGCCCGAAGCACGTCGGCGAGATGAACGCCGTTCTTCGCCTGGATCAGAGCCTGCTCTCGCACCACCTCAGGGTTCTCCGCGACGGCGGACTCGTGACAGCCACGCGTGACGGGAAGGAGGTCCTGTACAGCCTCACTCCGGGGGTGGAGGCCGCCCGCTCGGGCAGGGCCATCGACCTCGGCTGTTGCCGTCTGTCGTTCGACTGAGGCCGTGAGGCGCGCCCCGTGACCCGGCTCCGTGTGGGAGGCGTTCTCCTTGCGGTCGCGGCCGCCGGCCTCTGCTGCCAACGCTCTCCCTCGGGCCCCGAGCGGGGTGACTCCGCGCTCCATGGCAAGCTGGTCCTGACCGGATCGAGCACCGTCGCTCCGCTGGCGGCGGAGATCGGCCGGCGCTTCGAGTCGCTTCACCCCGGCGTGCGGGTGGACGTGCAGACGGGCGGCTCCTCGCGCGGCATCGCCGACGCCCGCCGGGGGCTCGCCGACATCGGCATGGTCTCCCGCGCGCTCAAGGAGGGCGAGCGCGATCTCTTCGCCTTCACCATCGCCCGCGACGGGGTCTGCATCATCGTGCACGGGAGCAATCCCTTGACGAGCCTCGCGGACGACCAAGTGGTCGACATCTACAGGGGCAGGATCGGGAACTGGCGGGAAGTCGGCGGGCCGGACGCGCGGATCACCGTGGTGAACAAGGCCGAAGGGCGCTCGACTCTGGAGCTCTTCCTGAGCTACTTCCGGCTCAGGAGCGCCGACATCGAGGCGCACGTGGTCGTCGGGGACAACGAACAGGCGATCAAGACCGTCGCGGGCAACCCGCATGCCATCGGTTACGTATCCATCGGGACGGCGGAGTACGACGCGACTCACGGGGTCCCGGTCAAGCTTCTGCCGGTCGGGGGGATCGCGCCGTCCGTCGAGAACGTCAGGAACGGCAGCTTCCCGCTCTCTCGTCCCCTCAACCTGGTGACCCGGGCCCTCCCTGTGGGCCTGGTCGAGGTCTTCATCGAGTTCGCGCGCTCTCCCGACGCGCGCGACATCGTGCGGAGCCAGTACTTTGTCCCGGTCACGAGGTGATGCCCTCCTCGTCTGGGCCCTTAGAGGCGCCGCCGCCGTCGCGGGCGCGATCGTGGCCATCATCCTCGTCTTCGTCTTTCGGGAGGCCCTGCCGGCGCTTCGGGACCCCGGCCCGATGCGCTTCTTCACCGACGCTTCCTGGCACCCGACCGAGGGGCTCTACAACCTGGCCCCGATGCTCTCGGGCACTGTGCTCGTGACGCTCGGCTCGGTGCTGGTGGCGGCGCCTCTCGGGATTCTGTCCGGGCTCTTCTGCAGCTACTACGCGCCGCCGGCCGCGGCCCGCTCCTATCGGCGGCTGATCGAGCTCCTGGCGGGAGTGCCATCGGTCGTCTATGGTTTCTGGGGGCTCGTGGTGCTGGTGCCCCTGATCGCTCGACTCGGGCCTCCCGGGACCAGCCTGCTCGCCGGCGTCGCGATCCTCAGTCTCATGATCCTGCCGACCGTCGCGTTGCTGGCGGACTCGAGCCTCCGCGGCGTCCCCCGCGAGTACGTTCGGGGGGCGGCCGCGCTGGGCCTGACGCGCTGGGCGACGGTGAGGCGGGTGGTCCTGCCCGCCGCGCGGCCCGGGCTGTTCACGGGGGTGTTCCTGGCCACCGCGCGCGCCGCCGGCGAGACGATGGCGGTGCTGATGGTCTGCGGGAACGTGGTGCAGACCCCCGGGAGCGGGTTCGATTCCGTCCGGACGTTGACCGCCAACATCGCCCTGGAGATGGCATACGCCATGGGCGGCCACCGCTCCGCGCTCTTCGTCAGCGGCCTCGTGCTGATGGTCATGATCGTGGCGCTCGTTGCCGCGGCGGAGGCCGCCGGTGGAGGGCGGATCCGTGTCTAGCGGCCCGTCTCGTCGACAGGACCGGATCGCGACGGCCCTCGTCTGGGCGGCGGCGGGCGCGGTGACCGCGATCTTCGTCTGGATGGTGGGCGATCTCGCGTGGAACGGCGTCGGACGGCTGTCGTGGGATTTCCTCGCCGCGCCGCCCCGCGACGCCGGGCGCGCAGGGGGCATCGGGCCGATCCTCGTCTCGACCGTCCTCATCCTGGCCGTCTGCATGCTGGTGGCCGTCCCCATCGGCCTCGGCACGGCCATACTGCTGGGCGAGTTCGACTCCGAGGAGGGCGCGTTCGGCCGGCTGGTGCGGCGCAGCCTGGATGTTCTGGCGGGCGTGCCGTCCATCGTGTTCGGACTGTTCGGGAACGCCTTTTTCTGCACTGCGCTGGGGCTGGGCTTCTCCATTCTGTCAGGCGGGCTCACCCTCGCGTGCATGGTCCTCCCCGTCCTGATCCGCTCGACGGAGGAGGGCATCCGCGCGGTCCCCATGGACTACCGGCTCGGGGCCGCCGCCCTCGGTCTCTCGCGCACGGCCACGCTGTTCCGGCTGGTTCTGCCCGCGGCGACGCCCGGGCTCATCGTGGGCCTGGTCCTGGGGACGGGACGCGCGATCGCGGAGACGGCGGCGCTGATCTTCACCAGCGGCTACGTGGACCGCATGCCCGGATCCCTGCTGGACTCCGGACGGGCGCTGTCCGTGCACATCTTCGACCTCTCGATGAACGTCCCTGGAGGGACGTCCAACGCGTACGCGTCCGCGCTGGTGCTGATCGCGCTGCTCCTGGCGATCAACGGTGCGGCGTCATGGCTGGCGGGGCGCTGGCTCCACGGGGGGATCGTCAAGGCATGAGCGAGCGGGATCACGTCCCGGCGGCCCGCCCCTGGTTCCCGCTGGAGGATCGGCCTCCTTGCTGCGAGCCCCACCCGCTCATCCGCACGGAGAGGCTCGGCCTCCGTTACGGTGACAAGCCCGTTCTGAAAGACATCACGCTCTCGATCAACAAAGGTTGCATCACGGCGATCGTCGGCCCGTCGGGCTGCGGTAAGACCAGCTTCCTGATGTGTCTCAACCGGCTGACCGATCTGATCCCCCGCTGCCGGGTGTCGGGCCGCGTCCGGATCGGCACGGAGGAGGTGCTGGCACCGGAGAATGACGTGGTCGCGCTGCGACGCCGCATCGGGATGATCTTCCAGAAGCCGAATCCCTTTCCGCTGTCCGTTCGGAAGAACCTATCCTTCCCCCTGGCGGAACACGGGCTCGGCGATCGCCGGGGCATCGAGAGAATCGTCGAACGGGCCCTTCGGGATGTCGGCCTGTGGGACGAGGTCCGGGATCGGCTGGACGCCCCGGCCCTCACGCTGTCGGGCGGCCAGCAGCAGCGCCTGTGTCTGGCGCGCGCCCTGGCGCTGGACCCCGAGGTGCTGTTGCTGGACGAGCCCTGCAGCGCCCTCGACCCGGTCTCCGGCGGCGTCGTGGAGGACCTGATCGCCGGTCTGCGGGGACGCTACACGGTGGTGATCGTCACCCACAACCTGGCGCAGGCGCGACGGATCGCCGACGACGTCGCTCTGTTCTGGGTCCGGAACGGCGCCGGAGAACTGGTGGAGAGCGGCCCGGCGCGGCGGATCTTCGAGGAGCCGAGAAACGCCCTGACCGCCGCCTACGTCAGCGGCCTGAGGGGGTGAGGGCCTTCGGCTCGAGCCGCGCAAGGCCCTCGGCCGGCGGAGGGCCGGGCTCTCATGTCGGCGGCCCGGGATCCCGGGCGGGTCCTCGCCTTCCGCCCGCGATGGGCGTAGGATCCTTCGTCGCAGGCTCTTGGGGAAGGGGATGCGCGGGAGACTTCTCGTCTCAAGGATGATCGGCGCTGGCGCCCTGCTGCTTGTCTTCGGCGGCGCCAATCTCCGCGATCTGAGACATCCGTCCCGCTCGGATCCGGACCGCTGCCTGTGCTGTGTCCGCATGGCCAAGTGCAGATGCCACGCGGCGCGCGCCCCGCGACAGGCCTCCGGGCGGACGGACGGCCGCTCGGTCGGGACGTCCGCTGCGACCTCCTACCTTGGAC
This sequence comes from Acidobacteriota bacterium, assembly GCA_046758905.1. Taxonomy (GTDB): domain Bacteria; phylum Acidobacteriota; class Polarisedimenticolia; order Gp22-AA2; family Gp22-AA2; genus JBHIBC01. The sequence goes on along the minus strand of JBHIBC010000020.1, from coordinate 27,957 downwards.
CCTGCCCGAAGGATCGGGGCATGGCGACCGTGACGGACGACCCGGGGCAGAAGTGCCTGCCGCCCGCGTCCCCTCCGCGAGTCTGGAGGAGCCCCGGGTGGGAGACGCTGTCTCTGACCGTCCCCGACCCGGAGTCCCGGACTCCCTGCCCGCGCACTCCTCCCCCTCGACCCATCGCCTGAGCGGCGACCCACAGACCGATCCATCTCAGTAGCGGCGCATGCCGCTCGCCCGCCCTCGGCCGGGATCGCGGGGAGCGCATGTCCCGCGTCCGTTCCGGCGAGGAGACACCATGACCCGAGTGACGAAGCGAGTCCGACTGTCCCCATTCCTTCTGCTGGCGCTTTTCATGACGGAACCGAACCGAGCCTCGGCGAGCTGCGGCGCGTCGAGCTGTTTCCTGGTGACGGGCACTCAGGAGGGGATCCAACAGCGCGGGCGGATCACTCTGGACCTCTCCTATCGCTACATCTCGCAGGACCGCAAGCGCCGCGGCACGGGCGGCGCCGATGAAGTCCTGGCGGCGGAGGTGTCCTTCGAGCAGGGGAGGATCGATCCCGGAGATCACCGGGAGATCCGCACGGTGAACAAGCTGGCGCAGCTGGACCTCAATGTCGGGGTCACGGAGAGATTCTCCCTGGCGCTGACGATCCCGTTTCTGAACGACCGGGATCACGAGCATTTCGACGAGGTGGGCACTCCGGATGAGTTCTTCACCCGCCAGGACGGTACCTCGGGCTTCGGAGACGTGCGACTCGTGGCTCGGCTGGCCCTCGTCGTCTCGGCCAGGGACCTCCTGGTGGGCGGCATCGGGGCGAAGCTCCCGACCGGGGAGTGGAAGCTGCGGGACAGCGAGGGGGACATCAATGAGCCGACCCTCATGCCGGGGACGGGGTCCTACGACGCCGTCGCATCCATCTATTACGACCACCAGTGGATCCCGGACCGTCTCGACGGCTTCCTCTCGGGCTCCTACCAGGCCAACGGACAGAACGGCCTCGACTACGACTTCGGCGACATCACCATCCTGAACGCCGGGGTCAACTGGGCCGTCACGCCGGTCGTCCTGATCTCCGGGCAGCTGAACGCCCGGATCACTCCGCACGATCGGTTCCTGAATCGGCTCGTCCCGAACACGGGCGCGACGATCGTCAACCTGACCCCCGGAATCACCCTGACCTCGCCCGAGGGAACGCGCTACTATCTGCACGTGTCGGTTCCGGTGTACGAGGACGTCAACGATGCCCAACTGACCCCGGCGTTCAGTGTGACCGCCGGCCTGAGCAAGACCTTCTGAGGGGCCCGCCGATGGGGCGCCCCCGGGGCGGCGGCGACGAGCCGCCGGCCCGCCGGGATGGCGTCGGGGGAGGCCGGTGCGGCTCGCCGGGCTTCAACCGAAGAGGTGGAGGATCGACCATGTCGTTCGGGGCTGAAGGGTCGAGCGCGGTGTTCCCACTGGCGGCGAACCGGACCGTCGCGCGACGGATCGAGCGGCAAGCGTCGCTCCGTCTCTGGTCCAGGATGGTTCCGGCGTGCCTGGGAGGCGTGTTCCTCGCGGAATGGTTCGTCATGCACCTGCTGACCGCCCTATCCCTGTCCTGGGGACCCCTGGTGAACCTGCTGGACGCGACCATCTTGACCGTCCTGATCCTGCCGGGGGTGTACCTGACGGTGCTGCGTCCCATGGGCCGCCTGGCGGCGCAGCTCGCGCTCGCCTCGGCGGACGCGCGGTTCCGGGTCGTCGTCGAGGCGGCGAGCGACGCCATTATCGTCGGCGATCGGGGCGGTCGCATCCTGTTCGTCAACGGCGCGGCCCTCGGGATGCTGGGCTATTCACGAGAGGAGCTGGTGGGCGCCGATATCGCCCTGCTCATCCCCGAGGAGGAGAGGGGGCGGCGCCGTGAGATGCTCCTGCGGGGCGTCGCCGCGGAGCATGCTCGCGTCGCGGAAGGCGGCCCGGTGGAGATGGCCGCGCGCCGCAAGGACGGCGATCGCGTCCCGGTGGAATTGGTCCTGGGCGCCCCCGCCCTCCGGGAAGAGGGGATCCTGGTGGCCGTCCTGCGCGACCTGCGCAGGAGCAAGCGGATCGGGCTGTACGAATCCCTGCTGCCGGTGTGCTGCGTCTGCGGGCTGATCCGGGATCGCGCCGCCTCCGTTCAGGGCCAGGACGTGTGGAGGCCCCTGGAGGAGTACGTCCGGCGGCACGCGTCGGCTCGCTTCACTCATACATATTGCGCGAACTGCCTGGCGGAGTCCAGGCGGATGCTCGGCCTGAATTCCCACGGTGAGCACTGACGCCGAACGGGTTATCCTGGTGTGTCCTTTTTCCCCCGGCCGCACCACCCACCGAGAGGAGGCGGAACATGGCCCGAGCACGCGCGCGACACATCCTGGTGTCCAGTCAGGCAGCCTGCGAGGCGCTGAAGAAGAAGCTCGAGGGAGGTGCCGACTTCGCGGCGCTGGCGAGGGAGCACTCGCAGTGCCCCTCGGGCCGGCAAGGGGGCGATCTGGGCGAGTTCGGTCCCGGGCGGATGGTCAAGGAGTTCGATGAGGTGGTGTTCAGCGCCGAGGTCGGCAAGGCGCACGGACCCGTGAGGACGCAGTTCGGGTACCACCTGATCGAGATCGCCAGCCGGAGCGACTAGTCCCCGACGGTGCGCCGGACGGGGCCCGGAGCCCGACTCACGACGGGGCCGGGGAGGCCTGGAGGGCGCGGGCGCAGACCCGCGACCATTCCTTCCAGTCCCGGCGGAGGCTTCGCCGGAGAGCCCTGAACTCCTCCAGCGTGGCGCTCGGGGCGGCGGCCCGCTTTCTCCCTGCGGGCTTCTGGAGTTCCGCTGAGAGCCGGGAGATGCGGGCGAGCTTCGCGCGCATGCGCTCCGCGAACTGAATGATCTTCTGTTCCGGCCCCGGTTTCCCGCCGCGCTCCCGCTCCCGAATCGTCTTGAGGAGCAGCCTGCAGTCCTCGCCGAGCAGCCGCCTGCGGATCCGGTACAGGTCGAACCTCACGAGATCGCGCGCGAGGCCGATCTTGCTGAGGCTCCATATGACCCACTTGGTCGGATCGAAATGGTACCAGCGGAAGCCGTTGCGATAGTCGGAGGCGAAAGTGTGGTGGTAGTTGTGGTAGCCCTCCCCGACGGTGAGGAAGGCGAGGATGTAGTTGTCGACCGCCGACTGCTCCCTGGAGTAGGTCCTCTCTCCCCAGGTGTGGGCGATGGAGTTCACGAACCAGGTGAGGTGATGCGACACGAACAGACGCGTCCACCAGGAGAGGACGAAAGCCCCGAGGTAATCGCCGAGCAGCCACCCGACCAGGGCGCAGACGAGAGCGTTGCCTCCGATGCTGAGGGCGGCATGATGCTTGTGCTGGAACAGGACCAGTCGACTGCCGAGCAGATCGGACACACGCTGTTCGTCGATGGGCTTGCGCCTGGTGAACATCCAGAGGATGTGCGCGTACCAGAAGCCCTTCTTGATGGAGTACGGGTCGCTGTCCGTGTCGACGTAGGAGTGGTGGAGGCGATGATCGTGCGCCCAGTGGAGCACGCTGCCCTGGGTCGCCAGACTGCCGAGCGAGAGGAGGGCGATCTCGGCGGGCTTGCTTATCGAGTAGCAGCGGTGCGCGTAGTAGCGATGGTAGCCGGCGCCGATGCCGATCTCGGTGAGCAGGAGCAGTCCCGCGGACGCGAGGATCATGTTCAGGTCCGGAGGACTGTAGTAGAAATAGAAGGGGAGGCCGATCAGCAGCCCGAGATGGTAGACGATGATGAAACTGCCGGTCGTCCAGTTGAAATTGCGCAGGCACAAGGCCGGAAACGTCATGCTGTCCCTCTCCTGAACGGGCGGGAGCGGTCGGCTCGGCCGATCAGAGGCTGCGCCTCCGTCCGCGCAGGCCGCGCCGGCTCCCCCGATTCTTCCGGAAACGCTGTCCGGAGGGCGGCTGACGGTGTCCGGACCCGCGAGGCGGCCAGGAGCCTCGCCCCGGGCGCGCCCCGGAGCGCTCCCGGGCCTCGCTGACGTTGATCGTCCTGCCCTGCAGCTCGCTGCCGTCGAGCTCGGAGATGGCGCGCTGGGCCTCATCCGCCGAGCTCATTTCCACGAAGCCGAAGCCGCGGGGTCGGCCGGTGATGCGATCCCTGACGACCGTGGCCGACTCACACGTTCCCGCTCTCGAGAACAGCTCCCTGAGGTCGGCGTCCGCCGTGTCAAACGAGAGATTACCCACGAAGATCTTCCGGCTCATCTCACGCTCTTCGAGGAGGAGATTGCGGCCCCGGAAATGGATCCCAGGAGCCGTCGGTGGCGACACGCACGCTCAGATCAGGCGAACGTTCTGCGCCGCCGGTCCCTTCTGGCCCTGGGCGATGTCGAACTCCACGCCCTGGCCCTCCGACAGGCTCTTGAAGCCCTGCATCTGGATCGCGGAGTGGTGGACGAAGACATCCTTGGAGCCGTCGTCCGGTGAGATGAACCCGAACCCCTTCGCGTCGTTGAACCATTTGACTTTGCCTGTGACCATATCTACTTCTTCTCCTCCGCCGCAAGGGCACTGTCGAGGGCCGAATTGCCCTCTGGACTCCCCTCAGATTGAACAATCGGGAACCGTCAGCGGGCCTGGATGCAACGCGGGGCTGTCAACGGGTGGGATCATCAATGAGGGCCATACAATGTAAGTATAGGGGCGCGTGGGCCGAGAGTCAACAGTAAAATGACCCCCCGCCTCCGGGGGCGCCGGGGCGCTTGTCGCCCGCACCCCGACGGGGTACCATGACGCCATCCGGGACCCCGACCCGATCGGGGGCGAAACGGACATGAAGCTCAAGCCGAACAGGTACTACCTGCCCGACCCCGAAGACGGCCCCGTCGCGCGGCTGAGGAAGGTCCTCACCCGCAGGCCGGTGCCCCCGTTTCCCCGCACCATCCAGATCCAGACGGGCACCGGGTGCAACGCGGACTGCGTCTTCTGTCCTTACGGGGCCACCTACGAAAGTCAGCCGAAGGGCCGGATGGAGGACTGGCTCTTCAAGAAGATCATCGATGAGAGCGCGCGCTACGGCGTGCGGCGGATCAGCCCCTACCTGATGAACGAGCCGTTCGTGGACAGGCACCTCTTCGAGAGGATCGCCTACGTCAACGAGGTCCACCCCCGCGCCAGGGTCGTGATCACCTCCAACGGGTCGCTGCTGACCCCGCCGGTGATCCAGAAGCTGTTGGCCCTCGGCGATGGGGTGCACGAGCTCTACCTGTCGGTTCAGGGGATCGACAAGGACGCCTACGAGCGCACCATGCGGGGAGGCATGGTGTTCGAGCGCACGATGCAGAACATCGACCACCTCATCCGCGCCATGCGGGAGCGCCGCCTCAAGCGCCCCCACCTGTGGATCACGATGGTGGATACCGACATCATCGATGCCCGGAAGGCGGTGGACTACTGGAGGAGCCGGGGGATCTCCTCCAAGTACACCCTCCTGGAGAACCGCGGCGGCAACATCGCGGACGCCAATGCGTTCAGCCGCTCCCATCGGATGCAGTACTTCTCCACCTGCACCCGCCTCTTCAAGCAGATGTACATCATGTTCGACGGCGACGTGGTGCTCTGCTGCACCGACTACTCGCGCAAGCAGGTCCTGGGCAACGTCCGGCGGACGAGCCTGTACGAGGTCTGGAACGGCGAGGTCGCCACGGAGATCCGGCGCCGGTTCCTCAGCGATCGGATCGGCGAGCTGCCGCTGTGCGGGCAGTGCGAGATCGACCGGGAGGTGGAGGTGGCCCACCGCACCCGGTTCGACGCCCGCTTCTACCGCGACGATCCCGCCCGTCCCGCGCCGGCCGGAGCACAGCCGCGCCCGGCGGGCGGCGGGCCGCCCACGACCGCCGGCGAGCCGCCGCCGTCCGTCTCCGTCCCGCTCGACCGGCGCATCGCCGACTGACGGCCGGACGAGCTCCGGGCCGCCCCGGCCTGTCCGCCGAGGCCGCCCGAATCCTCCGACAGGAAGGGCCGGACGTCCAGCATCCGGACGTCGCGACGCGCGCGAAGCTGTTCCCGGAGCCAGTACTTGTGGGCGGCGCCGAACATGATGAGCATCCGCTTCCCGCGGTGCGTCCGGAGGGCGCGGTCGATCAGCTTCATGTGGGCCCGGTTGATGCGGGTCCAGCCGCCCGGGCCGATCCAGTCGCCGAGGTACTCATCGTATAGGGACAGCTCCTCCTTCGTCCTGAGGTCGTAGCGCTCGGAGTGGATCAGCAGCGGGTCGCTGATCCGATCGAGAGGCGTATCGTACCGGGCCCTCAGCTCCGCCAGGCGTCTGTCGTATTCCCGCCTCTTCTCGGCCCAGGCGGGCCCGGTCTCGAACTGCCTGATCCGGGCCCGTCTCAGATCGGACATCTCCTTCGTCCACGCGGCGCACGGGATGACGTCGAATCCCATCTCCACCGCGAGCGGGAGCAGGACCTCGGTGTACTCCGGGAACAGGACGATCCGCGGGTCCTCGACGACGCCGCGCTCGGAGAAGTCGCTCCAGATGCGCTCCCACCGATCCGGCGGGATCTCCGCGCACACGACGTCGGGGCTCAGGCGGCGGATCGCGTCGCGCAGCCGATCGAGCCCCCAGGCGGGGCTGGCACGGTGCGCTGCGTGAATCGTGCCGAGGACGGCCACCTCGGTGAGGCGTCCCGCGCCGCCTCCGGACGCCGCCGGGGGCCGGGAGGTCCGGGGCGTGCCGGCCGGACCGCGCCAGCGGGCCGGGATCTCGATGACCGACACCTCCCGGGCGCCCTCCGAAGACACCCACAGGGTCTCGCCCGACGGATGGACCGCCATCACGATCGGGACCTCGCCGACCGGGATGCGCGCGACGGCCCGGCGGTCAGGAAGGGACAGGACCGAGACGTCGCGGCTGCCGCCGTTGCTGACGAACGCCAGCCGGCCGTCCGCGGACAGGACGACCGAGAACGGGGCCCGGCCGATCCCCTCGCTCAGGGTCCCGACCACCTCGTGCGACGCGGTGTTGACGAAGGCCAGTCGATCCTCCCCGCGGAGGGCGACCGCGTACTCGATATCGCCCGGGAGCACGGTCCCTCCGCTCGGGCGCTCTCCCACCCGCACCGTATCGACCACCCTGCGGTTCCACAGATCCACCACGGTCAGCGTGCCGTCGTCGTGGTTTGGGACGAACGCGAGCCGTCCGTCGGAGGTGGCGGCCGCGGGAAAGGGCCGGCCTCCCGTGGGATAGGTCCCCTCGAGGGCGAAGCGCCCCGCGTCGATCACCGCCAGCCGATCGCCCTTCTCGGCGGAGATCAGGAGGACCCGCTCCGGGTACGATCCCACGAGAAGCGACGGCGCGCCGCCGACCGGGATGCGCTCCGCCGGCCCGTCGCCCGAGAGATCGAGCCGCAGGACCTGATCCGCGCTGAAGAGGCTGACCAGGAGGTGGGTTCCCGGAGAGGGCACGGCGACGCCGAGAGGAGCGCCGGGCACCTTGATCCCCCTGGTCACCCGGCGGGAGCGCGTGTCCACGAGGCTCACCCGGTCCGATCCCGCCGCCGCGACGTAGGCCATCTCCCCGTTCGGGGCGAAGGCGATCTGATGCGGGCTCTCGCCCGCGTCGATGCGGGCCAGGATCCGGAATCCCGCCGTGACGCCGGGCCGCGCGGGCCGCGCCGCGAGCTCTCGAGCGACCGCGACCGCGTTGTCCTCGAACGTGGCGCCGTACTGCGGGACCTGCCGGAACGAGGCGAACTCGGGAAGCGTCACCTTGCGGCTGATGTCCCCGGGATCTACGCCGGAGGATCGGGCGGCCTCGACGCGCTCGACCAGGGTCCCCAGATAATCGCGGAAGCGTTTCAGATCCTCGGACGTCCCCGGGGCGAAGTGGCCCGGGACGACATGCCGCGGACGGAGATCGATCAGATCGCCGAGGGCCTCGATCCAGTGGAGCACGCTGCCTTCACCCATGGACGGGCAGGAGTCGCGCATGAAGAGATCCCCCGTCACCAGGACGCCGTCGCGGGGCGACCAGACGATCAGGTCGCCCCGCGTGTGGGCGGGGCCGGGGTGGAGCGCCTCCACCGCGTAGGATCCGAGATCGAATACTTGCCGGTCGGCGAGGATCGGGTCGGGGAGGGCCGGGCGGCAGCGCTCGAGCCCTCGGCGCTCGGGAGCACCGCGGGCGGAGGCGATCAGGGCGGCGAGGGCATGCGCGCCCCGCTCCGCCAGGGCGCGGCGCGTCCGGGGGTGCGCCGCCACGGAGCGGAACCGCTCCGGGAGGCAGATGGCGCCGATCGCGTGATCCGGGTGCCAGTGGGTGAGGATGGTGTCGCGGATGGGAAGCGGCGTGATCTCCCGCGCCGCCTTCAGGAATTCCACGGCGATCGACGGGGTCAGCCCGGGGTCCACGGCGAGGGCCGCGCGGTCGCCGACGAACAGGGCCCCGTTCGAGGAGCGCTCGTCCCCGGCCACCCAGGCCCAGGCGCGCTCCGTCAGCCGCACGAAGCGGCCGGCGGAGCGCTCCGGCCGGCCGGAGGATCGCGGGGTCTCATCCGCCACCGCCCGTCCGGCCGCCAGCCAGGCGAGTCCGGACAGGAGCAGCGCCGTCCCCACCGGCCCCGTCCTGCGGGGCCCGGTTACATTCATGTCGTTGTCTCCGCGCCCGCCGCGGCGGAGGCGTCCCGCGGGCCCGGTCGCGCGACATGTTACAACGCGCCGCGCGCCGGCCGCGCCCCTAGGAGCGCCCGGGACGGCCGCCGCCCGGCGGCGGTGTGCCGGCGCGGCGGGTAGGGGGACGCAACTTCCACTTGCCAGAACGGCGGGCGAAATGCGAAAGTTGTGACTCAATCGAAAACCCACGCCGGGTCTGCGAGAGGTGGAGGTGACATGGTCAGCGTGCAGGCCGCCGATGGCGGCGCGTTCGATGCTTATCTCGCCCTGCCCGGGTCGAGCCGTGGGCCGGGCATCGTGCTGATGCATGAGATCTTCGGGGTCAACGGCTTCATGCGCGAGGTCGCGGACTGGTACGCGGCGCGGGGGTTCGCGGTGCTCTGCCCGGATCTCTTCTGGCGCCAGGCGCGCGGGGTCGAGCTCTCGGACCGGAGCGAGGCCGACCGGCAGGAGGCTCTGCGCCTGTACGAGGGGCTGGACGAGGCGCAGGCAGTGCGCGACGTGGGCTCGGCCATGGAGTTCCTGCGCCGCCATCCCGCATGCACGGGGGGGGTCGGCGGCGTCGGGTTCTGCCTGGGCGGCAAGCTCGCCTACCTCCTCGCCGCCCGCCACGCGGTCGACTGCTGCGTGGGGTACTACGGCGTCGGCATCGAGAAAGCCTTGGACGAGGCCGCGGCCGTCCGGTCGCCTCTGATGCTGCATCTCGCCGGGAGGGACCGGTTCTGCCCGCCGCCGGCGCGCGCGAGGATCCGCCGGGCGCTCGGCCCCATCGCCGGGATCACCCTGCACGACTATCCGGGGCGGGATCACGCCTTCGCCCGGACGGGCGGAGAGCACCACGACGCGGGGGCGGCGGAGCTGGCCAACCTGCGGACGCTGGAATTCCTGCTCTGCCACCTGGGGTGGAGGGCGTCCGACGCGCCGCCGGCCGGGCCCGATCTGGCCCGCCTGTGGGAGGAGCACGTCCGCTACGAGTTCGACACCCGCGACACCGAGAGCACGCTCGGGACCATGGTGGAGGACGCCTACGTGAACCATGTCCCGGTGCTGACCGGCGGCGTCGGGCGCGAGGATCTGCGCGAGTTCTACTCCCGCCGGTTCATCCCGAAGATGCCGCCCGACACGACGATGACCCCGGTGTCGCGCACGGTCGGCGCCGACACCCTGGTGGACGAGATGATCTTCCGCTTCACCCACAGCATCGAGATGGACTGGATGCTGCCGGGGATCGCGCCCACCGGGAGGAGGGTCGAGGTGCCGCTGGTGGCCATCGTCCACTTCCGGGACGGCAGGCTGGCGCACGAGCACATCTATTGGGATCAGGCGTCGGTGCTGATCCAGATCGGCCTGCTCGACGCCCGGAGGCTGCCGGCCGCAGGGATCGAGAGCGCCCGGAAGATCGTCGATCCATCCGCCGAGCCGTCCAACCGGCGGAGCGAGCGCGCCGGGCGGGGCGGGAGATGACCCCCGCGGAGGGGGGCGGCGCGTCCGGCGGAGGGGCGTCCTCGCGGCGGCTGCGCCGGGACCTCGGCACGCTCGAGTCCTACGCCGTGCTGGTGGGCATCCTGGTCGGGGCCGGCATCTTCCGCGTGACCAGCGACGCCTGGGCGCTGACCGGACCGAGCCTGATCCTCGCCTACCTCGTGCTGGTCCCGGCCGTCCTCGCCACCTCGGTGGCGTACGCCGTGTTCCTGTCGACGCCGCTGGGCAGGGAGCCCGGGGGGGAGTATACCCACATCTCCCGCACCTTCGGCGGCAGCCGGGTGGCCTTCGTCGGCGCCTGGCTGAAAGTGATCTCGTACGTCGGCGCCCTGGCCTATCTGGCGAACGCCTTCGGGGACTACGCCGCGCGCCTTCCGGGCGCCCCCGTGCACGGCGAGACGGGGCGCCTGGCATTGGCGGTCGGCAGCCTGGTGTTCTTCTACCTGGCGCACGTGGCGGGCGTCCGCTGGTTCGGTCGCCTCCAGGTCGCGATGGGCGCGCTGCTGGGAGTGTCGCTCGTCGTCCTTGTGGTCCCGGGGCTGTTCGCCGTCCGCCCGTCGAACTACGTGCCCTTCTTCACCCACGGCGCCCGGGGGTTCGCCGCCTCGCTGGTCCCGTTGTTCTTCCTCTACGCGGGCTTCGAGTCATTGGCGCATGCGGCGGGCGAGGTGAGGGAGAGCACCTCGCGGCTGCCCCGCGTGTTCATGGTCGGGATCTGCATCACGACCGCGATCTACATCCTGATGTCGATCGTCGCCTTCGGGGTGCTCCCGGGCGAGGCCCTGCGGGCGAGCCGGGCTCCGATGTCGGAGGTCGCCGCGGTCTATCTGCCGGCAGGGACGTCGCTGATCGTCACCCTCGGCGCGCTGTTGGCGCTGGCCACGTCCCTCAACGCCACCATGCTGGTGCCGTCGCGGCTGGGCGTGATGCTGGCCGACGACCGCCTGGCGCCGCGCTGGCTCGGCGCGGTGTGGGCGCGAACCGGCACTCCGGTTCGAGGGCTCACGGTGACGCTGGCGGCGGCGGCGCTTCTGCTCGTCAGCGGCCAGATCTCCCTGGCCCTCAACATCGCCGTCCTCGCCCTGGTCGTCCTCTACTTCCTGCACAGCCTGGCGCTCTTCATGCTGCCGCGAAAGAACCCCGAGCTGTTCCGCAGGATCACCGTCAGGATTCCGCCGGCCGCGCAGCGCCTCGCCGCCCTGGTCTCGATGGCGGCCATGGCAGGTCTCCTGTGGATGCAGGTGGGCGAGGACCTGCGGGCGATCCGGGGGCGCGGCCTGCGGGAGCGGCTCGCGGGTCAGTCCCTGACGAGCCTGGAGCTGGCGGCCGCGTGGGGACTGGCGGGGCTGGTGATGTACGGGGCGGGGCGGCGGCGGGCGGCGCGGGAGGCGCGCCGGCGGGGCTTCGGCCCGGCGATGAACGACGCCGATCAGCCGACCGGAGGCGGGTGATGGAGATCTCGGGGAGGCGGATCCTGATCACCGGGGCGGGCCGGGGCCTAGGTCGCGCGCTCGCCATCGCCTGCGCCCGCGCCGGCGCGCGGGAGGTGATCGCGGCGGCGCGCCGGATGGAGGACGCGGGGGCGCTGCCGGCCGCCGCGGGGCGGTCGGCGGGCCGGATCAGGCCGATGCGCCTCGACGTGACGCGCGATGAGGACGCCCGGGACGCGGCCTCGCTCGGCCGGGTGGACATCCTGATCAACAACGCCGGGGCGATCGCCTTCGGCGGTGCCCTGAAGGGGAGGATGGACGAGATCCTGCGCGAGGTGGAGGTCAACTACCTGGGCGTGCTGCGCATGGTGCGCTGGCTCGCTCCGACGATGGCCGAGCGCGGAGACGGGATGATCGTCAACGTCGCCTCGCAGCTCGCGAGGGTGAGCGCGCCCGCCGTCGGGACGTATTGCGCCACCAAGGCGGCGCTCCTCTCGCTCAGCCAGGCGCTCCGGGGCGATCTCGCCGACAGGGGCGTCCGTGTGATCGCGGTCCTCCCGGGCGCGATCGACACCGACATGACCCGCGGACTCGACATCCCCAAGATGGCCCCGGAGGAGGCCGCCGTGGAGATCCTGCAGGCGATCCGCGACGAGACGATCGAGGCCCCGATAGGGGACGAGGCACGGCGGACGCTGGCCGGCCTGGCGGCGGACCCCCTGGACCTCGAGAAGCGGTTCGCCCGTTTCCGCGCCTGACGCCGCGGGCGCCGCGCTGGAGAACGGAACGATGCCGAGACCGATGCCGAGACCGGAAAGGGCCGTCGATCGCCGCAGGGACGATTTCCCGGCGCTCGCCGGGAAGATCCACCTGCTGAGCCACAGCCTCGGGCCCGTGCCGAGGACGGCGCGCGAGTCGATGCTCTCGTACCTGCGGCGGTGGGAGCGGCACACCGGCGAGGACGCCTGGGCGACGGGCTGGTGGGACATCTCACGGGACGTCGGCGACCGGATCGCGCGGATCATCGGTGCCGCTCCCGGCACGGTCCAGGTGCAGCCGAGCACCTCGGTTGCGCTGTCGGCGGTGATCTCGTGTCTCGACTTCGGGGCCGCGAAGCGCCGCGTGGTCACCAGCGCCCTCGACTTCCCCACCACCGGATACATCTGGGAGGCGCAGCGTCGCCTGGGGGCGGAGGTCCATGTGGTGCCGTCGGACGACGGCATCGCCGTCCCCACGGAGCGGATCCTCGAGGCCATCGACTCGGCGACCTGCATGGTGGCCCTGTCCCACGTCTCCTACCTCAGCTCGTACAGGGTCGACGCGGCCGCCGTCATCGAGCGGGCGCACCGGATGGGGGCGCTGGTCCTCCTCGATGTGTACCAGTCGGCCGGAGTGCTGGAGATGGACGCGGCGGGCCTGGGGGTCGATTTCCTCATCGGCGGCACCATCAAGTGGCTGTGCGGCGGCCCCGCGTGCGGTTACCTCTATGTGCGGCCGGATCGGATCCGGCAGCTCGAGCCGCGCCTCACCGGTTGGATCGCCCACGAGGAGCCGTTCGCCTTCTCCCACGGGCCGATCCGGTACGCCGCCTCGGTGCGCCGCTTCGCCCAGGGGACTCCGAACATCCCCGGCCTGCACTCCTGCCTTCCGGGGCTGAAGCTGGTCGAGGAGACGGGCCTGGCGACCATCGCCGCCGAGTCGCGCCGCCGCACCGAGTGGATGGTCGACTTCGCCCTCGAGCGGGGCTGGCCGTTGAGCTGCCCCCGCGACGCCGCCCGCCGCGGCGGGTCGGTGATGATCGGCGTGGAGCGGCCGGCGGAGATGGTGGACAGGCTCGCGGCGCGGGGCGTGTTCGTGGACTGGCGGCCCCGCGTCGGGCTGCGCATGTCGCCGCACTTCTTCAATACCGACGACGAGGTGGAGCGGGCGATGCGGATCCTGTCCGGGCTGATGGGGTGAGCCCGCAACCTCGGTGCCGGCCGCGCGGTCCCTCCGGCCGCTAGGCGACCAGCTCGGCGGCCCGGTCCCTCTCGCCCGCGGCCGCGGGCCGGGATCGGTCGACACGGCCGCCCTGGACCCGCCGGTGGACCTCCAGGAAGGTGCGGGGATCGGTCAGGGCCCGCAGGGCTTTCGGGGCCTTCAGCATCCGCGGGATCAGCCAGCTCGAGCGCAACGCCATCACGAGCAGCTGCCGGACGGCCGCCGGGCGGAAGCCGACCTGGTTCGCGGCCCGGAATACGCGCGCCACCTGCTCGTAGAAGTCGGGCAGCTCGAGTCGGGTCGGGGTCAGGGCCGTGAACAGCGAGAAGGCCGGGTGCGTCACGACCCTCCTGTCGGCCAGCTCGGGGCTTGCCTTCAGCGCCTCCTCGTAGAGTTCCGTCCCCGGCAGCGGCGTCGCGATCGTGAAGTTGGAGGTCCGGATCCAGGGCCGGTGCGCCTTCAGGAACCTGACGATCTCGTCGAAGTAGGCGCCCGAGGCATCGCAGGGGATGACGAACTGCGCGGTCACCAGGGCCCCGGCCTCGGCGGCGCGCCGGATCGCCTCGCTGTTCTCGTCCACCGTGTTGCGCTTGCTGTAGCTGTTCAGCTGCTCGTCGGTGACCGCCTCCACGCCGAACAGGATTCTCCTCAACCCCCCCCGCGCGATCCAGGCCTTGAAGCGTTCCTCCTGGCGGAGGTAGAGGTCGGTCCGGGTTTCCACCGTCAGCCAGAAGTCGCGGCGCCGGGGCAGATACTCCGAGGCGATCCACTCCAGAAGGGGATCGTAGAGCTCGCGGATCTGCGGCTCGCTCGCCTGCAGCCAGATGTCGTCGGCGAAGAAGAAGCCCCGCATGAACCGGGGCAGGGACAGGAAGTCATGGCGGACGTTCGCGAGGGACGCGAGCGACACCTTCCGCCCGTGGGTCTTCCACACGCTGCAGAAGGTGCAGTCGAAGGGGCATCCCTCGCTCGTCTGGCCCATGCCGGTCGGCCGAAACCCCTGGAAGTAGTGGCGCCAGTAACGGTCGGGGAGGAGGTGCCAGGCGTAGGGGCGCAGGCTCGCCATCGGCGGCGGCGGCGGCCCCGGATCCAGGACCCAGCGCCCGTCCTGCCGGTGGAAGAAGCCCGGGAAGCGCCTCGGGATCCCTCCCGTCCTCCGGATCTCCGCGGCCAGCCGAGCGAAGGCCGTGTCGCCGCCCCGGAAACAGATCAGGTCGGCGGCCGAGTCGAAGAACGAGGCGGGATCCTCCGACGGAGCGGTGCCGCCGAGGACGATGGCGGTCCCCGGACAGGCGCTCCGGATCGCCGCCGCCACCTCGATCGCCTCGTTGCCGTTGGACGTGAAGGTGAGCGAGATGCCCGCCAGGGCGGGCGGGTCGCGGCGGATGCGCTCCAGCAGACGCTGTCTCTCTCCCGGGATCCGGAGGTCGGCGATCGCCACCTCCTCCGCCTCGATCTGGCCGGCGAGCCGCGCCTGGGGGAGCGGCGGGTAGTTGGCGATATTGGGCAGGCTGAAGCGACGGGTGACGGGGTTGATGTCGGGCTCGATCAGGATCACGCCGCGCCGCCGGTTGAGAGCCACGAGCGACCTCCTTCCGCCGACGTCGCGGGAGCCGCGCAGGGTCGCGGCCCCGGGGATCGGCGGGTCCAACGTGATGGATCCGCCCCTTCGGTCGTGACCTGCCCCGGGCCTTCCTACCGGTACAGCGCGAACAGCGCGCCCAGCGCGGCCAGCTCGCCCGTCGCAGGCATCACCACCCTGATGCGGTCGCGGTACGCCTTCAGCGCCTCCGCGATGCTCTCCGCCGCCCTCGGCTCGGCCTGGAGCAGGCGCCGCAGGTCCAGGATCAGCCGATCCTCGGTCCGCCTCAGGGCCTCGCGCAGTCCCGCCGCCAGCCCCTCCGCGCCCGCCCGGGCCAGCCTTCCCTTCACCCGCACCCACACGGTGCACTCGGGACGCAGCTCGACCTCCACCTGGTGGGCCGCGGGGTCCCCCCTTCTCAGGCGATGCCAGGCGCGGGCCGGACGCGACTCCTCCGGCATGCGGAAGGTGTGCCGGATCAGCCGCGGGTGCTGGAAGAGGCCGAGCCTCAGCGTGAGCCCCGTCCAGGCCGCCATGCCCAGCGCCCCGAGCGACAGCAGACGCTCGCCCCATGTGGGCTTCCCGAAGGTCCGGTGGATCCGCGCCTCGAGATCGGCGATCCAGCCGCGGACCTCGCGGGTCGGCCCGAGCGCCCTGCCGGCGAGGAAGGCGGGGTAGGCCTTGCGGATCTCGGCGGCGAAGCGCCCGGCCTTACGGCGCAGCAGGCGGCTGGGGGAGTCCTTCAACTTAAGATAGCCGAGGAGCCAGGTCTCGATCGATCGGTAGATCGAGGGCCCCAGCCTGCTGAAATCCTCGGCGAAGCAGCGGGCCTGGGCTGATTCGATCTCCTCCGGCCGCATGGTCGGGTGCGCCACCATGGCCGTGAAGCCGGTGCACGTTCGGTAGTACAGCTCGCGATCGTCGCTCAGCTCCCGGTGCAGCAGGCCCTCCCGGATGATGCGGTCGAAGAACGGGGTCCCGGGGGTCGGCCCGTAGATCAGGAACTGGGTCAGGTCCGGCCTCAGGGCCAGCAGGCCCGTCACCTCCTCCTCGATGATCTCCGGCGTCTGGTACGGCAGCCCGACGATCATCGAGGCCAGGATGCCGATGCCGTGCTCGCGGCACTCCCTGAACAGCTCATCCACGGGCCTGCCCGACTGCTTGGGGAAGCCCGACCGGGTGCCCTCGTAGCCGATCCAGAGCCCGTCGATCCCCATCTCGAGGATCTCCGTCACCGTGTATTGGCTGATGGCGCGCACGCTGGCGAACACGAACACCGACAGCGGCCTCCCACCCTCCAGGACGCAATCCCGGAACTCCATGGCCCGCTTCCTGTTGAGCAGAAAATCCTCGTCCAGGACGACGATCGCCATGTCGGGCTCGATCTCGAGGTATCGCTCGATCACCCGGTAGATGTCGCGGCCGGTCGGCAGAAGCCGGATGTGGCGGCGCTTGAAGAAGTACGAGGTGCAGCAGAAGTCGCATCCATTGGGGCAGCCCAGGCCGGCGAACACCATGCCGGTCCGCGACATCTCGACGCCGAACACGCGCAGCCGGCTGACGGCCAGCGGGTGCCCGTAGGGCATCGGGATCTCGGGCTCGCCCAGCAGCCGCCTCATGAAGCCGACGCCCTCCTCCCGGCAGATGTGGTCGCCGTACCGCCCCAGCACCTCGTCGGAGAGGACGGTGCCATAACCTCCCAGGACGATCTTGGAGCCCGGCGAGTGCTCCCGGATGAGGGCCACGACCTCCTTCATGCGGTGGAACGTCGCCAGGAGGAAGGACACCCCGACGTAGTCGTAGCCCCTCTTCAGCTCGCGGATGAGCTCCCTGCGGGTCGGGTACTGGAGGACCGTGGTCGGGGCCTCCAGGTTCTCCGCGACGTACTCGAGCGAGAAGTGGATGTGGTTCGCCCGGGGGCTGAAGAGGCCCTGGGCTCGCGTGACCTGGCCGAAGAGGAGCTCGTACCCGACGCTCGGGCCGTCACCGTACTTCTCGCCTAGGGGGCGGCACACGCTGGTCAGCAGGACCTTCCTGGCGGAGCCGCTTCTCCTCGGTTCCGTCGCGACCTCACCTGTCGTCATGCGGGGGCTCCCCTCGACAGCCTCCGGTTCCGCGCGGGCCCGTCCCGCCGCGTCCTGTGAGGACTCCGCGGGAGGAACTGCCGGCGTGAATCGGCGCCCCGCGACGCGCGGGGCGCCCATCATACCACCTCCTCATGTGCGCGGAGTTCGTGGTTCCCGGGAAGATCGGTCCGCGAGGCGCAGGCGCCGGGTTCCGGTGCGGTCAGGACGCGGGCGCCGGGTTCCGGTGCGGTCGGGACGCGGGAGTCCCGGCCCCGCTCCTCGTCACTCCACCGTGACCTGGATCCCGACGACCGCCTCTGAAGGGCGGATGGGCTTCGATCGGTTCACCCGCGCGGCCATCGCCGCTCCGCTTCCGTCGGCGGCGGCCTTGCAGAGCAGGAGCGAGTCGAACTCGGTGAGTGGGGCCGCCCTGCAGTCGGCTCCCGCTCCCGTCAGGGCGCCTTCGGTCTCGGCGGCCCTGTCCGGAGTAAGGATGAAGGCCACGGGTCGGGAGGTCGGCGGGAGCGTGGAGATCCTGTCGTCCAGGGTCCGGAGGCTGGCGTAGTAAGGATACTGCCTCGCCGATCGGGTGACCCACTCGAAGTTGTCGAAACCATAAAACGGAAGGGCGTTGAGCTTCAGGTCCACCGCGACGACCTCGACCGGGGTCGAGCCGAGCTCCCGGTCCAGGGCGCGCGCCACGGCGCGGGTGTCCCGCCGGCCACCCCAATGGCTGGCCCCGAGCTTCAGGCCCACCAGCAGCATCGACCACGCCAGCAGGAGCAACGCGCAGCGGCGGCTGAGGAGAAGGCCCCCCGCGGACTCGAGGGCGCTCTTCAGGCCGCGGGCCGTCAGCAGGGCCGCGGGGGCGTACAGAGGCAGGACGTACAGGTACAGCCTCGAGCGTGCGAGGAGGAGGACGCACGCCGGGATCGCCAGCCAGAGCAGCAGCATCGCGCGCGCCGGATCGCGGCGGCGCGTCGCACGCCGCCGCGGGCCATCCCGGAACAGGCGGCCCAGTTTCCCGATCCAGATCACCGACCACGGCAGCGCACCGAAGGTGAGCATCGGGATGTAGACCAAGAGCGCGCCGTACCACTGTGGGTGTCTTCGGTAGCGAGCCGTGAACAGTCGCCCGACGATCTCATTGTCGAGAATGTAGTCGCCCGCCCCTGGGATGGTGCCGACGACGTACAGATACCAGGGGAGGCCCACCAGGAGCGCCACGGCCGCGCCCCACCAGGCCATGGGCGTCGCGAGTGCCGTCCGCGCCCCTCTCGTCCAGACCAGATGAGCGACCGCCGGCGCGACGAAGACCATCATGGCCGGACCCTTGGCCAGGACGCCGAGACCCACCGCCGCGCCGGCGAGCAGCCACCACCAGGGCCGGCGGGGCGATCCATCGCTCGTCGTCGCGCGCCAGTAAGAGAGGAAGAACAGCGCCACGAAGGCCGCGAGCGGCGTGTCGGGCGTGAGGACGTTCGCGGCCAGGAACGGGGCCAGGGTCGTGGAGTAGACCACAGCCGCGACGATCCCGGTGCTCCTGTCCCACAGCCGTGTCCCGAGAGAGCAGATGAGCAGGGCGGTGCCGATGAAATACAGCGCGTGAGGCAGACGGACGCTCCATTCGCTCAGGCCGAAAGCCCGGATGCTCGCGATCATCCCCCAGTAGATCAGGGGCGGCTTGTCGAGGAAGATCTCTCCGTTCAGCCGAGGGATCAGCAGTTCTCCCCTGTCCAGGAGCCCCTTCGCCACGTTGACGTAGAAGCCCTCGTCGGGCTCCCAGATCCCGCGCGTGCCCTGGAAGGAGAGGCCCAGGGCGAGGAGCAACGCGATCATCAGGAGGTAGGCGCGCCCGGCGTTCAGGGGGCCGGACGAGGCTGAGGAGGGGACTCCCCGGCCGGCGCCATCCCCGCCGCGCCGGCCCGTCCTCGCCGCGGGCAGTCCGGTCCTCAGCGTGATCGGCACGACCCACCCGTCTTCGTCGACCAAGCTTCGCGGGCCACGGCGGTAAGAGGCTCGGCGCCCCGGGAATCCTTCGCGGGTGACCGCGAGACGAGGGCCCCCGAGATCGGCGGGGGCGCTCGAGGCGCGAGCCATTGCCGCCGGGGCCCTGCCTCGGCGGGGTGCGCCGGCGCCCCGAGGGCGGCACCGTGCCGGCTCACCATTCCGTCAGGGAGGCGACTCGAGCCCATTCCCCTTTGATTCTCCTCCCGGGCCGCATATTATTATTCTAGGGGAGAGGTGCTGTCTACCTAAGCTCTTTGGGGTCAACAGGTTGATCGGGCGACACAGGGCGCTGCGGTTGGTGATCCCCGTCATCATGATGACGGCGCCGGCGATCCTGGCTGGACAGACGCGGCGGGCGGCCTACGCCGGTCGGCCGCTGGCGAGGGTGCTGGAGGAGCTGCGGGCCGCCGGCCTCAGGCTGGTCTACAGCAGCGACCTGGTGGGGCCGGATCTCCGGGTGGAGTCCGAGCCGCGCGCGGTCGCGCCGCGCGACATCCTCGACGAGCTCCTCGCCCCGCACGGGCTACAGGCCCTGGAGGGCCCGGGCGGCACCCTTCTCATCGTCAGGCGCACGGCCTCAGCCGAGGCGAGGGGAGGCATCGCGGGGTCGGTCCGCGTCCGGGCAGACCGGCGTCCCCTGGCCGGCGCGATCGTGTTCATCGACGGCACGGACAGGCATGCCGCGACCGATCCGGACGGCCGGTTCGAGATCCGCGGCGTGCGGCCCGGCACCCATACCCTGAAGGTGCGGGTGCCGGGGCTGAGGGAGGAGAGGTTCGAGGGCATCGCGGTGGCCTCCGGCGCGACCGCCGAAGTGGAGCTGGATCTGGTCGTCCTTCCGGAGATCCGTGAGGAGGTCGTGGTCAAGCCGGACGCCGACCGGCGGCCGGGCCGGCGGGGGGTGGTCGGGGAGATCCTGAGCGCCCGGGAGATCGGCCGCCTGCCGACGATCGGCAGCGATCTCAATCGGACGATCACCCTGTTGCCGGGCGTCGCGGCGGGCGATCGATCGGCATCGCTCAGCGTCCGGGGCGGGAACTGGGATGAGCTGCTCGTCGTCCTCGACGGGCTGGAGCTTTACGAGCCCTTCCATCTGAAGCAGCTCCAGCGGTTCTCCGGCATCGTCGATGCGACGACCATAGGGCGGGCGGAGCTGCTGACCGGGACCTTTCCGGTGGAATACGGTGATCGCATGAGCGGAGTGCTCGACCTCGCCTCGGCCGTTCCCGACGGAACGGGGCACGCTTCCATCACCACGAACTTCATCAACTCGCGCCTCTTCACGGACGGGACCTTCGGCCGGGGCGCCGGGCACTGGCTGGTCTCGGCACGCAGGTGGTATCCGGACGAGGTGGTCTCGACCCTGGATCCCGGCGATGACGAGTTCGAGCCCTCGTACTACGACCTCTTCGGGAAGGTCCAGATGCCTCTCGGGGACGGGACGATACTGACGGGGAACGTGCTCGCCACCCAGGACGAGATCAGTTTCGAGGACCGGGCGGGAGAGGAGGACGTGCGGGCCGGGTCCCGGGATCGGTACGCGTGGCTGAACCTGAAATCGCTTTGGAGCCCGAGGCTCTACTACCGCGCGCTCCTCTTCGGGGGCCGGATCGAGAGCGATCGCCGGGGGATCGTCGATCGCGCCCCGGAGGTCACGGGCCGGGTCAGCGATGACCGCTCCTTCAGCTTCTTCGGACTGAAGCAGTACTGGACCTACGAGACCTCCGGGCGCAATCTCTTCGAGTGGGGACTGGGCGCCAGACGGCTGGAGGCCGATTATCGCTATTCCATGCACTCCGAGGGCGCCGGTCCCGCCCCGGCCGGTGGAGGCGATCCGCTGATCCTGGACCGGCGGGAAGTCCTGCACCCGTCGGGATTCCAGCTCGGAGCCTACGTCGCGCAGCAATTCCGTCCGTTCTCGAGGGTCACCGCGGATCTGGGCCTGCGCTGGGACAGGCAGACGTATACGGGCGAGGATCAGATCAGCCCGCGCGCCAACCTGGTCGTGGCGCTCGGGGAGGGGAGCGCGCTTCGCGCGGGATGGGGACGCTTCTACCAGTCGCAGGGCGTTCATGAGCTGCAGGTCGAGGACGGGGTGACGGATTTCTCCCCGGCCGAGCTGGCCGAGCAGTGGATCCTCAGCTTCGAGCACGTGTCGAGCCGGGCCTGGCGCCTCAGGGTGGACGCCTATCGCAAGGAGATGAGCCACCCCCGGCCCCGCTACGAGAACCTGTTCAACCCGTACGAGCTGTTCCCCGAGCTGGAGGCCGATCGGGTGCGGGTGACGCCGAGCCGGGCCGAGGCGAAGGGGATCGATTTCTCTTTCAACATGGATCGGGGTCGGGGGCTCGCCTGGAGAGCGTCCTATTCGCTCGCCTCGGTCGCCGACGAGATCGACGGCGAGATGGTACCGAGGAGCTGGGACCAGAGGCACGCCCTGAACTTCAACCTGCACTATGGCTGGGGGGATGGGTGGGCCGTGTCCCTGGCGGGCATCTATCACAGCGGCTGGCCCACGACGCCCGTCTTCGTGAGGGCGGTGGACAGCCCGGACGGATCGCGATCGTACGAGGCCGTCCTGGGCCGGCGCAATGCCGCGCGCTTCCCCGCCTATCACCGCCTCGACTTCAAGGCGAGCCGGCACGTGCGGCTGGGCAAGGCCGGAGTGACGCTCTTCCTGGAGGTCACCAACCTCTACAACCGGAAGAACGTGTGCTGCGTGGAGGACCTCGAGGTCACGGCGCAGCCGGACGGGACCGCGCGGATCGATCGGACAGAGGGGTTCTGGCTTCGGAGGGTCCCCTCGCTCGGCGTGACCTGGACGTTCAAGTACTAGGGTCGCCGCGCCGATGCGGGACGGACCCGGGGAGGCGCGAAGGCGTCCGGGCTCCGGCGGCGACGCAGCGCCTCATTGGCGTTCGATCACCAGGAGGTCGCCGACGACACGGTGCCGCAGCCCGCAAGTGGGAAGGACGGCCGACGGGGTCTCGTCGGGCCGCAGGCCTTCCACGGAGCCGTGCAGGATGACCGTCGACGCCTCGTCCTCGACCGCTCGGTCGGCCAGGCGGACCCGCAGCCCGGTCTCCCCGGCCAGCCAGTCCAGATAGTCTCGCAGGGTGCTCCCCTCCAGCTCGAAAGGCGGGGTGACCCTCAGGATCCAGTCCCATTCCGGCCCGTACACCGGGACCTCCCGGGCCGTCACGCCGCCATCCTCCCCGACCGTCAGCTGGACGCCCTCCAGGGCCGGGTGCGACCGGCCGTCGCGCTCGAGGCTGGCGGCGCCCTCGCGCACCCTCAGGCGCAGCCCGCGCTCGAGTACGCGGACCTCGAACCTGGTGCCGATGTCGCGCACTACCCCGAGCCGCGTCCGGACCTCGATGCGCTGCGCGGCTCCCGGGGATCCCCAGGAATCCACGTAGACCGCCCCGTGGGACAGGATCAGGACGGAAGGGCTCAACACGCGCAACCGCGTGTCGGTGTCGAGCCTCACGGAGTGTCCCGACGCCAGACGGAGAGCGGCGCGCCCGCTCTCCCCCGTCTCCAGCTCGGCCCCGGAAGCCAGAGGCTCCCCGATCCTCGCTCCGGCGCCTGAGGGCCGGCGCATCTCCCCATCGACTCTCACGAGCGTGGCGACCGCGGTGTCGCCGACGCGGGGGGAGCCGATCGGAGGCCACCGAAGCAGTGCGAGCGCGACCGCGAGGGACGCGGCGGCGGCGACGGGAATCAGGGCCCGGGTGATGAACCGTCGGCGTCTTTGCGCCAGGACGGTGGCCCGCCAGTGGGCGTGGGCGGCGGTCCTGACGCGCTCGGTCACCGCCCCCGGAACGGCCGGCCGCGGCCCGGCGAGGCGCAGCAGCCGCGCGACCGCGTCGTCCCTCGAGTCTCGAGGTTCACCCCCGGCGCCCCCGGGATCCCTTATCTGGCTCATCATCGGACCGTTCCTCTCGGATCACTCCTTCGCGGAGCCGAAGTTCAGTCGCCCGCCGGTCAGCGACACGAAGGCGTCGCGGAAGGACTGCCGCGCGCGGGTCAGCAGGGACTCCGCGGCCTTGGGTCCGACCTGGAGTCGCGCCGCGATCTCCTTCACCGGCATGGCGTGAATGTATTTCCATTCCAGAATGTCCCCGTACTTGGCGGGGAGACTGTCCAGGGCGACCTGGACCAGGCGGGCGACCTCCCCGCGCTCAAGATCCCGCTCGGGGCCCTGATCCATCGCGGCGGCCAGCGATTCAAGCTGGGCGCGCACCTCGGGAGAATCCTCGAGCAGCGGGACCGGCTGCCCCGCGCGATTCCTCGGACCGTAGTAGGCGCTGATCTCATGCCGGCAGAAGGTGCACAGCCAAGTGAACAGGGCCGCCTCCCCCCGGTAGGTCCTGAGGGCGGAGATCGCCTTGAGGAGGGTCGCCTGCACGATGTCCTCGGCGGCGCCGGCGTCCTGGTTCGCGCGGGCCAGAGCGAATCGATACAGCCTCGGGAAGTAGCCCTCGAAGAATTCCTCGAAGGCGGACTGCTCGCCCCGGAGGAGGCGGTCTACCAGGATCCGGTCAGCATCGCTGGGCGGCGCCAACGTCGCCTCCATCCGCGCTCGACCGTATGACGGCCGGTGAGGGCGAGATCCTTCGATCTATCCGGCGGAAGGCGGCCCCTCCGCCCGGACGACGATCTCGGGCGGGAGGGCCCGGGCCGCGGGCCCCCACTCGCCTGCTCTCGCTGCGACGGAATCCATTCTAGCGCCGCGCCGCCCGGCGGAGAAGCACCGGAGCGTGCCGGCGGGCGGAGGTCCGGACGGGTCCCTGGGCCGGCCAGCGCTGCCGGCGCGCAGCATCCATGAGTCGATCTCGAAATTGTTCAGAAGGAATCGCCCGGAGCCGGACGCTCATACCAGTGAATCGATCCGGGAGGATCCGACGGAGGTCGAGCGACATGTGCATGGTCACGCTTCGCGGTACAGCCGGTCGACCGCGGGTGGCGCGCGCCGCGGTACTGTTCGTGGCGCTCACCCTCGCCGCTTCCGTGCGCGCTTCCGCGCGCGATCCGGGCGACCGTCCCTACTGGAGGAGGAACCTCTTCAAGCGATTCCTGCTCGACCAGAAGTTCCTGGTCACCCGGTGGTGGCCGGGCGAGCTGCGGCACCGGAGTTTCGTGTTCCCTCTGGCCTTGGCGACGGCGGCGGCCACGGCGTCCGGGGGGGCGGAGCCGGGGGCGGATTATCGTCTGGAGCGCTCGATCCAGGGCTGGGACGACGGGAAGGGGGTCGCTAGGGGCCTCAGCCTCCTGGGCGAGGGGAAGACCGCGGCGGTGCTGGTCGGAGGTGCCTACCTCGTGGCTCGCTGGCGCCGGGACGAGCGCCTGGCCAGATCCGCGAGCCTCACGGCGGAGGCGCTGCTGAATGTCGGGCTGTGGAGCGTCGCGATGAAGCGGCTCACGAGGCGCACGCGCCCGGTCGCGGACGGGCAGGGGGACTTCTTCGTCGATCGCGCCGAGCCCGGGCAGAGCACCAACTCCTTCCCCTCGGGTCACGCGATGGGCGCGTTCGCCGCCGCGACCGTCTTCGCGCAGGAGTACCGGGACAAGCGCTGGGTCTCCTGGGTGGCGTACGGGACGGCCGGGCTCATCGGAGCCTCCCGCGTCTCGCTCGGGCGGCACTTCCCCTCCGATGTGGTGGTGGGGGCCATGCTCGGGCGCAGCATCGGGAGGATGGTCTCGGCGCGCCAGCAGGAGGCCGCGGGCCGGATCGCCGATCGGTTCCGGCCCGTGATCGACCCCGTCAGCGGGGGGTACGGTCTCGCCTACGTGCACTTCTGGTAGCCCGGCCCCCTCAGCGGTAGATGTCGACTCCCTTGGGGACGCGCCGGGCCACGCCCGTCCCGTGGGCGGCCCGGGAGACCGCCTGGGCCACCTCGCTGCCGACCCTCCGGTTGAAGACGCTGGGGATGACGTAGTCGGGGGACAGCTCGTCGTCGGCCACGACCCCGGCGATGGCGTGGGCCGCCGCGAGCTCCATCTCCCGATTGATCGTCCTCGCCCGGGCGTCGAGCGCCCCGCGGAAGATCCCCGGAAACGCGAGCACGTTGTTGATCTGGTTCGGGTAGTCGCTGCGTCCCGTCGCCATCACGCCCACGGCGCCCTCGGCCTCCTCGGGCATGATCTCCGGGATGGGGTTGCTCATGGCGAAGACGATGGGGTCGGGCCTCATCTTCTCGATGTCCTCGCGGCGGAGCAGGCCGGGCACCGACACCCCCAGAAACATGTCCGCCCCGCGGATCACGTCCCGCGGCCCGCCTGTCTCGCCGCAGATGTTGGTGTTCTCCGCGAGCCAGATCTTGGCCGGGCTGTCACCGAGGTCGCGCCCCCTGTGGATCGCTCCCCGGCTGTCGCACACGACGATGTGTCCGATCCCCAGGTCCTTGAGGGCCCGGGTGCAGGCCCAGCCGGCGGCGCCGGCGCCGCTCACCACGAGCTTCATGTCGGCGGGCGATTTGCCCGTGACCTTCAGCGCGTTGAGGACGGCCGCGAGCACCACCACCGCCGTCCCGTGCTGGTCGTCGTGGAAGACCGGGATGTCCAGCTCCTCCCGCAGCGTCCGCTCGATGGTGAAGCACCTCGGCGCCGAGATGTCCTCGAGGTTGATGCCGCCGAAGCCGGGCGCCACGGCCTTGCAGATGGCGATGATCTCGTCGGCGTCCTGGGTGTCGAGGCAGAGCGGGAAGGCGTCGACGCGGCCGAACTCCTTGAACAGGATCGCCTTCCCCTCCATCACCGGCATCGCCGCCGGGGCCCCGATGTTGCCGAGGCCCAGCACGGCGCTGCCGTCCGTCACCACGGCGATGCAGTTGTTCCGGATCGTGAGGTTGAACGACGCCCGCGGGTCCCCCCGGATCACGCTGCAGATGCGTGCCACGCCGGGCGTGTAGGCCATCGACAGGTCGGCGCGGGTCTTGAGCGGCACCCTGGAGGCGATCTCGAGCTTGCCCCCCAGATGCATCAGGAAGGTGTTGTCGGACACGGAATGGAACTCGACGCCCTCCAGGGCCCTCACGGCCTCGATGATCCGGCGGGCCTGTTCGGTGGAGCTGCACTCGATGCTGTAGTCGCGCAGGCTCCTCCCGCGGTGGATGTGGACCAGATCGATGGCCTGGATCGCGCCGCCTTCCCGGGCGATCAGGCTGGCGATCCTGGCGATCCACCCGGGCTCGTGCGGGTACTCGATGCGCATGGTGATGGCATACTGCGCCGTGGGAGTCACGTGAGGGTTCATGACGGGCCTCATGGCGAATGGCCGATAATCCCGGGTCCTTATCCCCGGCCCGATCCCGCTCCGGCGCGGATGGAGGGACCGTCCCAGTCTAGGCGGTGCGGGGGTCCGGTTCAAGCTCGGCGACGGCCTCGCCCGAGGGGTCGCGACGGGAGGGCAGCTCCGCCCGGCGCGTCGGCGGCGGTCGGTCGCGCCGGAGCGACGTCTTGAGGATGGTCTTCAGAGGCGTGGAGGCCGGGCGCTATGCTCGCGACTGACTCTATTGGAGTGAGGATGGTCTTCAGCCGCGTGGAGGCCGGAGGTCGCGAGGCGGACGACGACCGCGTGCGGCTCGTGCTGGTGGGGGCGGGGCACGTCCACATCGAGATCCTGCGCCGCCTGATCCTCTCGCGGCGCCGGGGGGTGGATCTCACGCTCGTGTCCCCGGCGGAGCGGCACCACTACTCCGGGATGGTTCCGGGCTACCTGCGGGGGACCTACGCCGAAGGGGAGATCGCCTTCGACCTGCCGGCTCTCGTCCGCCGGGCGGGCGGACGGTTCATCCGCGCGCGGGCCTCGGCGGTCGAGCCCGGAGCGCGGAGGGTGCGGCTCGAGGGGGAGGGCGGGGTCCACTACGACTTGGTCTCGTTCAATGTGGGCTCCTCGCCCGCGGGCGCCGATTCCGAGGCCGTGCGCCGGCACGCGGCGCTGGTCAGGCCGATGTCCGGCGCGGTCGAGCTGCACGCGCGGATCCGGGCCCTGGCGCGCGCTCCCGGAGGCTCCACCGCCCGCGTGGCGGTGGTGGGGGGCGGCGCCGCCGGCGTCGAGGTGGCGTGCGCGATCGCGGCGGTCCTGGATCGGGCCGGGCGCTCCCGCCGGGTGTCGATCCTCGAGGCCTCCGGCGCCATCCTGCCGGGCTACTCGGAGCGATTTCGCCGGCGGGCCGGGCTGGTCCTGAAGCGCAAGGGGATCTCGGTCCTCACGCGGCGGCGGGCGTTGAGCGTCGGCGCGAGTCGGGTCGAGATCGAGGACGGAGCAGCGCACGCTTCGGACCTGACGGTGTGGCTCGGGGGGGCGGCCGCGCCGCCGCTGTTCCGCGACTCGGGCCTCGCGGTGGACGAGAGGGGCTTCCTGCTCGTCGACGACGCGCTGCGCTCGATCCGCGATCCGCGGATCTTCGCCGCCGGCGACTGCGCGACGCTGCGATCGCGTCCCGACACTCCGAAGGCCGGCGTCTACGCGGTCCGGCAGGCTCCGGTCCTGTGGCGGAGCATCATGGCGGCGCTCGACGGCGGGACGCCTCCCCGTTACGATCCGCAGCGGGGATTCCTCTCCATTCTCAATACCGCCGACGGCAGGGCGCTGCTGAGGTACGGCGCGCTGATCTCCCACAGCCGCTGGGCCTGGATCCTGAAGGATCGGATCGACCGGCGGTTCATGAGCCGCTACCGGCGTCTGACCTAACAGGCTGTTGACGAATACGGATTCGAGCGCTTCTTCACGATGGTTCACCG